>JAAYVQ010000274.1 GCA_012517095.1 Phycisphaerae bacterium | reverse complement strand
ATTCATGAACAACTGAAAAGTCCCGGTGCTGATTTGCCGTTAAATAGCCCGATTTCACGCATTTTAACCCTGGATCCCGGTTTTGCCTTTCTCTATGCCGATATCGAGATGCCTCAATTCAGCGAGATCGGTTCTGTCCGCCTGAATTTCTCTCAGGAACTGAGCCCAAAACAGACCTTGCCTGAAATTGCCGTTACTCCTCCTGTCGGGGAGATGAAGACCTATCGCAGCGATGCATCGCTGATCGTGTCGGGAAAATTTTTGCCTGAGAAACGCTACACCCTGAAACTTCCTTCGATTCTTTGTTCTGCCCAGGATAAAACCCTGGGAAAGGATATCTCGGTTGCGGTTGAAACCCCTCAGCGAAGGCCCGGAATATCCCTTCAACAACATCGGAGAGGGATCCTATCGCCGTACGGCAGTCGTCAGATCGAAGTCAAGGCCGTCAATGTTTCGTCCATTGAGCTCTCCGCATGGCGAGTCTATGAAAACAATCTGGTGGCCTATCTGCATGACAACGACCGGCAGCAAACCACTTGTGAATTACCCCGGAAGACAATTCCGTGCGATCTTCCGCGAAATAAGCTTCAGGATTTTTCCATCCAACTTAATGACCTGGTCCAACCCGGTCCGGGAATCTACTATATCCATGTCGGTTCCTCCAGCAACCGTTGGGCTCAGGATCGGATGCTGGTATCCCTGAGCGATCTGGGAATCACCGTCAAGTCCGATAAGGATGGATGTTTGGTCTGGGTAACCTCGATTCGGCATGGCAAACCGGTCAAAGACGCGGTGGTCCAGGCCATTACCTTTAACAATCAACCACTGGCGACCGGCCGAACGGATCCGAACGGAATCGCTCGTTTGGATTATTCCAATTACGGCAGGAATGGCCGCATGTGGGTAGTTACCGCTCGAAAGGATGAGGATCTTGGATACCTCTTGCCGGGGGATAACCAGTGGATGATCGACGATGTCGAAGCTGAAGGAATTCCGTACCCCGAGGATGTCGAGGCGATGGTCTATACTGAACGCGGCGTATATCGGCCGGGTGATACGGTTCACCTGACCGGCATTCTTCGTCGCGGTAACGGCCAAATCCCTCCGCCGTTTCCGATTCGCCTGCTGGTGAGCCGTCCGGATGGCAGACGCGTAGAGGACCGAGTGATCCTGCGAAAGGAAGAGCGGCAGGGTTACTTTCATGCGGACTTCCCGACCCGTGAGGATATGCAGACCGGAGTATATTCATTCGAAGTCACATTGCCGGGGTCGGATACTACAATCGGAAGTACAGCGGCGTTTGTCGAGACTTTTCTTCCCCAGCGGATCAAGGTGACGGCCGCTGCGACCTCCGACCGATATTTGCCGACGGAGACGCCGGCTGTCCAGGTTTCCGCCAGCTACCTGTGGGATGCGCCCGCCGCCGAATTGCTGTTACAGATCCAGCCGCGATTGGATCCGATCCGATTCCATTCCAAATCCTTCAAGTCATACCAGTTTGGAAAACCCGTTACCAGCGGCCCAATTCATATCCCGACCCTGACTGAAAAACTGGACGATACCGGAAACGCCAAAGTGGATATACCGGTGCCGGATACGGTTCCGGCCGGATTCTATCGCCTGGTTTATTCGGCGACGGTGACCGAGCCCGGATCCCGTTCGGTCTCAGATAATGGGTCGGCGATTGTGGATCGCCTCGGAAAGCACATTGGCCTTCATTTCCCGGCTGGTGTGCTGGCTTCACCGGGTACGGTCTGCAAAACCGAATGGGTATGCCTGAAAGCCGATGACACCGAGATCCCGCCGGGACCGTTGCAAGTGCAGTTAATGACGGTGAAATACGAATCAGTCCTGACACAAGTCCGAAACCGACCCGTATGGAAATCGGAGGAAAAAATTCAAGTCATCAAAACGGAAATCCTTGAAACGAACGGTGCGGTACGGGGATCATTCCCCGTAACTTGTCCCGATGTTGGTCGTTATCGACTGGTGGTGATCGACTCGGAAAGCAAGAGCGAAACGTGGCTGGATTTCTATTCTGTCGAGGATGGGGCCCAACAAAGCTTGCCGATGAATGAACCCGACCGTCTGGAAATCGTAACCGACCAATCCAAGTATATTCCGGGTGCGACCGTCAAGGCGCTGGTTCGCAGCCCATTGTCGGGGACGATGATAATGACGCTGGAAACGGACCGGATTGTTTCGCATCAGATCGTCGAGATGAAAAACAATTCAGCCGAAGTTACGATTCCCTTGCCGAAAACCCTCCGCGGGGGAGCGTATCTGACTGCGGCGGTGGTACGGGCCGTCGATCCGAATCAGATCAAGTGGCTACCGCATCGTGCAATGGGCATCAAACGAATCGACCTCGACCATGAAGTGAACCGAATGCCGGTCAAGATCGTTGCACCGGATACCCTTTCGCCCAATCAGGACATTACGGTGGAAATCGTCGCCGATCCGGCGATCGATCCCAATCATCCGGGTATGGTTCATGTGTGGGCGGTCGATGAGGGAATCCTGCTTCCAACGGATTATCAGACGCCGGATCCGTATGGGTTTTTCCTGTCCGGGCGTCTGCCCGGCGTGAATACTTCGGATGGGTTTTTCGATCTTCTGCCGGATTATCAGCGTCCGGCCAGTTTCGTCCGTATCGGGGCCGACGGACCGGATCGGACGGTTCGTGGGCTCAGACGCAGCCCGGTTCGTGCCCAGCGGACCGAACCCAATGTCATCTGGCGCGAAGTCCTGTCGCTGGATCGAGAGGGGCGAGTGTCTGTGAAGATGAAAACGCCGGACTTGATCGGACAAATCCGCGTGATGGCGGTGGCGGTCGATCAGGATCGCTATGGAAAAGCCGATCGGCCGATCGTGCTGACAGCGCCGTTGTTTATTGAATCCGGTTGGCCGAGGTTTGCCGCGCCCGGTGATCGTTTCGAGGTTCCCGTCAAACTGTTCAATTCCACAGGCGGGGATGCGGCTCTTCAACTGGAAGTTGTCTCAACAGAGCAAGTGGCGATTCATAATCCATCCGCCACAATCACAGTCCCCTCCGGTAAACCCATGACATATCTTCTGCATGTGGCGGCCCGTCAAATCGGCGTCGCCGGAATTCAAATCAAAGCATCGGGAATGGATTCGGCGTCTCGGTCCCTGACGGCGGCGGTGTCGATCTCGCTTCCGGTTCGAGCGGCAACGGCGTTGCACACGGAAGCCAACACCCTGTCTGTCTCTGCGGGCAAAGAATTGACATTGGAACCCTCGAAAGTTTTCATCGCCGGAACCGAACAGCGAACGGTATCGATTGGTGCACGACCCACCGTCGAGTTGGAACCGGTTCTCGAACGACTGATCCGGTATCCGTATGGATGTCTTGAGCAAACCACCAGCCAACTGTTTGCGATGATTCATGCTCCGAAGGTGTTCGATGAAGCGCGTGCCGAACGAATCGGGGAAATGGTGACAGCCGGATTTGTACGACTTTGGTCAATGCAAACGGTTTCCGGCGGCCTGAGTTTCTGGCAGGGGGGGACGGAGCCCTCTGCTTGGGGATCGGCTTATGCCGGTTGGTGCCTGCTCGAGGCGCAGAAGGCCGGTTATCCGGTCGATAAACGATTTCTGGAGGAATTATTAAAGTATCTGGACAGTCAGCTAAACCAGCCCGATTCGGACGATCCGGCCGGAACACGGGCGTTGATCTGTCATGTGCTCAGCGGGTTTGACCGGCCCCGGTTGGGCTGGATGAACGGTTTGGCCGAACGGCGGGATCGACTGGGTCCGGCCGGGATGGCTCACCTGGCAGCGGCTTTTCATGCGGCCGCAATGACGGATAAGGCCAAATCGTTATTGGCCGCTGACCCGGTAAATTCAACGAAAGGTTCCCTGACAAACGGACAAATGTTTTCCCACCTCCAGGAGACGGCGACCTGGCTGGCAGCCCTGCTGGAAGTCGATCCACAAGATGCCCGAATTCCCGCGATGGTCAAGCGGCTTATGGATGCCCGTGTCAGCGGCTGCTGGTCGAATACGCTGGAGAATTCCGCGGCTCTGATGGCTCTGACACGGTACCAATTGATGTCCAAACAGGATCCGCCCGATTTTGCCGGCACGCTTCGCCTGGCCGACGGAAAGGAATTCGCCTTCGGTCACGAAAAGGGGCTTTCACAGATGATTCCGGCCGTTTCAGGCCCGATGACGATCTCCTCTACGGGTCGTGGGATCCTCTATGTCAGTTCGGTCGGCGAAGGTCTGGCCAAGCCGGAATTGCTTGAGCCCTATTCCAAAAATCTTTCCATTTCACGACAGTGGCTGGACCGAATGGGAAAGACTATTGACGCTAACGACCTGCATGTCGGTGATCTGATCCAGGTTGTCATTCGAATCGATTCACCCGTACAAGAACCCGTCGAAAATGTGGTGATTGTTGATGCTTTGCCCGGCGGGATGGAGGTAGAAAATCCGCGGTTGGCCACATCCGGAACGACCACTCTGTCGGAGATTTCGCAAGCCGACCATGTTGAATTTCTGGATGACCGGGTCGTGATCTTCTGTACCGCGCGGCGACAAACACAGGAGCATCGTTATTCGCTTCGCGTGGTTACCGCTGGAGTGTTTGACATCCCGCCGATCCAGGCCTCCAGTATGTACGATTCGGGAATCGGTGCGATGGGCCGGTTGGGAAAAGTGACGATCAAACCATGAGGCCCCGGAGTTCAAATATCGTTCGTGCGGTGCGAAAGGTCATTCTGACTTTGGTCTGTATTACGGTGATCTCGGGCATCGTCCTGTCTTTCTTGTGGTGCGTTTTTCCGTTTCCCGAAGAAAAGCTTTCACGATTTCAAGCCAGCCCGATGGTCCTGGACAGTGAAGGCGGATTGCTGTTGCGTACGGTCTCGCCGCAGGAACAGTGGTGTCTTCCGATACGGCTTTCCGAGGTCGATCCGCGAGCGGTCGAAGCTACCCTGGCCGTCGAGGATCAGCGATATTATTCGCATCCGGGTATCGATCCCGTGGCGATTGTGCGAGCCGCAGCGCAAGATGTATTTTATCGGCGAGTGGTATCCGGGGCCAGTACGATCCCTATGCAGGTTTGTCGGATGATGGACAATCGTTCGAGAACGATTCGATCCAAGCTCATCGAGATGTTTCGTGCCCTTCAACTGAGCCGAATCCGCGACAAGGAACAGATCCTCGAGTTGTATCTGAATATGGCCCCGTATGGAGGGAATATCCGTGGGATCGGCGCCGCCAGTCGGTTCTATTTTTCCAAGCGTCCGCTTGATTTGTCATTGGCGGAATCGGCTTTTCTGGCGGGCCTGCCGAAATCTCCCACCCGATATGATCCCCGAAAACATCTGGCCGCTGCGATTGAGCGTTCTCATTTTGTACTTGGCCGCATGGCGGAATGCGGCCGGATTTCTCCCTTCGAGGCGCAGGAAGCCATAACCAATCCGCCGACAATCAATTCGCCTCCTCGGGAATCTATCGCGGCCCACGCCGCAATGATGGCTCTGTCCCAGCGAGCGGCGGGGGGACAGACGACCATTGTTCGGGATATCCAAAGGCAGGTCGAGTCACTTGCCGCAAACCATCGGGCATGTCTGCCGGAAAACAGCGGATTGGCCGTAGTCGTGATTGAGATTGCTTCCAGTTCGATTGTCACGATGGTGGGTTCGACGGATTTTTCTGATCGCCAAACCGGTCAAGTGAATGCCGCGATAACCCATCGTAGCCCCGGATCCGCTCTCAAACCCTTCATTTATGCGGCCGCATTCCAGGAAGGCCGCTTGGCCGCCGATTCGATTGTATATGATGTGCCGATGGATTTTGGCGGATGGGAACCAGAAAATTTTGATCGGAAATATTCCGGTCCCATGACGGCTGCCGATGCCCTTCGTCAATCCTTGAATATCCCGGCCTTGCATATCGCTCGCCAAACCGGACTGGGGCGATGTTTTGGATTGGTTGAATCGGTTGGGATTGATCTGCCTCCCGATATCAACCTGAGAGCCGGATTGTCGCTGGTTGTGGGTGGATTTGAAACATCCCTGCTGGATTTGACCAACGGGTATGCCGTCTTTGGCCGCCGGGGCCGATATATCAAAACCCGCCTGTTTGTCGATCAACCTCCGGATGACGGCCGAACGGTTCTGGATGAAAATGTCTGTTCTACCCTGAATGAAATCCTCTCCTGCCGCAATCGGCCGGTTCACGGTTTCGAAACCGCCGATACGGAACGATTACCTTGGTTCATGTGGAAGACGGGGACCAGTTCCGGCCGTCGCGATGCCTGGGCCGTGGGACACAACGGTCGTTTTGCCGTCGGTGTATGGGTGGGCCGTTTTCGCGGGACTGGGCGACTGGATTTCGTCGGAGCCGAAGCCGCCGAACCTTTGTTGGCAAAGGTCTTTTGTCTGCCCATCTTCAAAAATGATACTCCTCTGGACATTCCGCGTCCGATTGCCGTGACCCATCCATTGCCAATGCCCTCGTTGCCGTCCGAACGATTGCAGATTCTCTCGCCTGAAGACGGCCGGACTTATCTGGCCATTGACCGGACAGTTCAGTTACCGTTAAAAACCAATAATGACCATCCCCTAAACTGGTTCCTGAACAACCGACTCATCTCGGCAGGGGACCGATCCATCGAACTGCCACGGGGCGATTATCGATTGATCTGCGCCGATCAAGATGGAAAAACGGCTTCCGCGACATTTGTGGTGCGGTAAAACCGAATTCGAACCGAATTCGAATTGGACTTGACCCCGTTAAGCCGATATGGTAATATAAAACCCTGAAATACTTGCGCTGTTTGTGGGATTGAAGATTTCCCCAAGCAAACCCCGCCGGAAGTGGGGGGGTAATGGGAGTCGGATAATTTCACTGAGGATGAGGACCCCGTGGAGGGGGTCAAATTCGATGGTGTACTTGGGCAGGAAACGGAGAGCGGAAACGGTAAAGGGTTTGTGTTGCCCTAAAACCCTATGTGTGGGTCTTTTTTTGTCTTTATGGATTCCCCCCCTGACGGCCCAACTCCCATTAGATCAACCGATCGTTCTAACCCAATTGCCCGCGTCGGGGCAATCGGTCTGGGGATTGGGTGGCAAAATTATCCTGCTGACAAGCAACGGCGCCATTCGGGTCTTGACGGGTGAATTTCAGAGCGCGTGTGATCCGGAGGTTTCTTTTGATGCCAAACATATCCTGTTCGCGGGCAAAAAGACGGCGGCCGATCCTTGGACAATTTACGAAATGAACGCCGACGGTTCGGGTTATCGCCCGATCACGGCTGGTTTGGGGGATTGTCGTAATCCTTGTTATCAGTCGGCGATGTTTACGCTGAATTCTCCGGCACCCTGGTTTCAAGTGGCGTTCGTACAAGAACTGGCTCAGCCGGATCTCTTTGGGCAATCACCGATACGAACGCTGTATTCCTGTAAATTGGACGGCTCGGAAGTTCGGCGATTGACCTATACCCTATCGAATTGCCTGAATCCGTCGATGATGTACGATGGCCGACTGTTGCTGTCCTGTCAGCGCGGCATCGGAGCTGATCCCAAGGCCGGCCGCTATGATTTGTTCGGGGTCAACCTCGACGGAACGGATTTTGCTCTGTACTCTGCTGCGGGCCCGGCGCGGTTTCGTTCCATGGCGTGTTCGACCTCAAACCGAGTGATCTTTGTCGAATCCGATTCATTGACCGGGGATGGGGGCGGCTCTCTGGGGAGCGTGACAATTCGAAGGCCGCTATATTCGTACCAGCCGATAACCAAACCGTCTGACGGCCTGTTTCATTCCCCCTCTCCACTGTCAGACGGACGGTTACTGGTCTCCCATCGTTCAAACAATGACAGCGATTCCTACGCCGTTGTCCGATTGAATCCGGAGACGGGGCGCTACGAGAAGGTCTTCGACAATCCGGAGTTTCACGACATCCAGGCCAGGGCCCTTGTCGCACGACCGGAGCCCGACGGACGCAGCAGTGTCGTCTCCGAAGACGACAAAACCGGCAAGTTATATTGCCTGAATGTGGCGATCCATGATCTCAAGGACCCGCAAGCCCTGGGACCCGCTTCCGCCAAACAACTCCGAATTATCGAAGGCACTGTCCGACAAGCCGCTAATCCTGCATTCGGTTCGAATTCTTCGGTCGAGAGGCGGATTCTCGGCCAGATCGACCTCGAAAAGGATGGGTCGTTCAACATCGAGATTCCTGCGGCTACTCCCATCGAGCTACAGATCCTCGACGACAGCGGTATGGCCCTGCGAACCTGCCGCTGGATCTGGGCGATGAACCATGAACAGAGGGGTTGTATCGGATGTCACGAAGATCCGGAATTGACACCGCCCAATGAGAAGTTAGCCGAAGCCCTGACGCGGAAATCCACGCCCTTGGCCATCGAGCCGGAACAGCGACGAATGGTGGACTTTCGGACCCATGTGGGACCCATTCTCTCGGCCAAATGTGCCACCTGTCATGACCAGCGCCACCGTTCACTGAAGTTCACCGGAGATTCGACTGCAGAGGCGGGACGGGTAGCGTATCAGGCCATGGTCACAGCGCCGGCGGGAAAATACATCACTCCCGGCCAGGCGCGGACCAGCCCGCTTGTCTGGCGAATTGTCGGCCGCAAGACCACACGGTCGTGGGATCCCCCCACAGACTCCCGAACGATCAATCCCATGCCACCCAAGAACGCACCGCCGCTATCGAAAGAAGAAATCCGGACACTGGTCGAATGGATCGATCTGGGGGCAATGTGGGATGGGATGATTTTGGAGGATCAGCCCTCGTAGAACGACAACCAGAAGGCACAATGAGGAATAACATTCAAATGTGGATGGTATTGATGATGGGTTCCTTTGGGATGGCTGTCGCAGAACAGGCGAAGTTGCCGACTTTTACCGATGTTACAGATGCCGCGGGGATTACCTTTTCACATAGTGTCGGCGATTTTGAAATGAGCAACATCGTCGAGGGGACCGGCGCGGGGGCTGTCGTATTTGATTATGACGGGGATGGATGGCAAGACATCTACTTGTTGAGCGGCCGCTGGAACAAGCAAGTTAATGATAACCGTGGACGGACGCTCCGCGGCAAACTATCCAATCGCCTCTACCGTAACAACGGAAATGGATCTTTCACGGATGTCACAGATAAGGCCGGTGTCGGGGGCGGCGAAAGTTTTGCTTGTGGTGGCTCAGCCGCCGATTTCGACGGAGATGGCGATCTGGATCTGTATGTGTGCAATTTCGGGCCGAATCTGTTTTACCGTAACAATGGCGATGGGACCTTCACCGACATTTCGCAATCGTCGGGCCTGGCCGACCCACAATGGAGCTTATCGGCCCCCTGGTTCGATTATAACAACGACGGCCGACTCGATGTCTTCGTCTGTAATTACCTCGAATACGACAGCGGCAAGTTCCGTTCCTATTACGCCGCTGCGGGATACCCGGGTCCCCTCAGTTACAACGGCCAACCCGATTCACTGTATCGAAACAATGGCGATGGGACCTTTACAGACACCACCCGGGACGCCGGCCTCGAAAATCGGGAAGGTCGCGGTATGAGCGCAACGGTAGCCGATTTTGACAATGATGGATTTCTGGATATTTATGTCGCCAATGATGCCTCGGACAATGATTTCTTTCGAAATCTTGGAAACAATTCGTTTGTCAACGAGGCCATGACGCGAGGGCTGGCATTCGGCGAAGGCGGACAGGGCGTCTCGTCGATGGGGCCCGCCGTCGGCGATGTCGATCGTGACGGGCGTCTGGACTTGTTCATTCCCGACATGGGGTACAATTGCCTGCTGATGAACCGCGGCGAATTTTTTGAGGATCTGACCGCCAAGACGGGAATCGCCGTCGTTTGCGGCCAATACACCGGTTGGGGCGGCCAATTGCTGGACTACGATAACGACGGATGGTTGGATATTTTCGTGGCCAACGGCGATCCTCATCATGAATACCGCGAAGAGGCGGTACTCTTGCGCAACGACGGAACCGGCAAGTTCGTCGATGTAGCCAAACAATCGGGTCCCTTCTTCGCCCAGAAATTCGTCGGCCGCGGTTCGACCTGTCTGGATTTCGACAACGATGGGGATTTGGATTTGTTGATCGTTAACCTGAACGATCGTGCCCGGCTGATCCGAAACGACGGAACTCAAAATCACTGGATTCTGATCGAGGCCAAACTGTCCAACGGAAAATCCGATGCCATCGGCGCCCGAATCACGGTTATCACGGGTTCCCTTAAACAGATCCGGGACTTGATCCCCGTGACGGGTTACTTGTCGCAGGCCGATCCTCGTTGTCATTTTGGGATCGGCATCTTTGACAAGGCTGATCGTATTGAAATCCGCTGGCCGGATAAGACACAAACCGTTCTGGAGAATGTCAAAGCTGACCAGATCCTCAAGGTTGTTCAACCGAAACGATAGGATTTTCGAGCCCCAATGATGCCTCGTATTGTTCTGACAGTTCTGATCCTCGCAATCATCCCGACCGGCTCGGTCTGGGCTAAGTCGGAAACAAAGATGCCCTACTTCGTCGGCGCAGGAACGTGTGCTTCCTGCCACGATGGAGCCGGTATGGGACACCAGATGAGCCAATGGCTGGCAACCAAACACGCCCGGGCCTACGCAATCCTGGCCCGGCCGGAGTCCATGCAGATCGCAACCCTTAGCGGTATCCCCTCTGAGCCGCAGGAATCGCCGATGTGCCTCGGTTGCCATGCAACCGGCGCGGAGGCAGAGGATTGGGAAAAAGATCCGACCTTTCATACCGAAGACGGAGTCCAATGCGAAAAATGTCACGGTCCTGGCAGCGAATATATGGATTCGGAGGTCATGAAAAACCGTCCGGCCGCAATGGCTGCCGGCTTACGGATCCCGACGATTGACGATTGCGTGAATTGTCATGTTGTAAAGGGTTCCCATGCCGCGATTCGCAAGCAGGAGGCCTTCGATCTGGAGAAGGCCTATGCTAAGGTTGCCCATCCTCTCCCGGACAATTCCGTTTGCGATGTACCGTTACCTTTGCCAAAACCTGCCGAGATGGATAGGCCGCACTATATCGGTTCGGTGGCCTGCGCCAAATGCCACAACCAACCGGACATGGGTTATCAATACAGCCAGTGGCGGATCAGTCCCCACTCGCGCGCCTATGCGGTACTGGCCACACCCAAGGCCTTTGAGATCGCCAAGACCAAGGGAGTAAAGGGTGAGCCGCAACACAGTCCGGAATGCCTCGAGTGTCATGTCGGTTTCTGGCGGGATCCTTCCGGCGGAGTGGATGATCCAGTGGCGATTTACGAGGGCGTCGGCTGCGAGACCTGCCATGGCGCCGGCAGCCAGTTTGCCAAAGAAGCCATCATGGAAGATCCCTCGGCCGCAAGGGCCGCGGGACTCAAGTCCGTGGATTCCAAGACCTGTCTGCAATGCCATCAGGACAGCCACGACAAACCCTTCGACTATAAGGCCTACAAGGCCAAGATCGCCCACCCAATGGCTCCTCCGCCGAGAGTCATCGAACCCATTTACAAGAATCCGATCAATATGGCCCTTTCGCCCGACGGTAAAGAGTTGCTGGTGACCTGCGAATCGTCGGATTCCGTTATCGTCATTGATGTCACGGCCAGGCGAAAGGTCGCAGAAATCCCCGTGGGCCGTCAGCCGCACGATGTCACCTTTCATCCCAATGGCAAGACCGCCTATGTAACCTCCCGTCTGGAAGACTCGGTCTCCGTTATGGATGTGGGGGGCCGCCATGTAATCGCGACCCTGCCTGTGGGAGATGAACCGCACGGTATCCTGACAGATGCAGAGGGGAAAAATCTTTATATCTTGAACACATCCTCTGACAGCATCAGCGTTTTCAACACCGTCTCTCTCAAGGAGGT
>JAAYVQ010000273.1 GCA_012517095.1 Phycisphaerae bacterium | reverse complement strand
TTTGTTGTTACAGTTTGGCTTGCGTTTATAAACGGTCATCATAGCATCGAAAAGCGGCATTACCGATGCGCCGATATAGCCAAAGACGGTATCGACACCGAGTTCGACAAGAGTTTTGACGATGACCTGATTACCTGTCAATCGCGTGGGCGGGGCGACAGGCGGACCCGACATGGAGGTTTTCATAAGTTCTTCCTGATAAACGAGTTCCGTTATTCCGGGCGTTCCTGGCTCCGATGGGCGAAACCGAGTGGGCCTGCTCGCCGGCACCCTGCCGACGGCCGACCCGGACGGTGTGAAAAGCCCCGCCAAGATCCCGTAACCACAGTCTTTGCTGTGTCTCAGGCGTCATTTACACGCCTTTGGCATAAATGAGAAAGAGCGAAAAACGAATAATACCGCTTCGACTACTTACTGTCAAGGCCTGAAGAAAAATTCCGCAAAAAATCGTCAACAGTCGGCTTTTGGGCTTGCAAAAGCAGCGTTTTTTGCTTACAATTCCCCGTTTTCGGTGGGAAGTCCCTGCGCATTGGAATTCCCTGAACAGACAAGGTAGCGAAATGTTTGATGCGTTGACGGAAAAATTCAGTTCGATCTTCCGGTCGTTGTCAGGCCGTGGCCGGATCACTGAGGCGAATGTCTCGGATGCCATGGCGATGGTCCGCAAGGCCCTGTTGGAAGCGGATGTCAATTATAATGTCGTTAAGCAGTTCTGCAAGGATTGCACGACTGCGGCCGTCGGCGCCGAGGTCATCAAGAGTTTGCATCCGGGACAGGTGATGGTCAAGATCGTCCATGACGAGCTGGTCCGCCTGATGGGACCGGTGGATACACGGATCTATTATGTGTCTCCGGGACCGACAATCATCATGCTGGCCGGTCTTCAGGGCAGCGGAAAAACGACAACCTGCGGCAAGCTCGGCCAATACATCACCTCCAAGGGCAAGCACCCGATGATGGTGGCTGGCGATCTGCAGCGGCCCGCGGCGATTGACCAGTTGGTTACGCTCGGCCAGCAGCTCAACATCCCGGTCTATAGCGACACGACAGTCAAGGATCCGGTCACCGTGGCGAAAAACGGTATCCGCCAGGCCGTGCAGACTGGCCGCGATGTGGTGATCCTCGATACGGCCGGCCGCCTGCACATTGATGAAGAGATGATGGTACAGATCGAACAGGTGGCCAAGGCGGTCACGCCGCACCAGATCTACCTGGTCTGCGATGCGATGACCGGCCAGGACGCCGTTAACTCGGCCAAGGCCTTCAACGATCGGCTGGAACTCGATGGCGTGATCCTGACCAAGCTCGACGGCGACGCCCGCGGCGGCGCGGCGCTAAGCGTCAAGGCCGTGACGGGTAAACCCATCAAGTTCATCGGCGTGGGCGAAAAGCTCGACAAGATCGAAGAGTTTCACCCGGATCGCATGGCCAGCCGAATCCTCGGCATGGGCGATATCGTCTCGCTGGTCGAGAAGGCCCAGGAACAATTCGACGCCGATGAAGCCCAGAAGATGCAGGCCAAGATGGCCAAAGGCACCTTCGGTTTCGATGATTTTCTCAAGCAGATGAGTTCCGTCAAAAAGATGGGCGGCATGAGCAGCTTGCTGAAGCTGATCCCCGGCGTGGGGTCTCAGCTTGCGGGAATGGAGATGGACGACAGCGAGATCGGACGAATGGAGGGAATCGTCCATTCGATGACGAAGGAAGAGCGGCGCGACCCGGACATTATCGATTCATCGCGACGACGGCGGATCGCCAAGGGCTGCGGCCGCGATGTACAGGAAGTGGCCTCGCTGATCAAGACCTTCCGCCGCAGCCGCGAGATGATGCAAACATTGTCGGCGGGAGGCGCCGGGGCGTTTCGCAGTTTGTTCTCGGGCAAGGTGGATTTGTTTAGCGCGATGTCCGGCGGATTGAAGCTCCGTCCCCCGGCCAATCGACGACGCGACATCCGGCGAAAGCCCAAGAAGCGGCGATGAGCGCGGGGCTTTCGATTGACGAGTATCTGCGACGGCTGGGCCGATTCGTGGATGATCCGTACGGCCGGCAGTTTCGGCGGCAGTTTGCCGACAATCGCGGCAGCAGCGAGCTGGCGATGCTGCAATCGCCCAGCCGCGACGAATGGAAACAGATGGAGCGGGCCGTGGCGGCATTGACGGCCGACGAAAAAAACGCCGCCGAACGGCTCACGGATGAGCAGGTGCGGCGGATTGCCGAACGGGCCGGAGTCGATCCGGCGGTTGCAGCGATCTTTTTCAATGGATATGCCTTGGAGCGTAACCGTGTTTCGTGACCGGCAACGGGCTGTCACGAAAATTAGACATATACAGAGGTAGAAAGGAAAGTAACATGGCAGTACGAATTCGTATGATGAGGATGGGTCGGCGCCACCGTCCGTTCTTTCGCATCAATGTGACGGATGTGCGCAATCCCCGCAATGGGACCGTCCTGGAGTGGCTGGGCCATCTGGACCCGCTCGAAAAAGACACTTCCAAACAGCTCGTATTGGATCTGGATCGCGTGAAGTA
>JAAYVQ010000272.1 GCA_012517095.1 Phycisphaerae bacterium | reverse complement strand
GCTTCTTGCTCGACGGATTTCAATTCCGCAAGGGCTTGATTGCGATTGTTGATTCGCGAGGCGGCATCCGCGGCGGGAACCGACAGGAAATAGCGGGCGATTTCGATTGCCTGATCGACTTTCTGGTCAGGCATGGCTTCTCGGATCGAAGAGACGGTGATTTGGTTGTTTTCTTCCTGGGATCGTTTTTGATCTCGACTGCCCAGAGTTTTCGCAAAACTTCGGATGGGGACATATCGCGGCAGGACCTGAATATAATCGGCCGTGAGTTTTCGGGCTTTTTCCGTCTGGTTGTGATCATCAAGATATCGGCAGACATCCATCAGGATTTTGGGATCCACCGATTTGGGATCTTTCTGCATCAGGGTCTCGACAATGTCTTGTCTCTGTTGAATCAGATCGGATAGTTGGGACTGCTTGTTTTTCTGTTTCTCGATAAATTGCATCCGTTTGATGTTCAAATCCTGAATCGACTTTTTGATCGAATCGATATCGAGGGAGTCGGAGGATTTTAAGGTGTGATTCATTAGTTCCAGTTGCAGGTCGATTGAATTGACGCTGTCTGTGATTCGGTTCAATTCGGTATTGAAGGATCCGATCTTGCGGTGGATCAACTGGGCCTGATAGGCAGAAAGATGTTCAAAACCGGGATCGAGAGACTTCAGCCACTCTTCGGCTTCATCAAATTTTCTGGTAAGCAAGTACGCTTGAAATCGGATATCCCGACTTCGCTGGGTTGGGGAAAAAGATGCTTCGAAGGAGTCCACCAGCCTCAGGGCAGAGGATCCGTCTTCATTCTCCACCATGATTTCGGCGAATTCCAGATACGCGGCCGGTTTCATTGCGGTAATGGAATTATTGGATGAGGCAAAGGATTGGCTCAGAAACTCCACCCGGGCCCCCAGCTCTTTCCGATTCCGAAAGGCCGTGGCCAAGGCATACGAGAGAAGAGGATCGTTTTGTTTTAGGCCGACGAGCTGCTGGTACGCTCCATACAGGGTTCCGATGGCGTCGGAAATCTGTTTATCCGCCTTGAGGATACGATTGGCCCTGACTTTGGAATCCGGTTCGTTAGCGGCGGCTTCCTGTTCAACCTGGCCTTTCGCCAGCGCCAACATCCCTCGCCATTTGCCCATATAGATATTGTCGGAGGTTTTAAGGAATTGTTGTATTCGTTCAATGGCGGCTTCCGCATCGGCGAGGGTTTTGGGATCTTTTCCCAACCGATATTTTTCGATCTGCCAGGCCGCCAGCAAATTATACAAATTCAGACGACGGTTAACCTGAATCCCCTGGCGAGGTCCGGGGATGTCCTGGGTATCCGGATAGGTCAAGGCCTCGGAGGCGATGGCGATGGCTTTATTAAGCCAGGGGGCGGATTCATTGAAGCTGGAGATCAGGCCAAACTGACGATAATACACCATTGCGGCCTGGATGGCATAATCGAATTTCGTCTTGTCCAGCTCAAGGGTCTTCTGAATGAGCTCGATGGCTTTTTCCATATGGCCTTCAAGTTGTTCATAACCCGCCATCATGGAGAGAATTTCCGGATGAGAAGGATATTTTGTCAGCAACCCATCCAGGTCGGATTTGAGCGAATTAAACTGCTGAATGTCTGATTTCAGCGTTATAAGATCCTCTTTTGATTTGGTCAGGATTGGGCTTTCTTTGGTGTCGGATCGATTCGGAGAAGCATCAATCAATTTGACGGCCTTCTCCAATACTTCATACGCTTCTTCGAGGGTATGATCTTGTCTGAACGCAGACTTTGCCGTGCCGGAAAACTCCTCCATCGTTTTGAGAAAAGCATCTTTTTTTGTGAGAGACTCCTCCATTTGATTTACGGCAGCCGCGTTTTTCCCCGCTGTTTCCGGATTTCTTTTAATCTCGGCTTTTAACAATTCGATCTCGGACTTGAGATCCTCCAGGTCCGACTTCCCTTGATACCAGTACTGGACCATCAGAGACTCATACAGGTTGTTCATGGACCTGCGCATCAGGTTTTCCCGTTTGGCGTTGTTTATCCGAAAGATAAACAAGTTTATATTTGCGGTTGGGTCACCCTGTGTTTGTTCAATCCCCTGTTCCAAACTTTCCCGTGCCCGTTTTTTGGCATTTTCAAGGGCGTTTGAGATTCCCTTTAAGTTCTCCAGTTGCCCCTTCAACATTTCCGCCTGAGCCATTAACGAATACACTTTGGGATTTGCGGGAAGACCTTTCTGGGCCTCCTGAAGGAGTTCGATGGCATTCTGGCAAAATCCTTCTCGATCGGTCGCCTCGCCGAGTTCGGCCTGCATCAGCCGGGATTGGCCGAGGTAAAGAAGGAGCAGGGGATCAACCTGTTCATTCTTGTCCCGATATACTTTGATCAGTTCATCGGCGTTGGTCTCGACCATTTTCCATCCATTGCCACTGTGACTGTCGGAGACCTCGTAAAAATAATCCAGGAGTTTTCGCCGAAATTCGATGTTTTTGGGATCAATCGTGATGATTTTATTCCAGCATCCGAGGGCCTTGTCCCAGGCCGCCGGGTGATAGGACGGAAGTTCAACATCGCCGCTGACATCGTGAATCTTGTGGAGTTCGGCCATTTCCTTAAGGATCTGGATCATGGCGTCGTTGTTGGTCCGAGAACTGGCGATCTGATAGGCCTGGCCGAATGCCTTCTCGGCGGCCCTGTAATTCTTTTGCTGAAGGAATTCCTCAGCTTTTGTGATATAGGGTTGCGGATCGGAATAGAACCAATGTACAAATCTGCCGGAGCGACTCACAACGAGAAAACCCACCAATAGGATTCCCAGAATGAGGAGTCCTGCAATGGCGATCGTGACATTCAATTTCTTTTTTTTTGCCATAATTCATTTCCTGTCAATAGGATCGGTCAGGAATGCGACGCGGAGTCCTGTTTGGCCTTTTCCCAGTCGGGCCAGTGTTGTGTTTCCAACAACGGAAGAAGGACCGACATTAGTTTTTCGCTGGCTTGAACGATTTCATCGACGGTTGGGGTAGTCCCCGTACCCGAGAATTTCCATTCGACTTTGGAAAAATACGAATACTTGCAGAAGAAATTCTTCGACATGATAAAACGGGTTCCCGAGCGTCCTTCGGCGTATTCGCCATTGGCTTTGAAGAAATACAAAACCGAGAATCCGGACTGGGGGTCCCAGACATTGGCCTTGTTGGAGACAAACTCCAATCGCCGTACGGCCAGATCGGATACGATTGCGGAACCGTTAGATCCCGCTGGGGGCCGTAAATGAAGGTGATGAGTTTGGGCGCTTTTCTGGGTGTGTCCGCCTCCCACATAGCATTCATCTGGGACATGAGGTACGCGATCGGGATTACCCGTGTAATAGGTGATAAACAAACTGCAATATCGAACAGGGCTGGAAATCGGAACATCCGGATCTTCGAGAATCCACTGAATGTAGTCGCGGGTTCCGAGTTTCTGTAAAATGTCGGTGTTCTCGATGATGGCCTTTTCTTTGACCGTGTAGGGAAGCAATTTTGCCGTGTCCAACTGGTCGAGCGGTTTTTGCAGAGGGATTGGATATTTTGTACTTTGGACTCCGACCCACTGCATAGTTGTTTTCATGGCGACTGCCGAGACCGTCAACACTCCCACACAGATCAGAAACGGCGTCTGGAGATAGGGATTGCGGGCCATGCTCATACCGATCTCTCCCCGCTGACGCGCCGGACGATATTGGCGGATGGGCCTTGCGGGTCATCCACTTCCACGAACAGGTTGGACATGAACCATGCGATGACCCCATACAGACCGAATGCCAATGGCAACATCAGCAATCCCAGCAAATCGTGATAAATTCCCTGAGCATATCGAGGATCCCAGAGGATGTAGATCAGGCAGGTGATGGAGACCCGGATGACATTGCACAGGATGGCGATGGGGATAGTGCTCAGCAATAAGACGAACCGCTGCCAGATCGGCCGCTGGTGCAAATAAGCCATTGCCACCCCGAGGGCTACGAAAGCCATTAACAGTCGCATTCCGCTGCAGGCCTCGGCAACATCCAGGGACGGGACCAGGGGATGCCCCCGGTAGAGGACATCAATAGTCGTTCCGCTCGGCGTAGCCTCAATTCCGGGAATCCAACTGATCACCGTCGAAGAAACCTCGGCTGCGAATTGTTGCATCGGCATGGTGATCGATTTGTAATACCGGTCCGGCAGGGGAATTGCGAAGAACAGGAAGGCGATCGGAAGCCATGCCGTTCGCAGAATCGACCAGCCACCCAGGAAAAGGACAATGGAAATAATTGTGGGGATCAGGAGAAGAAATTCGAAGTACGCGATCTGAAATTGTACAAAGTTTATCGGGTAAAAAACAATGCAGAGCACAAGGCCGACAAGACCGACATAGCTGGGTTTGGGTTCGAGCGACAGCAACCGGTCCTTTTTCTGGTTCAAAAAGTATAAACTGAACAAAGGGATCAGAAATCCATGTGACCATGTGGGATCAACGATCCAATGTCGGACGAGTCTGTAGAGAATATCATAGAACAAGGCGCAAAACGGTAAGACGATCAGCACGAGTTTGATCCAGACATGGACTGAGACGGAACCCCAGCCCAGCGTGGACGGCCGGTTCGAAACCCCTCCTTCAAACCATTCGGATCGTACATTCATGCTACGGTCTCAAAAGATTTGGCGGAAGCTGGTCGGAATCGGATCATCCCCGAAATCGATTTCCTGGAAATTCCGATCATAGACCAAGCCGAAACCGTAAGTGGCCCTGAAAGCGTTGCGTAAGACGGCCAGGAATCGGCTGGATCCGTGCGTTCCGACATTGATCAGGTCGTATTGTTTAATAAAGAAGTCCGGCTGTTGTCCCTTGGCGATCTTATCGAGATCGACCATCACGGTTTCTTCCTGCATCAAACCGGCCTTGTTGCGCCCGATTCGTCGGATGACTTCGACTTTTTTGGGCCAGGCCAGCTCATTGAGCCCGCCAGCGGTTGCGATGGCCATTTTCAGCGTCATCGGCCGGCCGGTGATATTCAGAGGTCCCACCCTGTTAACATTACCCATGACGAAGAACTCGCCAATGACATCCACCGGTACGGAGATCCGATCGCCGGGACGAATGATGATATCATACCGAGGATCGCCGCCCTTGAGACGATCAACGGGAATCTTGATAACACGAGTAACCGTTTGGATGGGGGCTAAAGGTGGAGCCGCAGGGGTCGAAATCGTCGGGGGTTGAGAAAAAGCCGGCGCAGCACCCTGAGACGACCTGCGGATGGCCTTCCATTGTCCGTTCTCGATAATCCACTCGATCGAATCCGAATCTGGTTGTGCCATATCGGCGGCCTGAGGGGCTGTCTCATTAGCGACTTTCGAGGATTGGTTCAGAGACGAAGGGCCGGGTTGAGCAAACGGTTGGATGACCTCCATCAGCTCCTCATTCGGGTTGACGACCGGTGTAGATGGTTCGACTTGAATCGGAGCGGGTGTGGGGGCAACCGGGATTGGTGAAGCGGTATTGACGGGGACCGTGATCGGCGAATCTGAAGAATCGACGGGGACCTCGCGGGAGATAAACATATTGGTGACATTGTATTGTCCAACATCTCCGGCCAGAGCGATAGCATCCGTCAGGCGATAGTCATATCGGGGGATCGGATATCGGCCGGATCGGGTAACACCGGCGCCGTAAATCGAGAAGTACCGGCTTTGCGATTCCAGGAGAATGACCGTAACGGAAGGATTCCTCAGGATTCCGCCATCGGAGAGACGGTTGGCGATTTCCACCTCGAGTTCTCGCTCGGTCAGACCGGAAGACAAAACCGGCCCGATATCGGGGATGGAGATGCGTCCTGTTTCCGTTACGACATAATCATTAACAAACGGATATCCTTCCCGCAAAAGTTCGTAAATCGAGATCCGAACAACATCCCCGATGCCAAAGCGATAATCCTGTTCATAACTGATCAGGTCTTCGGGACGGGGTTCCTCGGCGCCGGAGTAGGTGGAATCGGGCTCATCTGCCACTCCGAGGTTTTCAAGGATGACATTCACCACGGGAACCGGCCGGAACCGACCGATTTGCGTCGGATCCAGAATGTCATTGGCACAACCGGTCATCATTAGACACGCCAGCGAGGCCGAGATACACAATCCACAGTACTTTCGCACGGTCATGGCTCCAGTTTCATTGTGAATATGCCGTTTCGGGCCGGAATTATTCCAGGCCGTTCCGTTTCCCAGGGAAGGAAAAAAACCAATGCCTACCCTTTCTGGGCACAAAACTTCCACATTTCCGAATAAAATCATCGGATTATACAACCAAGGTCTTAATCCCCACATCGTACGGAAACCTTGAAAATTACCATGGGGGGACGCAATTCCATCCCGAATCCGATTGTTTCGGAATTCCCTCTGCGAGAGAACAAAGTTAAACCATTCTTAAATCCACCAAGAGGATGATAAAATATCCTCCGGTAATTCTGAAAACTCGAATCCGACAAGAAATACGAT
>JAAYVQ010000271.1 GCA_012517095.1 Phycisphaerae bacterium | reverse complement strand
GTAAAAGTTCCAGCGTCTTGAAATTCCGCGATAGGAACTTATTCATCGCGGCCTTTATTTCCGGGGTAATCGGATCATCGGGTTTAATTGGTCCGATATACGGTAACAGATTCTTTTCATCTTCAAATGGCGTTTGATAGGATTCAAATGCTGTCAGATAGATTTCCGCCGCATTGGGCGTTCCTTGGGGAAGTTGATTGTATTTCTCCAGTTCTTCGAATGTTGTCGGATACCCTTTGGCCCGCAGTTCGGCGATCTTTCGTTCCAGAGCGGAATGACTGAACACGCGAAACCGAACAAATAGTAACACGAAGACCGCCAGTATCCCGACGAGCACATGCCAGCCCCTCAACTCAAATCCCCTCTTTTTCTCCGGCTGGTCTTCACTCATCATGAACCCCTCATGAATTCTATTTCATATCCGCGTAATCCGTGAAATCGGGGGTTAAATAATCCTGTTAATCCTGTAAATCCTGTCCCAATAAATGTCTTTGTGTCTTGGCTCCTTTGCGTGAGGAATTTCATTTTCCAATTTCCATTATCCAATTTCAAATCTGACAATCGTCAATTTACTTAATCTTGTCCGGCGAGATCAGGACCGTCTTGCCATCCTTCCAGATCGCCAGCGGCCGACCGGTTTTTTTGTGCCGCAGCACCACCTGCCGCACCGCCTTTTTCATCGCGGCCTCGGCCTTTTCGTGCAGGGTCATCCGTTTCTTTTTCATGGTTTCCATACCTCAAATTTCAGTCGCATTATACCCGATCCGCATCATCTGCGTAATCGGAGAAATCCATGGTTTCATTTCAGGTCGAACTTCACTTGCTGATAAACTCAATCCACGACACCACGGCGTTGGAGGTCGTCCGCGCGTTTTCGATGCGGATGGGGACCTTGCCATCCTTGGACGCCTCGGCCGTGACGAGGGCCTCGATCCACATTCCCTGCTGAAAGTTTTCAACCGTACCCAGCCAGACATTGCCAATCGTCACCGTCTGCTTTCGTCCGCCCTGGAAGTTGTCCGGGTCGATCACGAACATCCGCACCTTGCCCGCCGTCCCCTTCGGCACGGTCAGTTCGATATCCAGCGTCTTGTCGGCCGCACGGCAGTGATAGTACGGCAGTTCCCAACCGTCGAAGGTGTAGCCGCTGACGGCCTTGGCGCCGTATCCCGGCTCGGCGTAAAAAATCTCCTTCTCCGGCCGGCCGCACAGCATCAGCAGCCGCACGCCGCGGCTCTGCAGCTCCTGGACATCCGGCACGGGCTCTTTGTCCGGCCAGAACGCCACCTCCGGCCCCGGCGCCCGATCGATAGCGGGTGCCATCGCCGGCAGCGGTTTGTGCGGCTCGACCTGGTACCAGTAAGTCGTGCTTGAAAGCTGCAGCGTGCTGCCGGGCTTGCTGAACTCGCGGCGAAACATCGGGTCCTCGCGCTGGCCGAAGCCGACGGCCACCTTCAGCGACTTGTCGAACGAGATCGCATCCTCGACGAAGAACCGATAGCCGCATGCCCCCTTGAGGAACGGAAAGAATCCCGTCCGCGGAAAAATGCTCTGCGTTTCCGGAAATCCCCAACTGAAGCCGAACGAATCCTCCAGCCCCTGGAACTCGATCGACGCCGTCGCCTCGCCGTCGATGTAAAATTTCTCGTTGCCATCGACCGGATACCCCGCCCGGCCCGGCCGGCGGATCGTCACATTCCACCCGACGAACTTGCCGCGGCCCTCGGCCTCCATCGCCACAAAATCCTGCTTGCCCAGCAGCAGCGCCTCCTGCCGCCACGACGCGTGGAAATACGCCTCATCGGCACCGATCGAGTCGCGCGTCTGCCACATCACATAGCTGTAGCACGGCATGATCTGCCACAAGAGCTCGCCCGGCTCGACCGTGCCGTCATAGACCAGTACGATTTTGGCCGACTTGCGGAATGGCATCGGGAAATAGCAGTTGTAGCCGCGGCGTTTGTTGACCAGTTCGGTGTTGACCTCGTCGCGCAGGCCGGCCGGGTCGCAGAAGAAATCCACCAGCGGACAATCCACGCTCGGCTCGGTCTCGCCGTCCCAGTACATCCGCAGCAACAGATCGCGATTGAGCTTGAGCACCGCCGGCATCGCAAAGTGAATCATCGTGATCTGAGCCGGGCCGGCGACCTCGCCCACGACGACCTGCTTAGAGGTATTGAACCGTGCGGTCAATTCGTTCTCGATCCACAGGGCATTCTGCATCCGGGTCTGCCCCGGGGCCAGCTTGGCCAGCTCCGACACATCGCCCTGCGCCCCCGCCGCAATCCCCATCACAACCAACACAACCATCCACCGTTTCATGTGTGGCCCTCCAAATACTGAATTGTTCCCCCAATTTTGTTTATTACCGCTACGCTCGGTGCGTTATTGCTTTTTTCCCGGTTCGATGGGTCGGAGCATCGACTGGATGCCGGAAAAGATGGTCAGGGCGATCATCAGGGCGAAGGTGACGAGAGTGAACCAGTCGCCCCACTCGCGGCTGACGAAGGCCCAGCCGATCATGACGGTGCCGATG
>JAAYVQ010000270.1 GCA_012517095.1 Phycisphaerae bacterium | reverse complement strand
GTGATCGCCGTCAGCCATTTGACCCGGAATATCATTTTGAGCCGTTACGGGATCCTTGGAGACAAGGTTGAAGTGGTGTATAACGGGGTCGAACGCAACGGAAGTCCCTTCCCCTTCCCCCAGTCGGGCATCAAAAGCGATGAGAAAATCGTCCTGTTTTTGGGCCGGATCACCATGCAGAAGGGCCCCGAGTATTTTCTGATGGCCGCCAAGAAGGTTCTCGAACAGATCGAGGACGTGAAATTTGTGATGGCCGGTTCCGGCGATATGATGAGGCGGATTATCGAAATGGCCGCCGAGATGGGGATTGGGAATAAGGTTCTCTTTACCGGATTTCTCCGGGGCGACGATGTCGAGAAGGTCTATAAGATGGCCGACTTGTATGTCATGCCTTCGGTTTCGGAGCCGTTCGGGATCGCGCCATTGGAGGCCCTGAATCATGATGTGCCGGTCCTGATTAGCAAGCAAAGCGGCGTCTCGGAGGTCCTGACCCATGTGTTGAAGGTTGATTTCTGGGATGTCGTCGAGATGGCCAACAAGATCGTCGCCGTTCTCAAGTATCCGCCGTTGCAGATGACATTGCGGGAACACGGAAACTTCGAGGTTCGCAAACTCCGTTGGGCGGATGCGGCCGAACGATGTATCCGAGTGTATCAGGATGTGGCGAATCGCGTGAAGGTCTAACAATCCGAGAGAGGGTCCAATGCCTTCTGTGTGTTTTTATTTTCAAGTGCATCAACCGCATCGGCTGCGTCATTATACGGTTTTCGACATATCGCATTCCTATTTTGATGAGTTCAAAAACGCCTCGATCTGCCGAAAAGTTGCCAACAAGTGTTATCTTCCGACAAACCGCCTTCTCCTGAAGCTGATTCGCCGGCATGAGGGGCGTTTTCGCATATCGTACAGCGTTACGGGGATCCTTCTTGAGCAGTTTCAGAAATACTGTCCGGAGGTGATCAGTACTTTTGACGCCCTGGCCCAGACGGGATGCGTGGAGTTCCTGGCGGAGACTTACTATCACAGTCTGAGTTTCCTCTATTCCCGGGCCGAATTTGTCGAGCAGATTCGCCTGCATATTGATGCTATCCAGCGTCTTTTTGGCCAGCGGCCGCGGGTGTTCCGAAATACGGAATTGATCTACAACAACGAACTGGCCCGGACGATCGAAGGTACCGGACTGTTTGACGCGATTCTGACCGAGGGCGCCGATCACATTCTCGGATTCCGCAATTCGAATTTTGTCTATCGGCCCCCGTTGTGCTCGCAAACCAAGCTTTTGCTGAAGAATTACCGTCTCAGCGACGATATCGCCTTTCGGTTTTCCAATCGCCATTGGAAAGAATTTCCGCTGACGGCCGACAAATTCACCCAATGGATCGATGCCGTCAATGGCAGCGGTCATGTGGTCAACCTTTTCATGGATTATGAAACCTTTGGCGAGCATCAGTGGGAAGACACGGGGATTTTCGATTTCATGTCCGACCTTCCGGATAAAATCCTTCGCCATCCGGATAACAGTTTTCTGACGCCCAGCGAGGTCGTCGCCAAGTATCCGGCCGTCGATACCGTCGATGTCCCGCATATCATCAGTTGGGCCGACACCGAACGGGATCTGTCGGCCTGGATGGGCAATGCCATGCAGTCCAACGCCCTCCACGAGGTCTATCGGATGGAAAAGCTGGTCAAACAGGCCGGGGATCCGGACCTGATCGCCGATTGGCGACGGTTGCAGACTTCGGACCATTTCTACTACATGTGCACCAAGTATTTCTCGGATGGGGATGTGCACAAGTACTTCAATCCCTATGATTCCCCCTACGATTCCTATATCAATTACATGAATGTGCTCAACAACCTTAAGCACCGATGCAATCAAATCCTGACGGAAAGGATTCGGGCCGAGACCGAGGCCGCTCAACCCCACGGCGAAACATCGACCCGCGTTGTATAATGTGGGATTCTGAGCGTCGAGTTGCGGCGATCCGTCATTTTCCAGGGAAGGAAAACATGTTGACAACCAATCCGCAAGCCCTCCGGACACAGGAGGGAATAATCGTTGAGATGGATTCAGCCCCCGTCGATACCCTGCTGGAACGGGAGTGGCTTTTGACCAACAGTCGAGGAGGATTTTCTTCCGGGACAGTGATTGGGTGTAATACCCGCCGTTATCACGGTCTATTGACGGGGACCCTGACGCCTCCGGCCAACCGGATTATGGCCTTGTCGTTCTGCCACGAATCCGTTTCCGTGGATGGAAATGAAATCATTCTTTCGAATTGCGAATTTCCCGATCATCTTGCCGTTCAGGGGATGAAGACGGTGAGCCGATTTCGTCGAGATATCGGGGTTCATTGGGACTACGATCTCGGAGTGGCGACCCTCGCCAAGTCGCTCTATCTACTCCCTGACAACGACACGGTGGCTCTGGTCTATCAATTTCCCTTTGTCCAGAAATCCTTTGATCTTCGCATCCGGCCGTTGGTAGGATTGCGGGATTTTCATGCCCTACAGAAATCCCAGACTCGGCTGGTCGCGGTTTGGAAAGAGGATCGCTGGGTTGTCCGGACGGAGGCGGGTTACACCGGCCAGTTGGTTCTCTTCGGCGAGCCGATGGAGTTTGTCCAGGACGGCCAGTGGTGGTATAACTTTCACTATCGGATTGAACGACAGAGAGGCCAGGATTGCGTAGAGGATCTTTGGTCGCCGGGTCACTATCACGCACGGATCGACAGGCCGTGTCAGTTGATCGTGTGGGCGAGTTTATTGGCTCCCGAAGCCGAGATTCGGCACGATTCGTATGATTTGGATACGGTGATCGATGCGCTGCGGCTTCGCGAAAAGGAACTGGTTCCGGAAAACCTGGCGGCGGATCCGGCGGCACAGCGTTTATGCGTGGCCGCCGGTCAATTGGTGACGGAGCGTCGGATTCAGGGGCGATTGAGCCCGACGATTGTGGCGGGGTACCCGTGGTTTCTCGATTGGGGTCGGGATGCGATGATCGCCTTGCCGGGGTTATTGTTGTGCCCCCGAAGATTTGAAGAAGCGGCCGGAGTCCTGACGACCTTTGCCCGATTCGTCAGCGAGGGAATGGTGCCCAATTGCTTTGATGACTACGGCGGGAATCCTCATTACAACAGTATCGACGCATCGATGTGGTTTGTCCACGCGTGTTTTGAATACCTGCGAGTATCGAAAGACCATTCCACCTTTGAATCCAAACTATTGCCGGCGATTCGCAATATCATTGAGGCCTATCGCCGGGGCACGCGGTTTGGGATCCATGCCGATGGAGATGGTCTCATTACCGGCGGCGATGCGGCGACGCAATTAACCTGGATGGACGCCAAATGTTGCGGCGTGACATTCACGCCTCGTTACGGCAAAGCGGTGGAGGTCAACGCTCTCTGGTATCACAACCTGTGTCATCTGGCCGACTATTATCGCGGCCGGAACGCCGACGAAGCTGAATATTTCGGCCATTTTGCCGGCCGAGTGGCCATTAGTTTCCGCCAGGTTTTCTGCAATCAAAAGCTGGGATATCTGAATGACTGCATTTTGCCGGATGGTTCAGCGGACAGCAGCTTGCGGCCAAACCAGATCTATGCCGTCAGTTTATCGCATTCTCCGCTGGCTTCGAACTGGCAGCAGAAAGTCGTGGATGTCGTCGAGAAAGAACTTCTTACCCCCTATGGACTTCGTACGCTGAGTCCTCACGATCCGCGCTATCGTGGCCGCTACGAAGGCGACCAGATGAGTCGCGACGGGGCCTATCACCAGGGCACCGTCTGGTCGCATTTAATGGGTCCATTCATTGAGGCCTTCCTCCGGGTTAATCATTTCGATCGAATCAGCCGCATTGAGGCCAGAGAGTTTCTCCAGCCGCTGCTGGATCACCTGACGGGAAGCGGATGCCTGGGGAGTATATCCGAAATCTTCGAAGGCGATGAACCTCACGCCCCGCGTGGCTGCTTTGCCCAGGCCTGGAGCGTGGCTGAGGTGTTACGGGCGTATTGCCTTGTATCCAAGTAAAACTGAATTCCCGTTCCATGATGGTATCCGATGAGTCGGATGCTCAATTCAACGAATCTTCCGGTTATGATCCCCTATTTGGCGATCCTGATCGGAATTTATGGATTTCAAAACGCATGGGTTGCCGTGGGGTTGTATTATTGTGGCACGGTAATCTTGATTTCCAAACGGCTGGGAATTCGATCTCAGGATTTGATCGGTTCCGGATGGAGCTGGAAATGGGCAGCCCTGTCGATCGGAATGATGATTGCGATTGTTATCGGGGCGATGATTCTGTGGAATCAAGTTCAGCGAACGGATGTTTCTCTTGAGGAACTATTCAGCCGGTATGATCTTGACGGAAGGGCGGGGATCTTGTTTTGCGTGATTGCCTTGCTTATTAACGCAGCCGTTGAAGAATTGTTCTGGAGAGGGTGTTTTCAATCCAATCCTCACCGATTGAGCGGTGGGGACATCTTCTTTGCCGGTTATCATGTCCTGGTTTTGTGGATGGTAGCCCAATGGTATTGGGTACTCTTGTTTTTTATCGGATTGGTTCTCTTCGGTTGGATGATGCGGTATCTGAAACATTCTCTACGGGGATTGGGAACGGTATGGTTCGCCCATGAAATGGCCGATCTGGCCATCATCGTATCCATCCTGCTGATAATGAACAATTTTTGAAATCGATCAGGTTATCGGTTTTGCGCGTCGAGCCAACTGAAGCGGAATATTCCAGGGATCGCGGAGAGTGATAATGATTGAGCCGTCGGGGGTACGGTCTTCCACCACGAATCGAGCACCGGCCCTCAGGAGCCGATCTTTTTCTTTGTACGGATCGGCGACGGCAAAGGCAAAATGAAATCGCAGATGGTGTTGGGTGGAATAATCCGGGATTGGGTCGGCAGGATTGCTGTAAATCTCCATGGTCACTCGGCCGGACGAATCGGCGAGGAAATGGGCATACGGCGGTTGAGAGTTCGCAACCATCGCCCGCATATTCAGATTCCCGATATACCAGTCGGCCATAGCCCTGGCATCAGGAACATTGATGCCGAAATGTTCAAAGATCATTTTCACCCTTTCGTGTATTCGAACCGAGACCGATCCTGTCAGCGTTTGACCGTGGGTGCCGTGACCCGCTTGACAAGCAGGTCTTCATAAGCGGCCAGATCCTTCCACTCGGTGGCCACTTCCATCTTCTTTCCGGCCGGGTCAATCCGGGTAAATCCATGATCATCCACAATAATCGGCAGTTCTTCAATCTTCGTTAAAGCGTCAGAGAAGGCCAGATATACGGCCACGGTGTCAAAGAGAGTGCTACTTTCTGTTTCATCCTGCCGAAGGGGATCGGCGGGTTTTTCCCGACGCCAGATGCGATAGTTATCGATCAACGCTCGGGTTAATGGGTCGGCACTTTCCACAATGGTTTTGTATTTGTCACCCTTGAGTTGGATCAATCCGCAAGTATCCAACGGCGTGATGATCATGTCCCAACCGGCCTTGAAAACCGCCTGACAGGCCTTGGCATCCTCCCGAACATTGTACTCGGCATCGATCTGAGCTTTGCCGCCGTAACCGCGTCGGACGCTGCCGTGCATACCGACAAAGTGGACCTTCTCGACGATCGCAGGTTTTCGTTTCAACATCTCGGCCAGGTTTTGCACCGGACCAATGGCGATCAGCGTGACCTTTTGCGGAGATTTTTCGATTTCTTCAATCATTGCCGCCACGCCATCCTCGTGGACCTTGCCGCGGTACGACTTGAGGTCGTAATCCTTGACCCAGTCAGATTGCCGGCCATCGCCATTCCGATTGCCCATGCCGATCCCTACGGCTACATCTGTCCGTCCAGCTACGGTGAGCAGCTTGGCCAGCAGTTTCGCCCGGTAGATGGATTTGTAGTTATCGCCGACGACCAGTTTAAGATCCAGTTCCGGGCTTTTAAGCAACATTGTCAGGGCCCAGGTGTCGTCGATATCATCGCCGATGTCGGTATCGAGGATGACGGGGATTTTTGCCCGGGCGGATTGAACGGCCTGCCCACAACCCAAGGCAAAAAGGACGAGAATGCCGACAACCAAGAATGTAAAACAGATTCGAAGACGATCCACCATATCCGATCCTTTCGATTGAATGAAAGGCCGGATTATAACGGCGAATTCCCGGCTTGGCAACGGTTTGATTTATTCGAGGGCCTTGCGAATCTCCGCAATGAACTGCCGAACCTCGGATCGCATTTTCGGCCGGTTGTCCAGGTTCTGCTCGATGATTTTAACAATAGCCGAACCGATGATCACGCCATCGGCTCCGGCATCTGCGACCTGGCGGGCTTGTCGGGCGTTACTTATGCCGAAGCCCACGCAGACCGGCACTTTCGTGATAGCTTTGATCCGGCGGATGAGGGGCTCGATGAGATCGGAGACCGTGTCCCGCGCTCCGGTGACTCCGAGGGTCGAAACCGTATAGAGAAAACCCGTGGTCATATCGGCGATCCGTTGAAGACGATCATCGGAGGTATTGGGTGTAGCCATGAAGACGGTGTCCAATCCGGCGGCTTTTGCAGCCGGGGCGATCTCATCGGCGTCATCGATACTCAGGTCGGCGACCAGGACCGAGCAGCCGCCGGCGGACTTGAAGTCGCGGAAGAATTTCTCCCGGCCGTATTGGACGACGAGGTTGTAATAGACTAACAGGCCCACGGGGATCGGTTTGTAGCGAGTGGCTTGGGCAATCAGGTCGAGGGCCTGTGCGGGCGTAATCTTCTTGGCCAATGCCCGTAGGTCGGCCTTTTGGATGGTTGGGCCGTCCGCGATTGGGTCCGAAAATGGGATTCCAAGTTCCAGAATATCCGCTCCGGCGTCGATGGCAGTCTTGATCAGTTCCAGACTGGTCGCTGAATCCGGATCACCGAGGACGAAAAAGGGGATCAGGGCCGATCGTTTCAGCGAAGCGAAGATTTGTCGGTAATCGGTCATGCTGGCATCTCCTTGAGGGGTCGATGTTCTTCGACGATCCCGATATCCTTGTCGCCCCGGCCGGAGAGATTGACCAGGACGACCGTGTCCGGCGAAAGTTTTCCTTTTTGCCGCATGACCCAGGCCAGAGCGTGCGAACTTTCAAGAGCCGGAAGGATACCTTCAGTACGGGTGAACCATTCAAAGGCATCGAGAACGGCCTCATCCTCCACACACAGGTATTCCACGCGGCCGGTGTCTTTGAGCCAGGCGTGTTCGGGGCCGACGCCGGGATAATCGAGACCGGCGCTGATACACTCAGTTTCGTGGATCTGGCCGTTTTCGTCCTGGAGGATGTAGGTTTGCGCTCCATGCAGAACGCCGACTGTCCCCACGGTCAGGGTGGCACAGTGCTGGCCGGTAGCCAGTCCTTTGCCGCCGCCTTCGACGCCGACGATGCGAACCTGAGGGTCATTGACGAATCCGCTGAAGATGCCGATGGCGTTTGAACCGCCGCCGACACAGGCGGTTACCACATCCGGAAGCCGACCGAATTGACTCAAACACTGGGCTCTGGCCTCAACGCCGATGGGTTTCTGGAAATGTTTGACAATGGTCGGATACGGATGCGGTCCTCCGGCGGTACCGAATAGATAGAAAGTATCCTGTACATGGGCCGTCCAGTATCGAAGCGCGTCATTGATGGCGTCTTTCAGAGTTCCCGTTCCGCCCGACACGGAGACGACTTCGGCACCGCACAGCCGCATCTTGTGGACATTCACATTTTGGCGGCGGACATCGGTGACGCCCATAAAGATCTTGGTCTCCATACCGAACAAGGCCCCGATCATGGCAGTCGCCAGGCCGTGCTGTCCGGCCCCGGTTTCAGCGATCAGTTTGGTCTTGCCCATGTATTGGGCCAGCAATCCCTGGCCCAGCGTGTTGTTGACTTTGTGGGCCCCGCCATGCAACAGATCCTCCCGCTTGATATAGACTTGGAAGCCAACCTGCTGGCTGAATCGTCGCGCATGATACAGAGGCGTCGGTCGTCCGGCATAGTTCCGATAGAGGTCATCCAATTCCGAAATGAACCGCGGATCGGTCGAGTAACGGTCAAACGCGGCTTCGATCTCTTCCAGCGCCGGAATCAAGACCTCCGGCACATAAAAGCCCCCGAAGGTTCCGAATCGTCCTTTGTGTTTCATGGCAGGTTCCTGTTGGTCAGTTGATTGAATCGCAGTCGGCACATCCTCGGCAGAAATCACCCCCGAATATGCCGGATGTTTTCGAAGAGTTGTCGCATCATCAGGTAGTCTTTTTTGCCGGGCTTGGACTCGATTCCGCTGCAGACATCAATGGCGTAGGTACCCATTTCGACCGCCTGAGCGACATTTTCCGGAGTGATTCCCCCGGCCAGAAACACCCTCCGATACGATGGATCGATCTGCCGCCAGTCGAACCGTTGTCCTGTTCCGCCATAGGCCCCGTCCACAAAGGTGTCGAACAAAACCGCGTCTGTGAAATAGGCCTTCGCCGTTTCGATATCGCGGCGATCTTTCACCCGGATCGCCTTAATCGTTCGCGTGGTCATCCATCGAAGCGAGTCGCAGAACTCGACCGTCTCATCCCCATGCAGTTGAATCCAGTTGAGGAAGCCCTGTTCGGCCACATCCCGGATATCCTCGATGGTCGGATTAACGAAAATGCCGACGGTGTCCACAAAGGTCGGGATTTTATTGATGATATCGAGGGCCTGGGCGATACCGATATAGCGCTGACTGCGGGGATAAAAATTAAATCCGACCATATCCGCGCCCATATCGACCGCCATCAGGGCGTCTTCGAGATTCGTGAGTCCGCAAATTTTGACCTTAACCCGCATCATGCCGTTTTTGTCGTCTCCGTTTGGCTGTTGGATATCCGGACAAGCTGATCGAGCGACCATTGGGCTTTGCCCAGACGAATCGATTCCTCGGCTTTCTCGACTGCGTCGGGAAAATCCTCCGCCAAACCGGCCACTATTATAGCGGCGGCTGCGTTGAGTACTACGATATCTTTTTTGGGTCCCGTTTCCCTTCCGGCCAGGATCTGTCGAATGATCCCGGCATTCGTTGCGGCATCGTCGCCTCGGAGAGATTCATAATCGGCAATCTCGATTCCGTAATCGGTCGGATAGATTTCCCTGTTTTTAATCCAGCCATCGCGTAATTCCATAATTAAACTCGGACCCATCGTGCTGATCTCGTCCAGGCCGTTGCTATGAACAACCATAGCTCTCCGCACTCCCAGTCGTTTCAGCGTCTCGGCAATTCGTCCCATCAGACTTTCTTCGGGAACACCCATCACCTGGGCGGCCGCACCGGCCGGATTGGCCAGCGGTCCTAGGATATTAAAAGCGGTCCTGAAATCCAGACTTTGACGGATCGGCTGGACATGTTTCATGGCCGGATGAAATTTCGGCGCAAACATAAAACCGATGCGGGCCTGTCGAATACACTGAGCGACAATCTCCGGTCCCGGCGCGATATTGACTCCCAGTTCCGTCAGCACATCCGCCGAACCGCACCGACTGGTGATTCCGCGATTTCCATGTTTGGCCACATAGACCCCCGCGCCGGCGGCGACGAGGGCCGAGGCCGTCGAGATATTGAAGGTCTTGACGGAAGCCCCGCCCGTTCCACAGGTATCGACCAGATTATCGAGACCCGTTTCAACCTTTACGGCATGTTCCCGGAGGGAAGCGGCCAATCCGGCCATCTCGGAAACGGCGGCCTTTTTGACCCGCATAGCTGCCAGAAATGCCGCAATCTGGACCTCGGCAACGCCGCCCTCGAAAATGATATCGAGCAAGGCCTTGGCTTGATCGAACGACAGGTCTTTGCCTTCCAGAATGATATCCAGATACTGGGAAATCTTCGCCATCGTAATCTCCTATGCCGTTTGGGGAATTTGAGAAGATCGGGTCTGTCGAGCCGTTTCGATTAGATTCTCGATTAATCTTCCACCCGTGGGGGTCAAGATGCTTTCCGGATGAAACTGAACGCCATAAATCGGCAGCGTCGTGTGCTGGACGGCCATGACGATCGATTCATATTCGGCCACCGTCTCCAGACACTCCGGCACTTGCATTGCGCACAAACTGTGATACCGTCCGGCCTGCAGGGGATTTTCTATCCCACGAAAGATTCCCTTTTGATGATGTGAAATCCGCGAGGCCTTGCCATGCATGGCCTGAGGGGCGTGAATGATTTTTCCGCCGAAATACTGCACAATCGCCTGATGGCCAAGACATACGCCGAAGATCGGAAGTTTGTCGTGATAATGACCAATTGCCGCTAATGTCACTCCGGCCGTATCGGGATTCCCCGGTCCCGGCGACAGAACGATCAAATCCGGAGAGAATGTGTCTGCGGCTCCAATCAAGTCATCCAAAATCGTATCGGCACGATAGACCAGCACGCGGCATCCCCGCTTTTCAAATTCATCGACGAGGTTGTAAGTGAACGAGTCGAAATTGTCGATAAACAGGACATTCATTGCTGAATCATTCATTGGGTTTCTCCGTTTCGGATGGCCCGCAAACAGGACTGGGCTTTGAATTCGGTTTCATCGAATTCCGTTGTCGGGACGCTGTCGTAGACGATCCCGGCGCCGGCACGGATATATGCCACGCGGTCGCGGATCTGAATACTGCGGATCGTGATACAACTGTCGAACTGTCCGTCAACCGTCAGGTACAGGACCGCACCGCCATAGTATCCTCGTTTACTGGCCTCCAATTGGCGGATAATCTTCATGGCTTCAATCTTCGGAGCTCCAGTGAGAGTCCCCATATTCATCGTTGCGAGGTACGCGCTGAGAGCGTCCAGATCATCCCGCAGAATCCCTTTGACATTGCTGACCAGATGCATGACGGATTCGTATTTTTCCACCGCCAGCATTTCGCTGACGACCCGTGATCCCGGCTGGGATACCCGGGCGATATCATTCCGTGCCAGGTCCACGAGCATCATGTGTTCGGCCAGTTCCTTGAGATCCAGTTTCAGTTCGGCCTCGTACCGGAAATCCGTATCGGGATCAATTCGGCCCTTCACTTTGCCGCGGGGTTTGGTTCCTGCGATTGGTCGGATCTCGATGGACCTTTGTTGGTTGCCGGTGACCCGAAGATTCAATTCAGGGCTGGACCCGGTAAGAACGGCCCCGGGGGTGTTCAGAAAGAACATATACGGGGACGGATTGAGTTTGCGAAGACGGCGATAGACATCCAGCGGTTCATCGGGACAGGGTTCCATCAGAGTTCGACTCAGGACCACCTGGAAGATATCCCCGTCCACAATATGTTGTTGGGCCTTTTCGACCATCCGAATATATTGTTCTTTGGAGGTGTCCGTGGTGGGCGCATTCAGAGGCGATGCAATCTTCCGGCCGGCTGGGGCCGGCATTTTCAAGGCGTCAAAATAGGACTGGAAACATTCATGAACCTGGCCGGCGATTTCATCGCGGTCATCGTCGGTAATCATGGCGTTGACGATCACGAAGGATTTGCCGGACTTGTGGTCCATCAAGAAGATATTGTCGGCGAAATATAATTCATAGTCGGGATTTCGGAGCAGGTCGGCGGGACTGGCGGGCAGTCGTTCGAACTGATCGATAAAGTCATAACTGATGGCTCCGAGAAGACCGCAGGTGACCCGAAAGGGGGAGTGAGCCATTCGGAAGCCATACGCGACGGCCCGGAGGATGTCCATTTGTCCGGGGCGTTTGAGGCGGCTCTGCTCATCCAGGATTCCGGAGGAGGTTTCAACGGCGCCTTCGATGCGATTTTCAGAAATGCGAAACCGACTGCATCGGGGAAACCGTTGGGACCGGGCGGCCAGGAAGCGGATCATCCGACATCCGGTCTCGGTAAGGGCCTCGATGCGAAAGTCTGCGCCCCGGCCGGTCAGATAGAGGGCGGGTCGGGCGGTTCCAAAGGTCAGTTCCCCGGCGTCACTGTCGGCACGCTGGTCGCGGGATTCGAACAGGCAACTATGGACGGTTCGTCCATAGTCGCTCAGTCGTGCGAAGAAGTCCACCGGACAGGTCATTGGAATTTCGCGAACCAACGGGACAATCTCGCCGGTCCCGGCCTGTTGAATCGCATGTTCAATCGGGTGATCCACAGATACGCTCATGTTCTATTCCCTGCATTCTACTTGATATAAATAAAAAAGGCCTGTCGCTTTATACGACAGGCCCAGGAAGATTTCTCATCCGGTAACGGAAACCATCCCCTACCTGTCGAGGAATCCGACAGGCCGCCACCACCACAACAAGTTGGATGAGTTGTTTCTTTTCATAGAAACAATTATGCCATATCTCGGCGACAATGTCAACGGGGAAAATAAAATATTTTTTGGTCCGCACAGCGCAAAAGAAAACCCCTTTCCGGTGTCCGGCAAGGGGTTTAGGCGAATCAAATCGGGAAGAAGAGGATTCTTATGGGACCCTCATTGCGATCCATCGGTTTGAGTGGGGGCCGGCATTGTCTGCGGTTGCGTCATACCGGATTGTTGCAGTGTCTGGATTACCTGAACCATTTCGACAACATGCTTTTTCGGGATCGCGATCTGGATATTCAAGGCCTTTTCCTGGACCGTAAAGGCCATGGCCATCTTGCTTTTAACCTGTGATCCGATCTGTTGTGCCATCTCCGCGACCATCATCAATTGCATCGCCGATTGTTCTTGGCCCGGTAGCTGGGATGCGATCTGGACCATGTTTCCAATGAGTTCCGGGATAGAGAAAACCCCTACAAAGTCGGCCTTATCCGGATTCCGAATCCCGATGATGGCCTCATCCTTGGTCGTCGAGGTGTCCTTAACTTTCAAAGCTTGCATCATCGTTACCATTCCGCGGGTGACCGGATCCATTTCCGGCGTCGGCTGGAGCTTGAACATCTCTTTGTTCAGGGAGGATGCGAATTTGGAACCGGGTACGGGGATCAGATCCATATCGAGGGTCAACATCGGTCCACTTGGATAGACGCTGGCGCTGAGACATTGAATTTCCTTACCGATTTGTTTGATCTGCTCGGTTTGGTCCAGAGCTGACTTCAGTTGAGGGTTGGCCGCCGCTTGTTCTTGCAGCTTGGCTTCTGCGACCGGAGCTGCATACTCCACTGCTTTCGGCAGGTTCACGAACAGCCAGATCGGTGAGGTCGCCGTATCATCCAATTGCTTGGCCGTCAACGACGGTTGAAGGGGTTTACTTTTGGAAAGGTCAGGCGCCGGTTGATCCGGAGATAACGATTTCCATCCGAAAGCCGGATTTGATAAAGGCACGACATTGGCAGCTTTCAATGCCTCAGCGGAGTCGGGGCCCTTGAAAGGCGACAGAAGCCCCGCTAACGGGTCGCCCTGTCCCGTCGGAGGAGGAAGGACGACGAGGGCAAGGTTTCCTCCGGTGTTGATGGCCTGTAGGTTCTGGTCTTGCGTAACCTGGGCCAATCCTGTCCGAACACCGATCGTTGCAACCATCGGAATGGGCGACAGACCCATTAAGTATTGATCAATCAGCGCCAGTGTATAATCCAGGTTGTTGACCCGAACACAGGCGATCATCGAATCGGGTAACAGGGCGAGTAATTCGTCTTTGGTCGTCTGATCCCCGGAGACAGCGGTTGGTTTCGGTTGCGCCGTTGTCGCAGGAGGTACCGTGGAAGTCTCGGCGGGTATTGGCTCTGTGATTGCGGGTTCGGCAACAGCCGGGATTGGTTGTTCTGTCGTGCCCGCAGTGGGTGCCGGTTGCGTATCCTGGGGGGGCTTGGCTGCCGCTTCGGCTATGGCTTGCTGTTCCTGAAATATCCGTTTCGGTGCCGCGGAGGATTGTACTCGTCGCGGTTTGAGTTCCGTTTGCCCCGTCTGTTTCTGGCGATACATCTTCATCGTATCGCGGCCGATCTCCGCGCTGCCGACCTGAGATTCAGCATAGAGTTCCAGAGCGATCGCCAGGACCAGGATGATGGCCAGTCCGCTCCAACGATACCATCTTTGCATGGGTGTCTCCCTGTTTCTGAATATCTCTGCCTTCGTGTTTGGAAATCCGAATTCAATCACAGCATATCATGAATCAAAGGAATGATCAACTGCCGCTGGAAAACAGCTTGAGGAGATCGGGGTGATTTTTGCGATTGGCCGAGATCATCACGATAGTCTGGCCGGTATAAGCCGCCACATCGAGGGGAAAGATTCTTTTACCCTGCAGGTCCGTTACGATTCCGCCCGCAGTCTCGATCAGAAAAACGCCCGCGGCGATATCCCAAAGTTTGGCGTCCGTGGTGATCGTTCCGATCATCGAACCTTTGGCGACATAGGCCAGGTGCAGAGCCGTGGCGCCGAGATTTCGAAAACGAGTATTTTTTATCATCCTTTGGATTGCGCCGGCCATTTCCGATCGGAAGTGGCTGTCAATGCCAAAGCTGGAAAAACGGCTCAGGGGTTCGTCATTGACACGAATCTCCGAGTCGTTCCGCTGGGCACCGGTATCCTCCGTGGCTGTGTACATTGACTCCGTGGCAGGATCGAAGATCACGGCGACGATGGGTTTGCCTTTCCAGAAGGCCGCGACGCTGACGGCAAAACACAGCAATCCGTGGGCATAGTTGTTGGTGCCGTCGATAGGGTCGATAACCCACCAGATGTCATCGGCTCCGCGGGGCGGCTGGCGAAAAATACCCTGAGAACCGCCTTCTTCCCCAAGAAATCCATGATCGGGATAAGATTCCTTGATTCGGTCTATAATGATTTTCTGACAAATACCGTCGGCTTGCGTGACCATTTCCCGGCCGTCTTTGATGGAAGATTTGACATAACGAATTTCCTCCATTGCCCGTTGCCCGGCCAATCGAGACGCCACTACGGCCGTTTCCAGCATATCCCGGATATCCGTATGATTCACTTGCCGTTCCTTTCCGCTTGACAATCAAGATTGAACGACTATTGTACCAAAATCATGAATACCTGCCAACGATCATCGAACCGGATTTTTACACAGGTCACCTCCCGCCAGAGGTGGCTTGCGTTTACCGTATTCTTGATGATCGGGGGGATATTCTCATTCTTGTTGGCCGCCGAAAAGGGTTGGATGGATACCGTCTCGTTACTGGGGGTTTGTGGATTTCGGCAGCGGACCGGCCTTCCTTGTCTGGGATGCTATTGGACCCGAGCCGGTCAGGCATTCGTTACGGGACACATTCTCCGGTCGTTTAATATACAACCCGCGGCGGCGGTATCCTGTGGAGTGGCTGTGGCGGTCGCGTTTTTTGCTTTACTTTCCAGTCTGTTTGGGGTACAGTTCGCCTTTCTAAACAGGTTTCGTTCGAAGAGATTTTTCTGGAAAGCGGCGGCTGTCTGGGGAGGGTTGGTTTTAGCCGCATGGATTCTTGAAGTGATTCGGACGATTCTGGAAGTGGAAATAGCGTAACAGAAATATGGGTATCCAATATCCACGAATCGTGATACCCTGGGCGTTGATCCCTTGCGAAAGTAAATGGATGGCCACCGCGCAACGAACAATCATGGTTTTTCTCCTCCCGGCGATTGCCGGCATCGCCGGCGGCTGCCTGCTGATTCCGATTCTGGGCAGTCCCGCAGCGTACGATATTAAAGTGCCGGCGGAGTTCGAGTTGAAACAACGAAGCGACAAACGAATTGCCGTTTTTGTGGAATCAACCTGGTCGGCTGCCAGCCCGTCGCTCAACTCCGAGCTGGCTGCGGCCATCCGAGCCGAGTTGATCAAGAAGGCCTCTATCCAGAGCGATTTTCTTTTTGTTTCCGGGGAGGCGTCGCCCGCGAGGGCGAAATCTCCGATTGACTTCCGATTGTTGTCGCCCAGTCAGATTGCCCGCGAAGGGGGCGCTGGAACTATCCTGTATGTCCGGATCGAAGAGTTTCAGATGACGCAGCTTCACAGAGAAGGATATTTTACGGGTCATCTTATGACACGAAGCATGATTTTCGACGATGGGGGGACGCAGCTATGGCCGCCAGAATCTTCCGGTCGATTGATTCGTACTCGGGTGGAGGTGAATACGAAAGGTTCCGATGCGACCCGGATGGATCTGATCGATGCAACAACTCATTGTATCAGCCGATATATGTACAATTGTCCCAAAACGAACTTTAATACGAAATTCGAAGAGATTGATTATACCAAAGAAGAATACTGGGATTGATAGGAAGGAGTCGTTTGCCATGTTGAAAATTCTTATCAGCGACAAGCTGGCCAAAGAAGGTATCGAACTTTTGAAGAACATGGAAGGCGTCGAGCCGGTCATTAAGACCGGACTGAGCGAAGACGACCTCATTAAAATTATCGGGGAATTCGACGGTCTGATCATCCGCAGCGACACCAAAGTAACGGCCAAGGTTCTTGGCCATTGTGCCAAGCTTCGCGGAATTGCCCGCGCGGGCGTCGGTATTGACAATGTCGATGTCAAGGAAGCCACCAAGCGAGGGATTATCGTCATGAACACTCCCGGCGGAAATACCCTTAGCGCCGCGGAACACACGATGGCCCTGATGTTGGCGATTTCCCGCAAGGTCGTGCCCGCCTGTGTCAGTCTGAAGGCGGGAAACTGGGACCGCAAGTCATTCACGGGTAATCAGCTCAATCACAAAGTTCTCGGATTGATCGGTCTGGGCCGTATTGGTCAGGCCGTCGCCAAGATGGCTCTGGGTTTTGACATGAAGGTCCTGGGATACGATCCGCTGGCTACCCCCAAAGCCGCCGAAGAACTGGGCATCGAGGTCACCGACAATCTCGAGCGGATCTTCCGCGAATCCGATTATATCAGCTTACATGTCCCCAAAAATGAGCAGACGCTGAATATGATCGCCGCCCCGCAACTGAAGATGATGAAGCCGTCCGCGATCATCGTCAATTGCGCCCGCGGCGGCGTGATCAACGAAAACGATCTATTTGAAGCTTTGAAAGTCAATACCATCGCCGGCGCGGCGCTGGATGTCTTCGCCAAGGAACCGCCGGAGAATTGGGGATTCAAGGAATTGCCCAACTGCATAGTGACCCCGCATTTGGGGGCCAGTACACACGAAGCCCAGATCGAAGTCGCCGTGGAAGCGGCGCAGATTCTGGTGGATGCTCTTAAGGGCGGACCGATCCGCAATGCGGTCAATGCCCCCTCGATGGCTTCTCTTCCGCCGATGGTGTCCCAATATGCCGAGTTGTCTCGTCGTATCGGGACGGTCTTGGCAACGATTGCCCATGGTCGCATTAAAAGCGTTCGTATTGAATATCGAGGGGAAATCGCCTCCAAGCCCCTGACTGCCGTTACGACCGCTTTCACCATTGGTCTGATGCAGCCGCACAGCGATGCTCCCGTGAATATCGTCAATGCCGCACTTCTGGCCAAGGAGTGCGGAATTACAATCGACGAAGTCAAAAATCCCGAGGCCCAGGATGTCGCGTCCAGCTTCTCCGCGACGGTTTCCACCGATAAGGTTACTCGGTATGTCCGAGGCACGATCTTCGGAGACAAAATCTTCCGGATCCTGGAGATCGACGGATTCAATGTCGAGGTGACGCCCAAGGGTACGCTGGCCGTGATCTTCAACGACGACAAACCCGGCGTAATCGGCCATGTCGGTACCATTATGGGTCGTCACAAAATCAACATCAGCACCATGGGTGTCGGCCAGAAACTTGATCAGGGCAAGGCCATTCTGGCCGTCAGTCTCGATAAGGCCCCGGGCGAGGCCGTCCTCAAGGAACTCAAAGATCTGGATTTTGTCAATGAGGTTTATCACTGTAATCTGGATTAATGAATCGGTTGGCTCTTTGAAACATTGGCGCCGCAGCGGCGATCCCGCTGACGGTCGGCGTAAGGAAATGGAGTTCGTGAAATGTCAGCAAGGAAGGTTTCAAAAGGAAACCAGTTAAGTTTTGCTTTTGAAGACGCTCCGTCGCAAAAATCGGTCACAACCCCGACCGTTGCGGCCGTGATGGATCGGTCGCCCGTGGATACCGCCGCGTCAATCGAACCGCAAGATGAACCGGCCCGGGACGAATCCTCGTCTCGGGCCGGCGACTTTCCCCGTCGTAAATCGCGTCATCAAGCCGCTACGGCCGAATCGATGGCCGCCAAGCAACGGGATATCTCCGTCAGCGAATTTTTCGCAAAAAACCGCCACTTGCTGGGTTTTGACAATCCTCGAAAAGCCCTTCTGACGGCGGTCAAGGAGGCCGTGGACAATTCGCTTGACGCCTGCGAAGAGGCCCACATTTTGCCGGATATCACCATTGATATCCGCCCGGTAGCGAATACCGAAAACAAATTTACCATCACGGTTAAGGACAACGGCCCCGGGATTGTAAAACAACAGGTGCCCAATATCTTCGCTCGACTTCTTTATGGCAGCAAGTTTCATACGCTGAAGATGAGCCGGGGTCAGCAGGGTATCGGCATCAGCGCCGCGGGCATGTACGGGCTTTTAACGACAGGCGAACCCGTGCAGATTATCTCTCGGACCAGCCCGAAAAAGAGCGCCTGCCACTATCATGTCCAGATTGATACTACCCGGAACCGGCCGGAGGTCATCCTTGATGAGGAATGCGAGTTTGATCTTCCGACGGGTACCATTGTCACGATTTCTCTCGAAGGTCGCTATCAGAAGGGCCGTCAATCCGTTGATGAATATGTTGCCCAGACGGCGATCGCCAATCCTCACGCAACCCTGATTTACAACGCTCCGGACGGTAATCGGTACGAGTACGCGCGCCGGAATAACGAAATGCCATTCCTGCCCGTCGAGATCAAACCCCATCCCTATGGAGTTGAAATCGGCATTCTCTTCAAGATGGGACGCCAGAGTTCCAGTAAAACGCTTGTCGAGTTTCTCCGTTCGGAATTCTCCCGTGTCAGTCCGCGACTGGCTTCCGATATCGCACAGAAGGCCAAGTTGTCCGTCCGGCTTCATCCCGGCAAGATGACGTTGAAGGATGCGGAACGACTTCATGAGGCCATCAATTCCACCAAGTTAATGGCCCCGCCGACGGATTGTATCGGCCCCATTGGCGAAGAGAAACTGATAGAAGGTCTGAAACGGGTTGTCGAGGCCGAATTCTATTCCGCATGTACTCGCAAACCTGCCGTCTATCGCGGGAATCCTTTCCTGATCGAGGCCGCCATGGCCTACGGCTTCCGTGACAAGGATGAACCGGAGAGCGCAAATCAGACCGCTTCCGAATCCGACAGAGAACCCCTTCTGCGGTTGACGCGATTTGCCAACCGTGTGCCTCTGCTTTATCAACAATCGGCCTGTGCATTTTATAAATCCGTGATGGAAATCAACTGGCGCAACTATGGTCTCAGCCAGAGCAAGGGCGCCTTGCCCGGGGGACCGGCCATGCTCATGATTCATATGGCTTCCGTCTGGGTTCCCTTCACTTCGGAAAGCAAGGAGGCCATCGCTCATTACCCGGAAATCATCAAGGAAATCAAGCTGGCGATTCAGGAGTGCGGACGCAAGCTTGGCATGTTCCTCCGACGACAGCGTCGCATTCATGACGAAATGAAAAAACGCGGGTATATCGAAACCTATCTTCCTCCGATTGGCGAGGCCCTCCGTGACATTCTCGCTCTGAAAGACAAGCAGGTTGACACCGTCGTTGATCGGCTAAAAGTCACGCTCGAAAAAACACGCAAACTCTGAGGACATATGGCGCGGGAACTTATCATCAGCATCAGCGGAATGCGAGGGATCATCGGCGAAAATTTAACCCCGGACCTTGCGGCGGCATACGGCGCCGCCTTCGGTACTTTTCTCAAAAGCACAGGCAAGTCGGGCTCGGTGGTTCTCGGTCGCGATAGCCGTCCCTCGGGTCCGATGCTGGCTGCCGCGATCTCGGCCGGTGTCACGGCGGTTGGCCTGGGCGTCGTTGATCTGGGCATTGTAACGACGCCCACCGTCGGCATTCTCGTACGCCATCTCGGCGCCGCAGGCGGTATTGTCATCACCGCCTCGCACAATCCAATCGAATACAACGGGATCAAATTGCTCCTGGACAATGGGATTGCCCCGCCGGCTCCTCTGGCCGAGCAGATTCGTTCGATTTACTTTGCCAGATCGATTCAGTATGTCGATTCGGTCCGTTGTGGTCGGACGAGCGTCTATGATCAACCCGATCAGGTTCACATCGATAAAGTCGTATCGATCGTCGAACCGGATCGTATTGCTTCCCGACGCCGCAAAGTCGTACTGGACAGCGTCAACGGTGCCGGTGGCCGACCCGGCCGATCTCTGTTGGAGCGGCTTGGTTGTGAAGTGATCCCAATGAATCTGGAACCGACTGGCCTGTTTGTTCACACGCCCGAACCGATTGCGGAGAATCTGCAGGGGCTTTGCGGGACAGTACGTCAATCCGGAGCCGATCTCGGTTTCGCCCAGGATCCGGATGCCGACCGACTGGCCATCGTCGATGAACAGGGCCGTTACATCGGCGAAGAATATACACTGGCCCTCTGTGCTCAGTGGGTGTTCGGGCACAAAAAGGGTTCCGCTGCGACGAACCTCTCGACTTCGCGGATGATCGACGACATTGCCTCTGCTGCGGGATGTTCCGTTCTCCGCACGCCGGTCGGCGAAGCGCATGTGGCCCAGGCCATGATCGCCAACCACTGTGTCATCGGCGGTGAAGGCAACGGCGGCGTGATCGACCTTCGCATCGGTCCGGTTCGGGATAGCTTAGTCTCGATGGCGATCGTTCTGCAACTCATGGCGGAGACGAATCTTTCATTATCCGAACTGGTTGCGAGGATTCCGCGATATACCATGCTCAAGACCAAATTCTCCGCCGACCAACAACTGGCCCGGACCGTTCTTGAAAAGGCACGAACCTTTTTTTCTTCCGCCCGCATCGATTCCCGCGACGGCCTTCGTTTCGATTTGCCCGACGGCTGGATCCACCTCCGTACCAGCAACACCGAGCCGGTTATGCGGGCAATCGTGGAGGCCTCTTCACCGGAGTCGGCACAGAAGTATCTGGATCAAGTTATGAAGTTCTGCGGCCGGTGATTGAACCTCATCCCCGCATTACTCGACGACACGCTGAAATATCCAATCGTTCAGTGAGTGATGAATGATGTGAAACCGTCCCCTGAGGATATCCCCGGCCAATTCCATCAGGAAGTGACTCCCATCGCGTTTCAGAAGGGTGTAAGTCCCCCGATCCACGATCTGAACATTTCCGGTTTGATTCTGGACCGGGCCTTCATAAGTCAAAAACCGCAGAGGATGGTCGAAGATCATCTCCGTCTCGATCGCTTGGTTGTCAATGTGTTCCGGTCGGACCGGCAACCGCCAGGTGAGAAGTCGATGTCCTTCCTGCATCATGAAATCCCAATGGACACCATCCGGGGTTTGGTGCTGGTGGATGACGAAACGCGGAATGCCGACTAATCTTCGGGGCGACACAGACGGTCCTCAAAATTTTCGACAATCCAGTTCCGGCTCCGTCCTTTATGTACAACCCGATGTCCTTCGGCTTGGAGTCGCCGTTTCTGCTCCGAAGCTCCACCCGGGTACTTCTCGTTGAGCATTCCTCCGGCCTTCAGGGTCCTCCACAAGGGAGTGATCTTCGTTTTTCCGGCCTTTTCCTCTTCGTCGGCGACGTGAGCGGCGATCCAGGCGAAGATCCCCGTGGTCAGGGGACATCCGATTGTGGCGTGATATTTCCTGGCCAGAACCTGTCGAATCTCGTTGATGGTAATCACCTTGCCTCTGGGGACCCGTTTCATCACGGAGTCCACCTCCTTCGGCGCCGGGATCACCACTGTTCCCGTCCCCCATCGCTGGCTCATCTTGGGGGTGATTGTTTCGACTTTCGGCAGGTCCTTGTTATCCCGCCAGCTTTTTTTAACCCCTCCCATACAATCCCTTTCGAAGGATCGTTATACATCCATCGCCTGTATGGCCGTTACGGCCACCGTCGCGACGATATCGTCGCTGTTGCATCCCCGCGACAAGTCATTCACCGGTTTGGCCAGTCCCTGCAAAACCGGACCATAGGCCTCCGCCTTGGCCAACCGTTGAGTCGCCTTATAGCAGATATTTCCAGCGCCCAGATCGGGAAAGATAAATGTATTGGCTTGACCTTTCAGGGGGCTGTTCGGGCATTTCTTGGCGGCAATATCCGGGACAAAAGCGGCGTCGAATTGAAGCTCTCCGTCAATAACGACCTTACCCCCGTATATCGCATCCAAAGTCGCCTTGGCTCGCTCGGTCGCCATCACGACCTTGGCGGCCCCGTCGCCCTTGGCCGAACCTTTGGTCGAATACGACAGCATCGCAATTCGCGGCTCAAAACCGAACTGAAAGGCGGTCTTGGCCGTCGAAACCGCGATATCCGCTAGCTCGGATTCGTTGGGATCCTGTACCAATCCGCAGTCGGCGAACAGGTATGTCACCTCCGGAAAACACATGAAGAACATACTCGATACAGTCTTGTTCCCCTCGGCAGGTTTGATGATCTGCAGCGCAGGCCGAACCGTGTCGGCCGTCGAATGCGTCGCCCCGGACACCAGCCCATCGGCCCGGCCGGTCTTGACCAGCATCGTTCCAAAATACATTTCGTCGGCGATGACCACCTCGGCCTGCATCGTCGTCATGCCCTTGTGCTTGCGGATCTCGTAAAGCTTTTCGGCCAGTTCTTTTTTCAGGGGGTGATGAGTCGGCTTCATCAGTTCGATCCGTCCGCTTTTGAGCTCCGGCCCGAGCTTAGGCGCCATCTCATCCGGATCGCCGAGAATGATCAGTTTGGCGATTTTCTTTTCGACGATCACCTGGGCCGCCTGCAAGGTTCGGGGATCGTGGCCTTCCGGCAATACGATCGTCTTGAGGTTCGATGCCGCTTTTGCCAATATTGTGGTCAAAAAATCTGCCATGCCTGGATTCCTGATAGGGGTTCCCGATGAATCGATGACAACGACTGCGCCTGGCAGGATTCGAACCTGCAACCTTCGGTTCCGTAGACCGATGCTCTATCCAGTTGAGCTACAAGCGCATTTCCTGAAATTGAAACAAATAACGGCGATAGAATTCGAGCCGGTTTAACGAAGGCCTTGCCCATGGTTAATCAACCCTGGCTCCGGCCGATTATAGCATTCACAGGTTTCTGAATGAAATCCGGCAGAATTACTATGCTTCGTCTATACCATCTATTCACTTTTATACCGCCAAGAATCGAAACAAAATACCGTATCCGAGCTGTCTGGTCAAGAGGGAATATTTCTCGGTATGCCGAAATACCGAAGACGAAGGCCGGATGAGACCTTCTGAATACCGATACCGGAGGCACATTTGACGAGGTCATAGATGCCGTTGGGAGAAAGATACGGATTTTGGTCGGCATGGTCGGGAATGAAGAAGGGCGTATCGAGGTCCACGAAGTCAAATCCGCCGATACCTGCGGCGAAGTGTGCGGCGGCCGTGGCCGACAGGTTGGTCTCCATCATGCTGCCGATCATCAGCGACAGGTCGGAGGCACGGGCGAGGGCGGCCATCTGGATGGACTGGAGGAAACCGAACTTGGCCAGCTTGATGTTAATGGCGTGGGCGGCGCCGAGCTGGATGATACGGACGACATCGGCCACCGATTGCAGGGATTCATCGGCGCAGACCGGCGACGGTGAACGGCGGGTGATCCACCGCATTGCGTCCCAGTCGTTGCGGTGCACCGGCTGCTCGACGAGGATGGGGCGGATACCGAAGCGAGCCAGGCGCTGAAGAAACTTCAGTGCGGCCGGCGCGGAGAAACCCTGGTTTGCGTCGAGGATAATGCCGGCGCGAGGAGCGGCGGCGTGGACGATGCGGACACGGTCGAGGTCGGATGCGGGATCGAGGCCCACTTTGATCTTGAAGCGGCGGAAACCGGCGCGGACAAAACCCCGGACGGAGTCATGGGTTTGTTCGGCGTCGGCGATGACCAGCGTGATGTCAGTGGATAATCGTTCGGCACGGGTCCCGAAGAATCGCCATAGAGGAATATTCAAGGTTTGTGTCAGCGCATCCAGTAACGCCATTTCAACGGCTGTGCGGGCCGAGGGAATCGCGTCAAGATCAGAACCCAGTTCGGTGAGGATGCGATGATAATCGCCGATGAAACGGCCCTTGAGATGGGGAGCGACACGGCGAAGCAAGGCGATAGTCGATTCAACGGTCTCGCCGGTGATGTGCGTGGCGATTGCAGCTTCTCCGAAACCGCAGGTACCATCGTTTAGGCGGAGGATCAGCAACACATTATGAAGGGAGTCGTGTTGGCCGGTGGAAATGCGAAAGGGATGGATCAACGGCGTTTCAAGGATGCAAACCCTTACGGTTTTAATAAAGGACTTTTGAGCTGATTTTCGTATTTTCATAGGAATATATGGTAATCGAGAGAGGAAGCCCAGGCAAGGGAATTGAATCGTGAATCATGAATATTGGATTCGATTATTAGTAGTATTAGCGGGGTTTATGAAGGTTGGGGCGAATCTGGTGCTGCGGACTTGACAGGTAAGAAGGATTGGCGTATTCTGTCGCGTTACCGGTGCGGCCGGGATTCCGTGCCGGCTTGAGACCAGGGAAAAGACCGTTTGAAAATCAGGGAAGCATCCATGCCATTTTGGGCCCCCGTCCGGCAGGAGGAGGACAATCTGCCGATGGGAGAGGGTCTTTCCGGCCGAACAGGTGGGGGCTTTCCGATTGAATCCTCCGATTTCCGATACCACTTGAGCTTCGAAAGGGAGCCCTATGCCGCGACGCAATGATATCCACAAGGTTTTGATTATCGGTTCCGGTCCGATCGTGATCGGGCAGGCCTGCGAGTTCGACTACTCCGGGACGCAGGCGTGTAAAGCGCTACGGTCGCTGGGGTATGAGACGGTGCTGGTCAACTCCAACCCTGCGACGATCATGACTGATCCGGGGATGGCGACGGTGACCTATATCGAGCCGCTGACGGTCGGGGCACTGACGGAGATTATTCGCAAGGAACGGCCGGATGGCGTGCTGCCGAACCTCGGCGGGCAGACGGGACTCAATCTGACCAGCGAGCTGGGCAAGGCGGGCGTGTTGGATCAATACGGCGTCAAGGTTATCGGCGTCAAGCTCGACGCGATCGAGCGGGGCGAGGACCGGCTGGCGTTCAAGAAGACGATGACTTCGCTGGGTATCGACATGCCGCAAAGCGAGGTGGTGTATTCGGTCGAGGAGGCCGAGAAGATTGCGGCCAAGCTGGGATATCCGGTCGTTATCCGGCCGGCCTATACGATGGGCGGGACCGGCGGCGGGCTGGTCTATAATGTCGAGGAACTCCGCGTGGTGGCCAGCCGGGGCATTGCGGCCAGCATCGTCGGGCAGATCCTGGTCGAGGAGTCGGTGCTGGGGTGGGAAGAGCTGGAGCTGGAGGTCGTCCGCGACGCCAAGGGGCAGAAGATCACGGTTTGCTTTATCGAGAATGTGGACGCCATGGGTGTGCACACGGGGGATTCGTTCTGTACGGCGCCGATGCTGACGATTGATAGCAAGCTTCAACAGCGGCTGCAGAAACATTCATACGACATCGTCGATGCGATCGAGGTAATCGGGGGGACCAATATCCAGTTTGCCCACAATCCGCGGACGGGCCGCGTGGTCGTCATCGAGATCAACCCGCGCACCAGCCGCAGTTCGGCCCTGGCCAGCAAGGCGACGGGATTTCCGATTGCGCAGGTGTCGGCCAAGCTGGCGGCGGGATTGACGCTGGACGAGATTCCGTACTGGCGCGACGGGACGCTGGAAAAATACACGCCTTCGGGCGATTATGTGGTGGTCAAGTTCTCGCGCTGGGCGTTCGAGAAATTCCGCGACGCCCAGGACAAGTTGGGCACGCAGATGCGGGCGGTGGGCGAGGTGATGAGCATCGGCAAAAATTTCAAGGAGGCCTTTCAGAAGGCGATCCGGTCGCTGGAGTCGGGGCGGCACGGACTGGGATTTGCCAAAAACTTCAACGAGATGACGCTGGATCAGTTGTTGGAACGGTTGCGCGAGCCCAGCAGCGAGCGGTATTTCCTCCTGTATGAAGCCCTTCGCAAGGGCGCATTGGTCGATGCGCTGTATGCGCAGACCTACATTAAGCCATACTTCCTCTCGCAGATGAAGGAGATGGTTGAACTGGAGCAGACGATCCTTAAGCACAAAGGCCGGATGATCCCGGATGATCTACTGGTCAGAGCCAAAAAGGACGGATTTGCCGATCGCTATCTGGCCAAGCTTCTGGGGATTGACGAGACAGAAATCCGCAAGCAGCGAACCAAGCTGGGCGTCGTCGAGGCGTGGGACGCCATCCGAATCAGCGGTGTGGAGAATGCCAGCTATTATTATTCGACCTACAATGCGCCGGATCGTGTGCCGGTGAGCGACCGCAAGAAGGTGCTGATCCTCGGCGGCGGACCCAACCGGATCGGGCAGGGAATCGAGTTTGACTACTGCTGCGTCCATGCGGCGTTTTCGCTGAGGGCACTTGGGTTTGAGACGATCATGATTAACTGTAATCCGGAGACGGTATCGACGGATTACGACACCTCGGACAAGCTGTACTTTGAGCCGCTGACGGTGGAGGATGTACTGAGCATCTACCAGAAGGAAAAGCCGGTCGGCGCGATCGTGCAGTTCGGCGGGCAAACGCCGCTGAATATCGCGGCCTCGCTGGAGCAGCAGGGAGTCAAGATCCTCGGGACCAGCGTCGATGCGATCGACTTGGCCGAAGACCGTGACCGATTCCGCAAAATGATGGACAAGCTGAATATTCCGATGCCGGCCAGCGGCATGGCGACGACGGTCGAACAGGCCATCGAGGTGGCCAGCGCCATCGGCTACCCTCTGATGGTACGGCCGTCCTATGTGCTGGGTGGGCGGGGTATGGAGGTGGTCTATGACGAATCGATGCTGCGGCGGTACATGGCGGCGGCGGTGGATGTCACGCCGGAACGGCCGATCCTGATCGACAAGTTTCTGGAAGACGCGACTGAGTGCGAGACCGACGCCATCGCCGACAGCACCGCCGTGTATATCCCGGCGATCATGGAGCACATCGAGCAGGCGGGAATCCACTCCGGTGATTCGGCGTGCGTGATTCCGCCGATCACGATTCCGGAAAAGCATCTGGCGACGATCCGCGACTATACGACCAGGATCGCGCAGGCGCTGAAGGTCGTCGGCGTGATGAACATGCAGTACGCCATCTGCGACGACAAGCTGTATTGTCTGGAGGCCAACCCGCGGGCCAGCCGCACGGTGCCGCTGGTCTCGAAGGTGTGCGCTATCGCGATGGTGCCGATCGCCACGCGGCTGATGATGGGCGGCACGCTCGCCGAGCAAAAGCTGTCGAATCGCCGGATTCCGCACTTCGGCGTCAAGGAGTCGGTATTCCCGTTCAACATGTTCCCGGAGGTCGATCCGATCCTGGGGCCGGAGATGCGTTCGACCGGCGAGGTGCTGGGGATGGCCGAATCGTTCGGGCTGGCCTTTTACAAGGCGCAGGAAGGGGCCAAGAGCTTTCTGCCGCTGTCGGGGACGGTGCTGATCTCGGTGTCGCGAAAGGACCGCGGTTCGCTGGTCAAGCCCGCCAAGCGATTCGCGGAGTTGGGCTTTAAAATTGTGGCGACCGAAGGCACGCAGGCGTTTTTGGTGGAAAATGGAATCGCGGCCGAGCGGATTTTCAAGCTCAGCGAAGGGCGGCCGAACATTGCAGATGCGATCACCAACGGGCAGATTCAATTGGTGGTCAATACGCCGGTGGGCAAGCTCAGTCAGGAAGATGATTCGTATATCCGTAAGTCGGCGATCAAGTACCGGGTGCCGTATATCACGACGCTGGCGGCGGCATGGGCGGCGGCCGAAGGCATCGCGGCGTTCCGTCGCGGACGCGGAGTACTGCACTCGCTGCAGGAATACCACGCGAATATCAAGTAATTTTCGATTTCCGATTTTCGAGGTGCAATTTCAGAAGGCAATCAGAAAACTGGTTGCCTTCTGTGTTTAGTTCAGGAATAAGAATCCCGTTATAGATTCGGGAATAAACGGACGAGTGATACTCCGTGGCGGGGGACGGAGGTTTTGTATTCACCGTCGAGAACACCGAGGTCTTTTTGTTGCCAGAGGTCGCGGACGCGCTGCTTGCCGGTGAGGCCCAGATCCTGCCAGGAGACGGCCAGGGGCTGGGAGACGATATCCAAATTGAATAGTCCCACGGCTTTCGATCCGTCTTCGAGGTCCTTGACCAGGACAAACTCGCGGTCGGTCTGGCGGAGGATTTTCGCCTGCTTGCCGAGCGGGTCCTGATCGATGTCGATGACCTCGGCGTTGCAGAGGATATTGAGGGCGAAGGCGTCGAGCTTGGCCATATCGCCACTGAAGATCAGGGGCGCGGCCATCAGGGACCACATGGACATGTAGGAATACTGTTCGTTTGCAGTCAGGGTCGTCTTTTCGCCTTCGCCGCCGGTGAAGGCGCTGCCGACCCAGCCGATGAGGATGTAGTCGGGGTCGTTCCAGCCGCCGGGTTTGGCGAATTCGAAGTGCTTGGCGTTACTGAAACCGATGCTGTAGAAGCCGGGCAAGTTACCGGCCTTTTCCAGGCCCAGATCGCCGGTGGTCCGCCAGCAGTGGCCGACCTGAGCTCCCCATTTCCAGACATCGCCCATGCCGTACTGGCACAGGTTGAGCACGATGTCGCGGTCCTGCTTGAGCAGTTCGGCGTACATGACCTGATAGGGCTTCATGAAGTCTTCGAGTTTGTCGCCGCCGGCCTTTTCGCCGTAGGAGCACCAGTCGTACTTGAGGAAGTCGAAGCCCCAGTCGGCGAAGGTCTTGGCGTCAAGGGCTTCGTGGCCGAAGCTGCCTTCGTATCCGGCGCAGGTTCGCGGGCCGGGCGAGATGTAGATGCCGGCCTTGAGACCCTTGGCGTGAATGTAGTCGGTCATGGCCTTCATGTCGGGGAAGCGTTTGTTGCCGATGAGTCGGCCTTTGTCGTCGCGGGTGGGGCCGCCGATTTCCGGATCAGTCGAGTTGACTTTGACCATCCAACAGTCGTCGATGTTGACATACGAGTAGCCGAAGTCGGCCATGCCGCTGGCAATCATCACATCCGCGGACTGGCGCATGATCGCGTCGGTTACGCGGTTGTAATGGATGTACCAACTGTTCCAGCCCATGGGCGGCGTCAAGGCCAGCGTGTCACCGACAACGATGCGGAATTCGCGGCGGTCCTGGCCCTGGGCGTTTTTGGCGATCAGGACGGCTATAGTCGTACCGGCCTGAGCGATCTTGCCGGTGACGATGCCCGTTTTGCCATCCAAGGAAAGGCCTGCGGGCAGATTCTCGGCGGCAAATTCCATCGGGCGAGTGCCGGTACACGGGATACGATAGAGGAATGGAGAGTTGGGTCGAACGCCGTACACCTTGGGTCCATTGATCCTCGGCATCGGGGCCGGGGCGGGAGTGAGGATGGTTTCGGGTTCGGCGGGCGGATCGATGGCCCGCGGGTTGTCGGCGGCGGTGAGGAAACGGGCGTCGGCCCAGTCGGCATGGTCATACGCGACGCCGTCACTGGTCGGATCGACAGAAAGGATCAGGACCTTCAGTCCCTTGACGCTGACATCGACGGACTTGGCCGGTTCGCCGGCTTTCATCGGGCCGCTGTTCCACAGTTCCTGGTCGTCGCCAATGATACGAAAACGGATAGATGCCGGCTGGCCGGCGACTTCGTCATCGACGCCGACGGAGGCGGAGAATCGTTCGGTGGTTCCGCGAAGGTCCACATAGAGGACGCTGTCGGCGTGTGTCCCGACGCCCTTGTCGAATTTCTTGCCGCCGATGGTCAGGGGTTTGGACTGGATGGACAGATCGGGCTGCGGCTTACCCCATCCGGCCGTCATCTTCGACAGGTCCAGGCCGGATAACCAAACGGTGTGATTTTCGGCGGAAGAGTCGGCCGCAAAAGCGATGCCGGTTATTAATAGGATCGCCGTCAGGAGCCCAAAGCCCATCATTCCAGTTCGCGTTGTGTTCATACGGTCCTCACATCGGTAAATCGGTTCATTTGATTGGGAAATTTGATTGTACCGTATTGGAGGAGTCAGGACAAGTCGCGGAGAAAATTCCGAGAGAGAAAATTCCGTGTCAATCTTTTCCGGTAACCTTCGAGGTTTGCGCGACGGGATAACGCTGGATAATCGGGAAGTCGCCCACCAGTTGGAATTCAAATTCCTCGGTCCCTCCGGGGCGGCGGATGCGGACTTTTTCCACGCTTTTGTTGTGGGGATTGCAAGCGATCACGAGCAGGGTTTTTCCGTCGGCTGAGAGTTTGACGCGGACCAGGGGTTCCTTGTAGAAATTCACATAGCTGGGATAGCGCTCGTTGCCGGTGCGCCAGATGTTGTTGGGGGAGGTTTGGAGTTCGGGCATCTCCCACTTCGTGGCGGCCTCGATGATGTCTTTGTTCTGTGCTGCCTGCCACATGCCCAGAACATGGAAATTGTAAAATCCGAAATATTTCAGGTAGTAATAAACAGGTGTTTCCATGCCGTTGATCGTGTGTTTCGGAGCCGATTCGCGAACCCGCCAGTCGGCATAATCGGCAAGGTCCTCGGAGTAGCGGGCGCCGATTTCCCAGCATTGCAGACCGTCCATGACGCAATGGCCGAACAACGACAGAGCATAGGTGCAGGAAGCGGGAACCTGATGCTTGATAGTTTCCAGGCGCGTTTTGCCGCGTGAATCCGTGAACCGGTATTGGGAAAGCGGGTAGCCGTCCACGAACTCCACCTGAATCCAGGTGGACAAGACATTGAGAACATCCGGCCGGGCGAGTTTTCCCTGTTCCCATTCCTGAAGAAAAGCATATAGTTGTGATGGTTTGGAATTATTGATCCAATAGACGGAGGGATTGCCGAAATTGAGATTGCAGCGATTGAAGACCGGGTGCAGGTCGTCGGCGGGGTGGTCATATTTGTCGCGCCACTGCTTGGCCCCGTTGAGGTCGATCACGCCGGTGGGTTTGCCTTCGTAGAAGCTGTCGAAGATTCGGAAGGAGGATTTCAACACCCCAACACCCCAGCAACCGATGAGGAGATCCGGTTTGCGGGAACGGACATCGCCGATGAGATTGGCAAAGGCCTGATATTGGGAATCCTTCCAGGTATGGTAGAGCGGGGCCTCGAAGTCGGGGATGATGATCGAACAGGTGTCGGCGTAGTGGTGGAAGGTTTCGATGTTCCAATTGGCCGGATTGGTTGGATCGGCGGAAAAACCGTCTTTGGATCCATCGAAGGGAATCCACTCATTGTCGGTAAAGAGATGCCCGCGGTGATTCCGGGTCCCGGTGGCACCGCCGGGGGTCATGGCGATCGGCGAGACATGGGTGAAACCGAAGTCGTACATAGGGCATTGGCCATTGCGGTCCTGCTGACGGGCCTTGGCGGCGCCTTGCCAGAGGGCATATTTTCCGTTCGGTAAAGTCCAACCTGACGGAAACCAGTTTCCCTCGTCAAAGTCGTAGGCCAGACGCTGGGTTGGGATATGAAACCAATCGGGCAGACCGATATTGGAGTTGCCGCCCAACTGAAGGATCTCCTGATAGTTTTCTTTGACCTCCCAGGGCTTTTCGGCATTGTAGAATTCAACGGTCAGATGGATCGGCAGGCCGGCGAATTCGGCGGGGAACCGGAAGTTTTCGAGCGGGACTTCCATCGGTGCGCCCATGTTCAGGGTCCAACGCTTGGCAAAGCCGGGGACCTGATAGGAGTCCCATGCGTTGTCGGTGACCGTCAGGCCGTCAGAGGCCACTTCGCATTTCATGGCCAGGATATTGGCGTGGTTGTAAATGCCCGGTGTGATCTGCGGCCAGAGTTTGATCGCAGGGTTGGAAATGGGCTGTTTGGCTGCGATAGCCACACCGATGGCACAGAAGATCGTCAAGGAAATCGTACGCATCATAACCCTCTGATGAAAGACGAGTTGGAAAACTCAATTCGGGTCGACAAACCCCCACGAACAAAGCAATCGTTGAAAATCGAAAATTGGAAATTGAAAATCAAATGCCGGGGGTGGGAGTCGAACCCACACGGGGCTTAAGCCCCTCGGGATTTTGAATCCCGCGCGTCTGCCAATTCCGCCACTCCGGCGATAGAGGGTATTATGACCGGATGACATGATCTTGTCAATGGTTCTTGTCGGAAAAGCGGATCAAATCGCTCTATGCCGCGATTGACGGCGAGGAGGCCGGGGGATATCATGGTTTATGGGTATCGGGAGAATGATGGCGACGGAAATCAATATTCTGGGAATCGAGACCAGTTGCGACGAGACGGCCGCGGCGGTGGTAACCGACGGTCGGATCGTTAAATCCTCTGTTGTTGCCTCCCAGCATGACCTTCATGATCGGTATGGCGGAGTCGTTCCCGAGATCGCCTCGCGGGCGCATATCGAAAGGATTTATCCTGTTTTGGCCAAGACGATGAACGATGCGGCCCTTCGGCCTGAAGATCTGGCGGCGATCGCGGTTGCCAATCGGCCGGGATTGACGGTGGCCCTGATGGTCGGGGTTACGGCGGCCAAGACGCTGGCCATGGTCTGGGACAAGCCCCTGATCGCCGTCAATCATGTTCATGCCCATTTGCAGGCCGCGCTGTTGTCGCAGCCGGAGCCATTGTTGCCGGCCGTGGCGCTGATCGTTTCCGGTGGACATTCCAATCTTTATGCGTGTCGCAGTGCGGTGGATCTGCGACTGCTGGGTCGGACGATGGACGACGCGGCGGGCGAGGCGTTTGACAAAGTGGCTTCGATCCTCAATCTGCCGTATCCCGGGGGGCCGAGTATTGAAAAGGCCGCACGGTCGGGAAACCCCAAGGCGATTGACTTTCCTCGTTCTTTACTCGGACCGGATTCGCTGGATTTTTCCTTTAGCGGCCTTAAAACCGCGGTGCTGTATCATTGTCGCGGTCAGGACATGAAGGGCGAGAGCCGCGTCAGTTCGATGAGTCCTCAGGAGATTGCCGACATCGCCGCGTCGTTCCAGGCGGCGGTGGTGGAGGTGCTGGTGACCAAGACGATGCGGGCGGCCGACCGTATTGGGGCGCGAACGGTCGTGCTCGGCGGAGGCGTGGCGGCCAACACGGCGCTACGGGAGGCGATGCAAAAGGCATGTAATGAAAGTGGCCTGATCCTGTTGGTGGCGCCCAAGCCGTTGTGTACGGACAACGCCGTGATGGTCGCATCGTTGGCGTATCCGCTCTTTCAGGCAGGGCGATTTGCGGATTTATCCCTTGAGCCGGCCTCGTCGGCGGAATAACTTAAAAGATGAAGATCGGATTTTCAGCGGAGACAGACAACCGTGAGCGGGATTATTCGGATAACGAATGGGCTGTTGATTCTTGTGACGGCGATTGTCGTTGTCGGATGTTCTTCGATACCACTTTCAACGATGTGGCGGATGCGGGATTTCGGAATCGAGGATCTGCATAAGATTGACCCCAACGATCTGCGGGTTCAGATCGTCCTTCCGGGCCAGATGAGCGACAATCTGAAGACTGCGGAGGTGAATGTGATCAATACGCGGATCAATGACCAGGTGGATAGGTTCCGGTTTCCGGCCGAGATTATCGAGCGGACGGAACGCCGGGAGGGATGGCGAAAGCAGAAGGTTATCGGCGAGACTACCTGGAAACTGACGAACGATGGGGTAACAGATTTTGTTCGAATGCAAAAGGCGCTGGCGGATACTTCGCAGGAGTATCGTTCGACCGAGATTAATGTCAAGGCCGAGGGAGATCCGAATCCGGAGGTCGAGCCCAAACCGTTTGAGATTACTATCCGGATCCGTTTGTTTGCCGACGAACCCTACCTGATCCTGATCGACAAGGCTAAGATTACGCCGGAGATCAAACGGCCGCGAGAGGCGTCTGATAAGAAATGACATGTTTATACGATTACAATCCAATGGACTGACAATCGAAAGGAAGACACATGGTAATGCGAACAGGAATGGGATGGATTACAATCCTTGCAGCAACGGCAGTGTTTACAGGGTGCGCGAGTGTGGAGAAGATCACGACGCCTTTCAATGGCAAAGATCTGACCGGCTGGAAGGTTGCCGGTGATCCGGCCCAAAGCAAGTGGTCTGTCGGCAAGGCCGTGGTCAGTACGATCGATCCCAAGTTGCTGGTCGTTGAGAAGGGCGGCTTGGAAATGGTCAATGCGCCTTCCAAGTTCGGCGAAGGGGTGGATCTCTATTCGGAGGCCAAGTTCGGCGATTGTCATATCGAATTGGAATTGATGGTTCCCAAGGATTCCAATTCCGGTGTCTATGTGATGGGCGAGTATGAAATCCAGGTTCTGGACAGTTTTGGGCGGGAAAAGATGGGACCCGGCGATATCGGGGCGATCTATGGTGCGGCGGCCCCGTCCATTAATGCCAGCAGGCAACCCGGCCAGTGGCAGAAATTCGTGATTGACTTTCAGGCGCCGAAGTTCGATGCGGCTGGGAATAAAACCGCCAATGCCAAATTTCTCCGCGTCGAGCTCAACGGCAAGGTTCTGCACGAGAATCTGGAAATGAAGGGTGTTACCCCCGGCGGCGTGACGGGAAAGGAAGCCGCGACCGGCCCCATCATGTTCCAGGGCAATCACGGTCCGGTGGCCTATCGAAACATCCGGATCACGCCG
>JAAYVQ010000033.1 GCA_012517095.1 Phycisphaerae bacterium | reverse complement strand
CGCAGAACCACCCGGCGACGCTGGATATCTTTGAGACGGAAAGTTTTTACGGATTGAATCGGGCGGATGTGTGTTTCTTCCAGCAGGGGACGCTTCCGATGTTCGACCTGTCGGGGCGGATTTTGCTGGCCCACCAGGGGGTGATCGCGACCGGGCCCGACGGCCACGGCGGCAGCTTGAAGGCCCTGCATGTGTCGGGCGCGCTGAAGGATCTCAAACGGCGGGGCATCGAGTACCTCAGCTACTGGCAGATCGACAATCCGCTGGTCAATATCCTGGATCCGCTGTTTATCGGATTACACGACCTGGACGGGGCGGAGATGTCATCCAAGACGCTGATCAAGGCGCATCCACTGGAGAAAGTCGGGAATTTCTGCGTGGTCGATGGGCGGATTTGCGTGATTGAATACAGCGATTTGTCGGACGAACAAGCCCATCGCAAGAAGGCCGACGGGACGCTGATGTTCGAGCTGGGCTCGATCGCGATTCATATCATCAGCCGCAGCTTTGTCGAGCGGCTCAACGCCCATGGTTTTGCGCTGCCGCTGCATCGGGCGGTCAAGAAGATCCCATATATCGACGCCGGCGGCAATCTTGTCCAACCCGACAAACCCAACGGCGTCAAGCTGGAGACCTTCGTCTTTGACGCGCTGCCGCTGGCGAAAAAGTCGATCATCCTCGAGATCCTCCGCAGCGAGGAGTTCGCGCCCGTCAAGAATGCCTCCGGCGCCGACAGCCCGGAGGTGACGCATCGAATGCTGATCGAACGAGCGGCAACCTGGCTGCAAACGGCCGGAGTGAAAGTGCCGCGAAAACCCGACGGTTCCCCCGATGCGATCATCGAGATCGCCCCGTCGTTTGCCCTGGGGCCGGAGGATGTCGCCGCCAAGCTCGCCAAGGTCCCGCCCATCGCCAAGGGTGCCAGCGTGGTCCTCGAATAAAACCAAACCGGATCGACACTTCCGGAATTCCATTGCCATCGCTACTTGGATCTGCGATAATTGCCGTCCTGGTTCTCAGGATTACGATCGAAAGGAGCGGCGATGTTCGAATGGAGAAAGAAAAAAATTCCGGTTCTTGGAGTGGTCCTATTTCGGGGTTCGGATCCCTTGCAGGCCCATGAGTTTGAGTTTCTCAAGGGCAAGGGAATTTCGGTAACTTCTGCTCCGGTCCGCAATAACCAGCGATGGGCTCTGCAATTAGAACATCCCCGATGGGGTCGTGCGACGCTGGGTTGCCCGAAGGAATCCTCTCCGCCGCCCAAGTTTATTTACGACCAGGTCGGAACGATTACCGAAAAGGAAAAACAAACGGTTCTGGCTGCGGGGACCTCGTTGACCATTAAATCCGAGGGACCCGAAGGCGATCTTCTTCGGGACCGCAAACATGGCCTTCGCTTCATGCATGCCGTCATGGGCGACGACGGCTTAGGGGTAGTGGATGTCCCTGGCTATTCCGTATGGTCGCGGGCGATGCTTGAAGACGAGTTGTCGCACGATGCGGAATTGGATGTCGAACAACTCTTGGCATATCATGCCATCCATGACGGCGACAAAAAGACCTATTGGATTCATTCGCACGGCCTTGGCGAGATCGGTTTTTTCGATTTTGATATCGTCGATCCGGATGAGGGATTGACGGTGAATCTCTCGGATATCTGCCGTGTGATTGCATACGCGATTGTTGAAGGGACCGTGGAGATTAATACAGATCGGTTTTTGGTGTATAAACCCGGGGGCCATGTCCGTTTTGTTCCAGTACCGGAATTCCTTCGTCGCTCCCCGCCCGCTATTCGATCGCGAATCGAATGGGATGAATGCCACCGAGACAATCGGGCCGTTCTGTGCGAACCGACCGGCATTCTGAACCGCTGGTTCGGCAAAGTCACGCCCTCACGAGCCCTGTCCCGGAATTTTCCCGAAGATCCGCTCTTGCAGTTTTCCACGCCCGCCTCGCTACGGATGGCCGAACGAGCCCGAAACACCTATGGCTTATTACGGTGCCTGTACGCCGAATTTTCCGAGATGGGATTTACCACTCTGGCCAAGATCGGCTATAGAACCGATGGCGGGAACGAGACCGACATTGAACATCTGTGGTTTTCAATACGCGCCCTGCATGACGATCAGATCGACGCGACCCTGGAGAATCAGCCCTATCATATTGCCCGAATGAAACAAGGCGACCGAGGCCTGCATCCGATTTCGCAAATGACCGACTGGATGATCCTGACCCCAGCCGGATCCATTAATCCCCGAAACACGGTCGCCGCACGGCGAATGCGGGAAAATCCAGAGTTTCTGGACAAAATGCGAAAGATCATGAAAGAATGCCGCCGAGAGGAGGAATCCTCGAAATCGTAATTCCGGCCCAAACGAACATTTGTGTTGAATGGCCGCCATTACACAATCAGCATGGCGTCGCGAAAAAACCGTTCGGCTTGTAAGTCATTGTCAAAAATGGGGTTACGATTCAATGGTGGGGCCGTGTCACAGCTTGTCACAGTCGATCAGGGGTGCCCTCTTCTTGATGTCGCAAGTCGTGTCGCAAGTTTGTCGCAAGTTTATATCGTAGGTTTTAACCGGTAAATGAGATTGTTCGTCGAACCCTCCACGGTCAACAGGTCTAAAGTAACCATCGCTTTCAAATCCCGCTGCAGAGTTCGTCGGTTGACATCAGGGCAGAGCTTTTCATAATCCTGAATGGTCAAACTCCCGTTTTCCAGGATGAATTGAAGTGCCTTCGATTGTCGGCCCGACAAGCCATGCTCGTGAACCAACACATCCGCTTGAATGGCCTGTTCACCTCGATTTTTGACCTCGGTCAGTTGTGTTGCCAAACCTTCAATAAAATACTCCAGCCAACCTGTCATATCCATATTCTGTTCGCGAACATTTTGGATCGCTCGATAAAAAGCGGATCGGTCCCGATCATAGAACTCGCTGATGGTGAACAGTCGCTTAAAATCGTACCCGTTTCGATACAGGCACAGGGTCGAAAGCAACCGAGAGGTCCGGCCGTTACCATCCAGAAACGGATGGATATGCACAAGCTGAAACTGTGCGATTCCGCCGATCAGGACGGGATGAATCGTCCGCTCGCTGTTCAGCCAGTGTACAAGTTCGGCCATCAAGATCGGCACTTCCGTCGCCGACGGAGGCGTATAGATGGTTTGCCCGGTTGCCGAGTTGACGACATAATTCTGAATTTTCCGATAATCGCCCGGGGCGGCAGATCCCCCCCGAACGCCTTCAACAAGTCGTTTATGAATCTCCCGAATAAGACCTTCCGTGATGGGACCCCCCGTTTTTAAATACTCTGAAACGAAATCGAAGGCGGAACGGTAATTGAGCAATTCTTGCGCATCATCCGGATCGGCGCCGGGGACCGGCTTGCCTTCCAGCAATTGCTCGGACTGCTCCAATGTAAGGCGTGTTCCTTCAATATGGGTTGTATGATGGGCCTCAAGAATCAAGGCCCGCTGTTCCATTCGTCGAATCCAGGTTTCGGATAAGGTTGCTGCCTCGAGAAATCCTCGTGCGCGTTCAATGCGGGTCAACCCGGTGGTGACCCGGTTGGTGATCGTGAAAACGGGATGGAATATGTCGGTCATTTTGTATAGCTCATGAATCGATAGTGCTCCGGATTATACACGGATATTGAAAATAGAACAACCGTCCATTCATTCGCACAATATAAAGAGAATCGGGAGCCGAAAAATTCGGATTACATAATCAGCATGGCGTCGCCGTAGGAGTAGAACCGGTAGCGTTGCTCGATGGCGTGACGGTAGGCGGCCAGGATCGGATCCAGGCCGGTAAAGGCGGCGACCAGGGCCAGCAATGTCGATCGCGGCAGGTGGAAGTTGGTGATCATGCCTTGGACAATCCGGAATTTGTAGCCCGGCAGGATGAACAATCGCGTCTGTCCGCTGCCAGGCAAGATCCGTCCGCCGGATCCGGCCGTCTCCAGCGTCCGTACCGAGGTTGTCCCGACGGCGATAATCCGCCGACCCCGGTCGAGGGCCTCGTTGATGATTGCTGCGTTGGCGTCGTCGATCTGCCAGGTCTCGGAGTGAATGTCGTGGTCGGCCAGCGTCTCGACCGTGACGGGCTTGAAGGTCCCCGCACCGACATGCAGGGTCACCTGCGCGATACTGATACCTTTATTCCGCAGGGCGGCCAGCAGCTCGTCGGTAAAGTGCAGGCCGGCGGTCGGCGCGGCGACGGCGCCGGCGGAGGCGGCATAGACGGTCTGGTATCGGCGATGGTCTTCTTGATTTTGCGGGTTTTCAGTATCGTAACGCCGCTTGATATACGGCGGCAGCGGGGCAAATCCGATCCGGTCCAGTAGCGACTCGGCCGGCTCAGTTCCCCCGGCATGCAATTGCCATAGACCTTCGCCCAATCGTTCGACGACCCGCGCGACCGTCGCCACTTGTCCGGTATGATCGAGAAGCGAAAGATACTCTCCCGGCCGGACCTTCTGGGCGTTTTTCAGCATGACCTCCCAATGTCCGGGCTGCGGCTGACAGAGAAACAGGCCCTCGATCCGCCCGCCCGTGGCTCGCCGCACGAAGAACCGGGCCGCCAGGACCCGGGTGTTGTTCAGAACCAGGCAGTCCGTCGGGTCCAGCAACTCGGCGATCTCAAAGAACCGCCGGTCCGACAGCGCGCCGCTGGCGCGGTCCATCACCAGCAGCCGCGAATCGCTCCGTCGGTCGGCGGGCCGCTGAGCGATCAGGTCTTCGGGCAAATCGTAGTCCAATTGGCGCGTTTTCATGCGTCAGAGAGTAACATAACCTGGTTCGGGAACAAAGAGCGTATTGGGAAAATTCAATACGCGATTTTGAACTGTTTTGATCGGACACGGCCACAAAAGAGCCGGGGCAAAGCAGGAATCGCAAACATCGAAGACTGCAAAGATGTACACAAGAAATTCCAATGCGATTCTGAACATTTTTCTCTGAACCTGATACCGGTGAATCCCGATAGGATATTGTTTTGGGAACGAATGGGCAGAAATTCTCCACAGGATTCGAACATGAGTATGTCGCTTTCACTGGAAGCGCTGGCGAACCTGGTCGCCGGCATGAGCAAGTCGGAACTCATCGAGCGGCTGCTGCACTATGACGGTCGGCCGCGGCTGGATTTTACCGAGACCTATCTCAAGAATCAAAGCGACGAGAAGTTGCGACATATCCTGTTTTCAGCCCTGAGCGTTCGAGCCAAGGCCGGATAATCGTCGGTTTACGGGATAGCCAGCCAGAATTCCGCCAGGATCCGCAGGTCATTCAGATCCACCCCTCCCGATTGGTCCAGATCGGACCGCGTGCAAAAGGCATTTTCTCCGATGCAGGTTTGTAGCCACGCCTGAGACAGGATATCCAGGTCCCGTTCATTCGCGGAACAATCGCTTAGCAGCGAGTGCTTCGGGGGATCGACATGAATCTTGGCGGCGGGGTTGCGTTGTTGCAGATCGGCGACTTCGCGACAATAGGTCTGGATCGAGAGGGGATTATCCCGCAAATCCACCCGAGAAAGCTGGTCGAGATCCAGCAAGGCCCGGATCGACTCGATCTGATTGTTGCGCAGGTCGGCCGTATGCAGGTTATGGGCGAACTGCAAACCTTCCAAGTCCCGGATCATCCGGTCATCGGCCGATAACTCCGTCAGTTCCAGCATGTGCCGGGGCGTTGGATTCTCGACTCCGAGGATATGCGAGATGAGTTGTCGAAGGTTGACATCGGGGAAAGAAACCGGCCGGGGCGAGACCTGATAGTCCCAAGAGTCGGCCGCAAAATAAGCTCCCATCCCCGGCAGCGCATTGTCACGCTGCATCCAGGTCATGGTAACGGACAGGTCGTTGACTTCGACGATCATATAGCCGAATTGCATGGCGTGGAACTGATTGATGGGCTGATAGATGCCGTTGTCGCCGTTATAATGGGGAGCCGGATACAGGGGGGCACCGGCGGTGGCGACGATGAGCTGTTGGAGATCGTTGTCGGGATCGCCATCGCCATCGTCGATGCGGGCCCGATCATAGAAGTGGTCGTGGGAACACATGTAGGTTCTGGCGCCATGCAGGGCGAGAGTCTGCCAGAATCGATCCCGGTCTTGAGGATAATCGTCGAGACAATCCTCATGCAGGGCCTTGAAGGCCGGAACATGTCCAAAAACGAAAACATGCGGTTGCCGATTGTCGGACAGGACGGACTGGAGCCAGGGCAGATTGATTCGACAGGTACTGAATTCGTTCAGGCCGGAAAATGTATCCAAAACGATGAATACGGCATTTTGATGTTTTTTGGAATAGGTCATGTATTGTTCGCCGGGGGGGCCGTTATCGGGCTGTTTGAAGAGCGGATAGGCATCCGAACCGAAATAGGCCGGCCAGTCGCTGTCGTGATTACCCCGGCAACACAACACATGGATTCCGGCGTCCGTGAGGGTGCGCATAACGGACATCCAGTTTTCATATTGGACCTGAATCGGCGGCATGTCGGAATTTTCGATCAGATCGCCGGTGAAAACCATCAGATCGATCTTGTGTAACCCGTCCTGGCGAACGATGTCGTTGGCGATTTCCTCCAGAATCGGTCGATTGATTCCGTTGTACATACCCCGACTGTCCCCGGTGACGACAAATCGCCAAGGACCGGAATAGACACTTGACCCCATAGCCATAAGGCACAGGAGCAATACCCAGCACCTCTTTGTGCGGACGATTCGCAATCCGTACAATCCTTCTCCCCCTGGTTTTTTCTCGGTTCCAACCCCTCCACCGACATGCCCAAACGGGGCATTTCAATTCTGATTGTATCCGAAGATTCCCCAGAAATCAAGAGGAACAGTACGGAAAACCGTATGAAACCCGTTCTTTCCGAGATTGAGGGAGGAATCACTTGTGGTTACAATGGGTATAACGAATCGGCCGAAACGGCAAGGTGCCGGGGGATCGATCTGAGAATGTGGTGCATCTGGTTTTCGTTACCCCAGGCCGAAACGATGAGCAGGAGGCAGGAGAGGTATCATGGATCTTCTTCGAAATCAGACTCCGCCGCGATGGTGGTCGCCGGGATTGAGTCCGATCTGGTTTAGGATCTGGCGGCCTCTTCGATGGTATTTGCGGTTGCACCGGATTCGAATTCCGCAGATTGAAATCCGCGGCGAGGAACATCTCCGTCAGGCCCTCAGCCAGAATTGCGGGATCCTGATCGCGCCGAATCATTCGAGCCATGCCGATCCTTTCACCATCTGTACCGTTTCCGAGCAGATCGGCAAGCCGTTTTACTACATGGTGGCCTGGGAGGTGTTTGTGCGGCACGGGTGGTACTGGCAGCAGTTCCTTCGGCAGCACGGCTGTTTCAGCGTGGATCGCGAAGGCACGGACATGCAGGCCTTTCGAGCGGCCGTGGAGATTTTGCAGACGCGACGGAATCCGCTGGTGATTTTTCCGGAGGGGAACATTTACCATGTCAACGACCGTGTTACGCCCTTTCGCGACGGCCCTGCCGCGATCGCCCTGACGGCGCAGAAACGATCCGACCGTTCGGTGCTCTGCATCCCATGCGGGATCAAGTATCAGTATCTCGATGACCCGATACCCCTGTTGCTGGAACTGATGGATCGGCTCGAACGGGAAATCCTGTGGCGGCCCAGACCCGACCTGCCCCTGATCCAGCGGATCTATCGATTTGCCGAAGCGGCCCTGGGGCTGAAGGAACTGGAGTATCTCGGCCAAGTCAGGACCGGCCCTCTGCCGGAGCGGATCGCATTCCTGCGGGAGAGTGTCCTGGTACGATTGGAGACCCAGTACAAGACCGCGGTTGAAAATGCCACGCTGCCGGTTCGCGTCAAAATGTGCCGACGGGAGGCCATCCGACAACTGGAAGGGTCTCATGGATCCGCGCAGGAGGCAGTCCGTGTCGATCTGGACGATCTGTTCCTGGTCACCCAATTGTTTAGTTATCCGGGAGATTATGTCGCCTCAAAACCGTCGCTGGAACGGATCGCCGAGACCTTCGACAAGTTCGAGGAGGATATCTTCAAAAAGCCCAGCGCCACGGTTCGCGGCACTCGCAAGGCCATCGTGGCCTTCGGTCCGCCGATCCCCATTACGACGCCCGCGGACAAAAAACGGGGCATTCCCGCCCTGACCGAGGCGATGGAAAAGTCCGTACAGGGTTTG
>JAAYVQ010000269.1 GCA_012517095.1 Phycisphaerae bacterium | reverse complement strand
TGAGATATTCCCGCCAGTTGATCCAGGTGTGGGCGCCGTCGGTTTCCTTGTAGATCACATCGAAGCCGTGGCCCTTGAGCATCTCGACGGAGGCCTGCGAGGTCTTGACCAGGAAATCGTCCTTGCCCGTGGCGAACCACAGGAGCTTGACGCCTTTCTTCAGGTCCGCGTTATCGAGCGTATCCTTTCGTTGTTCTTCCCAGCTCGGACCCTGCGGCTGATTGCCGCCCATGCCGCCGCCCATTCCGAAGATACCGGAACTATAGACGCCGATATAGGCATAGTCGGCCAGATTGTTGAATGCGATATTCAGGGTTTGCATCCCGCCCATGGACAAGCCGGCAATCGCGCGATTCTTTGCATCGGTCAGGACGCGATAGTGCTTTTCCACATAGGGCCGGATATCACCCTGGAAATCCTGCGTGAACTCATCGACCGGAAGCCGACCGCCACCGAAGGAAAATGGCCCCGTGTGACCCGCCGGCATCACCACGATCATCGGCTTGGCCTTGCCCGCCGCGATCAGGTTGTCCAAAATGAATCCCGCCCGGCCGACAGTTGACCATGAAGCGTCGCTATCCGAAGCGCCGTGCAACAGATAAAACACGGGATACATTCGGTTGTTAATCTCATATCCAGGCGGCGTATAAATGTGCATCCGTCGAAACCGTTTGAGCGATTGCGAATAGTAGGTCACCTGTGCCACCGCACCGTGCGGTACATCCTTGACATCAAAGATTTCCGATCCCGGCACGACGACCAAACTCCATGTATTGTTGTTCGATTCGCTGGTCGCCGGATTCCGGGGATCGATCACCGACACGCCATCGACATTGAAATTGTAACGATAGGCGCCGGGAGCAACCGGGCCGACTTTGACCTCCCAGACGCCCTGATCATTCTTGGTCAGGTCCTTGCCCGGGCCGATTTCGGGCATGTCTCCGCCGGTCACTTTCACGGACTCTGCCTTGGCCGCCAGGATACGGAAGGTCACCTGCCGATCCGCCGACACTTCCGGCGAGTTAACCATCGGCCCCTGCGGACCGCGCATTCGCGGCGTTTCGGCAGCCGGCTTTGCCGGGGCGGCCGCTTCTTCCGCCGCCCAGACCATCGTCCCCATCATCAACACCGCCATCATCATTGCCAACATCGTTCGTGCCTTCATCGTTCTTCTCCTTTCTTCATGGATTGGCCCCCGCCGGCCCGCGGCTGGCGACAGCCCGGCCCCGGAGGGATGGATTCACGGTTTGAGACTGTGACATGCATTCGGAAATACGATGGAGAAATTTCGCCAGCGACGCGGTTTCTTCCGGCGAAAACAGGCCGTACAGACGATCGCGGAGTCCCTGCGTAACCGCCAGCGAACGCTTGGCCGCCGCCTTCCCCTTCCGTGTCAGGGCCACTTTTCGCGCCCGCCCGTCTGTCGGATGCGGCTGGCGCGACACCAAGCCGCGTCTTTCCAGCAATACCAACATTGCCCGCACGGTGTTCGGATCTGAATCGGCCCTGCGGACAAGCTGTTGTTGGGTGATCCCTCCATCTTCTTCCAGGAGCGCCAGTAACACGAACTGATCGGCCGTTATACCGCTCCGGGACAACAGCACGTTCGTCTGCCGGTGCATCGACAGATATGCCCCCCGTAACCCCATCGGAATGTCGTGTCGCGTCGCCATCCGGGCTTCCGCCAAATAGTACGCATACATACGATCGGAAACCCACTATACTCCCCGCCTCAATCCCCTGTCAATACAAAATTCCCCCCCAAACCCAATCCCTGTCCCTTCTTTCGATAGTTATCCCGGCGCCGGGCCTATAGAGAACTTGCATCTCCAAGCGGGTGCGCCCTGCCGGGCGCACAAACAAAAAGAGACCCCATTTTCATGGGGTCTCTTGGCATCTTTCCGTTTGAATCGTCGTTCGCCGAAAAACCTGCCTTGCTTTGCAGGCCAACGATCAAACCATACTCAACTTCAATTTCAATCCCTAATTCGGCCGTGAATTATCCACGCTTGCGAATCAGCGCCAGAGCGCCCAGGCCGAGCAAAGACAGGGTCGCCGGTTCGGGAACGATGTTGATGTCGTCATAATAAATCGACGATGCGCCGTTTCCGAACAGGTCAATGGCCTGAAGCGTTCCATGGACATTGTCGTCCCACTCGTGGGTGGAAAGCAGGTTGCCGTTGTAGTACTCCGAGACGGAGTTGTTGGCCAGATCGATGAGGAGCTTCAACTGGACCCACTGATCCTTGACCAGGGGCAGGGTTGCGCCGCCGCCATTGTCGGAAATGATCGTTCCGGCGTTCATGTCGCAATTCAACTGGACCGACCAGTCGTACGGCCCGCCGTCGTTGTACTGGTTGAGCAGGATGAAATAGCTGCTTCCGGTTGCGTTGCCGGGAATGTACTGCATGGCCGTAAATTCCAGCGTCCCGCCCGTAAAGTCGAACTGATGTACCAAATCAGAACTGCCGATGATCTCGATCGAATTGGTACCGCTGACAGCCACGGCGTTTGATACGGGAGCTCCGGCACCGGCACTGTTGTCCCATCCCTTCCACCCTCCCTGGCCGATAATTTCACCGGTGGAATATGAATCGAAATTCTCCGTAAACAGTACCGCCGATGCGATGGATGATACCCCCACAATTCCAAGAAGCATTACAACGATTTTCAGGTTTCTCATTGAACACCCTCCGAAAAAAGGAAATTAAAATGAACATTCTGAGGTGGGCCAGACGCAATTCGTCATCACATCCATCACCATCCTCAACACAATTCTTCGGCATAACCGGCTGTAATCAAAAAAAGCCAGCCCTTGTTTTGGTGAAATCTATTATACAAGAATCTACCCGTAATTCACAATCAAAAAACAAAATATGGAAGGAATTGTACAGTGGGAAGTCGCGACCGTGGAAATATTCATAAACTTTTACATAGCAAAGACTTACAAAACAGGAATTGTCAAATTCGTCCTCCTTGACCCCCTTGGAAATTAAAATTTTTCACGATTTTGCTATACTATTAACACGATACTGCTGCGGTTTTTCCTATTCTGCACCCTTGAGAAGGTTCGCTATTTTATCGCCCTGCGGATTCTCCGGTTTACCCCATACCTCCACTTCAATATAGTGATTCAGGTCGTTGGCCTGATTTCCAGAACTATAGAGCCGGACATATCGGCCGCGAGTCCCCTTGCCGTCGATCAGTTTGCCCTGATAATCTTCAACATATCCTTTATGTGTTCCGACGCCCAATCCCAACGAATTGTCGATATCGCTATTGAAAAGCGTGACGGCTTCGATGAAATCCCGATCAGCGCCAACCTGAATCGCCACATCTGAATAGATCCTGGCCTCCTTGTGATAATGCCAGACCACAATCGCATAAATTGAATATTCCGCCTCCAGATCAATAGTAATATGTTGAGCAAACGGACCCAGTTCCACAAAACTACCGTCGGTTCCTTCCTTGTCGCCGTCGGTAACCCGTTCCGGTTCGCCGTTGATCGGATCGAAATCGCTGCTGAATACCGGTTTATTCAAAGCCAGATTTTTCACTCCCGCGGGGACATAATAGGCCGGACGCGGTTTATCGCTATAGGGTTCGGTGTTGGGGATGCCCCTGAGATTCGGAGGTGTCCCGTGAAAAATCGGCTTGGGCAGCACCAACGGCAACGGAATGTATCCGCCGAGAGGTTTCGGAGCCGGGGTCTCCGCCGGCTTGCCCCAGACTTCCACTTCGATCAGATGGTTCAGCTCGTTTTCGTTGTTGCCATTGCTATACAATCGCACAAATCGTGCGCGGTTTCCCTTGGCATCCACCAGACGCCCTTCGTTGGTATCGACATAATGCTTGTCGGTTCCCTTGCCCAATCCCAGCGAATTGTCGGTATCGTTATTAAAGAGCGTAACGGGTCTGGTAAACTCCGGATCCATCGAGACCTGCACGACGACATCGCGATAGGATCGAGGATAGAGATGAAAATGCCAAATCAGAATCGCATAGATCTCATATTCGCCCTGCAAGTTGATTGTGGCGCTTTGCGCAAACGGCCCCATCTCGACAAAGCAACCCTCCATTGCGTTTTTGTCACCGTCGGTTACCAACCTGGCCTCTCCGAGGATCGGATTTTCATCGCTGAGCGTCACCGGCTTTCCCAGGGCGACATTGGTCGCGCCTTTGGGAGCATAAAACGGCGGCCGATCCATTCCCCGCGGCGGTTCCAGATTCTCGATACCCCTGAGATTCCGAGGCGTATCGCGATACATCGCTACGGGCAATACGATCGGAAGTGGAGCCCTATCACCGAGATTTTCGGGCGGTTGCGGCGTTCCATAGGCAACGGGATTTGGAATATTGTTTTTGATCTCCGATGGAACGCTCTTTTTTTGCACAATTCGGTCATTTCGATTTTGGTTGACCCATATCGCCGTCGTCAACAGAGCAGCCAGTATCAGTCCGGCCGCGACGGCATACCGAACCCAGAAGAACTCCCGCGATGCTACGGCCGGTTGCGCCGACAAGTCCACCTGTGAAATTCGATCCATCACCTGGCTTCGAATCCGGGCAACAACCGGATCGCACGAACTGGTAAACTTGCGCAGGAGGGCATCATCGGCCCTGAGGTCGTCCCAGTATCGTTGACAAACGGGACAACCGGCCAGATGCTCCTGCAACTCCTTTTCTTTCAGAGAATCACAATCGCCCTGAATCCGCCGCGTCAGATCTTCTTGAATTTGTTCGCAGGATTTCATCTTCGTCTTCCTTCAGGATGAGCCATCATCCAGAAACCACAATTCTTTCCATTACAAATGCTTACCATCATTTCTGTTGCCGCAGGATGTCCCGCAGCAGCTTACGAGCCCGACTGAGCCGGCTATTCACTCCGGCCGGAGTAATCCCCATCGTTTCGGCCACCGCTTCGGAGCTGAGATCCTGAAAATAGTAGAGCATCAGGGGAAGTCGAAACTTCTCAGGAAGAAGGCCAATCGCCTTTTCCAACATGAAAAACTCGTTTTTCTCGGGCTTTTCCAATTCCTGTTGCTCCTGAACCTTGACCAGGACCTGCTGGCCGAGTTTTCGCCGCCGGAGAAAGTCAATGCACATGTTCCGGGCGATTCGGAAAATCCATGGCTTGAAGCGGTCCCCACTGCGAAGATGTCGAATTTCCAACATGCCCTTGACCATGGCTTCCTGACACAGATCTTCAGCGTCCGAGAGATTACTCAACAATCCCAGACAGATCCCGAAGACGGCCCGGGAATATCGTTCGATCAGCCATCCATAGCTGGACAGATCCCCTTCCCGGCAGGCCTGAATCACTTGTTCTTCCGTAAGGTCACTCAAGCTGTGGTCTCCGAATCAGGTCTTCATTTTAGCAGACGAAATCCAGCGGGGGATTCTGACAGAAAATCGGGCAACAGGAAAGAAAAAAACAGAGGGACTTATTCCGTTGCGGCCGGAACTATCGTTTATCGGCGTATCGATCGGTCAGGAATCTTCGGGGTCGTTGATTTCTGGTTTCGAATCCGCGTCTTCATCGTCGAAGTCATCATCCGGTTCGACGACCGGGATGCGGTATTGTTCGTCGAGCCAGCCGTACAAGTCCGCCATTTTACAGCGTTCGCTGCAGAAGGGGAAATATGGCGTACGAACAAACGGACTCTCCGAACCAGCATCGGCTGGCGGTAATGGTCTTCTGCATTTGGGACAGTAATCGTTCATCAAATTTCTCGAAAGCGGTATTATAGCAGAAATACCGCCCGGCGTCTGCAATCGCGTCATAGGCGTAAATCCGCCGACCGAGGGCGTCATAGACAAACTGGGCCACGATTGTGGGGGTACTGTCACCGTCGCCGCGGGAAATCCTGACGATCCGGTTCTCGCCGTCGTAGTCGTACAGGTAGCCATCCTTGTCGGCAATTAGGTTCCCCGCCGCGTCGTAGTCGATCCTATTGCCCGACTGGGATTTATACAGGCTCTGGGTTTGGGTCTTGTTCCTTTTTTCGATAAAGACGATGTCCAGTCTGTTTACGACCTCCCAGGATTCCATATTTAGTTCTTGTTGCGGAAACGATTTTTTGTGATCCATTCAGATAAAATATGTAGGAAAAAAGCCTGTTCCCAT
>JAAYVQ010000268.1 GCA_012517095.1 Phycisphaerae bacterium | reverse complement strand
CTCGGAAATGGCATCGGGAAAAATACCGATTTTGACCCAATTTGGGACGGGGGCGGGGAATTTTTGTAAACCTTTGGAGAGTTTTGCGTCTTATATCGTAGAGATGGATCGAAACACAGAATGAATGAGGTATAGAACAATGGATATCAAGACCATAACTACGGAACGATTTGCGGAAGAGCTTTTTTTCCTGCTGATGTCATCCACGCTTCGGGATCGGGTTCAAACGCTGGGAGCCAAATATGGACTGTCTCCGAAAGGGCTTCGCGAAGAAATCATTCTGTTCGGCAAAGGGATCGGGGAACAGATTTATCTGTCACGACGGGCCGGAACGAAAGAGACGATCTTCAGTTAACCATTAAGGGGTCAACGAGGAAATTGAATTTGGGCGCAGAGACGCTCAAAAAGGGGACGGGTATCCCTCGCTATCGGAGCAAGATACCTGTCCCCTTATTTTGGCGGATTCGGAATTAGACTTTGAAGAAGATTTTGTGGCGGTAGAGGAAGTAGAGGAAGAGCCAAGAGAAAGTGATCACACCGAGCGGGATGACGATCGGTTCCCAGGAGCCCGCGCTATTGGCGATACCGGTCAGGAAGATCGCGGAGAAGTTTTCGAAACTGATCAGGTGCTGGAGGACATAGATAGTGATGGGGTTGACGCCGATGACGATGAAGAAGAAGGCCCACTTTTTGAATCCCAGGACATCGATGATCCAGTAGAACACGGCCAGTAGCAACAGGGACCAGCCGCCGGCGAAGAGGACATAGGAACTGGTCCAGAGAATCTTGATAATCGGGAAGATCTGGCCCCAAGCGTAACCAAGAGGCACACAGATCAGGCCGGCGACGAGCAGGCCAAGAGCTTTCTGATGGCCGGAGCGGGAGGAACGGAGCCAGTGGCCAGCCAGGGCGCCGAGCAAAGCCGTACAGACGGCGGGGAAGGTGGAGATGAGGCCTTCGTTATCGCCATACTTGTAATACAACTGGCCGGGTATCAGTTGCTGGTCGATCCAGGAGGACAAGCACCCTTGCATCGTCAGATCGCCGGCGGCGTGGCCGGGCGCGCCGATGAACATGGAGACGGCCCAATAGGCCAGCAGGACGACAACGAAAATGACGGCCTGGGCCCGCCACTCGGTAAAGAAAACGATCAGGGCGGCGATGCCATAGCATAATCCAATTCGTTGAAGAACCCCGGGCCAGCGCATATTGGGCCAGTCGAACTTGAGCAGGCCGTTGAGGATCATGCCGATCAGGATCAGCACGGCCGCACGGTAGAGGATATGAATCACGACAGCCGCACGGCCTCCCTCCTGTTTGCGGCGGGCGAGGGAAAAGGGAAGGACCAGACCGACGATGAACAAAAATAACGGAAAGATCAGGTCCTCGAAACGGAAACCCTCCCAGACGACATGTTCGAGCTGGGTTTGGATCGTTTTGAAGATCGGCTGGGGGAAGATCTCGGCCAACGAGGCCAGGACCGTGCCGCCGCCGATGATCCAGAACATGTCAAAACCGCGGAGGGCGTCGATGGAGACCAGACGGCCGCTGGGAACCTGGAATTGAGAGGTACCGGCCATTGTGCATTCCTTTCCTCGCTGAATTGATCGTTTTCGGCATTCGAACGCGGATTACCCTATCCGGATCGGGGAGAAAAATCAATCCCACGCCATTTATTTTTTCTCCGAGCTTTTATCTTGGGGAGCTTGCAGCGTCTTGCCCGAATGGATATAATACGGGGATGGAGAAGCTAATTTATACGCGATCGTGGGCGAGGGACTTTGCGAAAGGATTTTCGCTGAACCTGTTTCGCAGCGTGTTATTCGCATTGGTCCTTCTGATCGGATTCCTTGGAGCCCTGTTTCTTGTCGATTTTTCGGACGAGACCGCTATCGACCAACCGGCTCTTTCCGACGGAGATTTTGTCGGACTGGTATTCCTTGCGTTTCTGTTCCTGATTCTTTGTTGTTATGTCGCCTTGTTTTTCGTGGCAAACGATCGCTTCTGGGGAATCGGGGAGCCGGCCCAGCCGATGGTGTGGGATGAGCAGGAAACCCGATGGATCACCAGTACGGTGTCGTTTGCGCATTATCTGGAGGAACGAGGATCGCAAATCAACGCCAGTCTGATTCGATATGACGATCCGCGGGCGGCGGCACACCGGATGATCGACAAGGTGGACGATCGGACGCTGCAGTTGTATTTATCGCTGCTGTCGGCGGTGCAATTGGAACGCGATCGCGTACGGGTGGATTCGGCGGAGGTAAAACCGAAGACGCTGGAAAGCAAAACGCATCAATCGTAATCCCACGGACAGGATGATCGATCGGATCCTCATGCATCCCGATTCACGAAAAACTCTCCCATCATTTCGAATTTCAACACTCCTGACATTTATTCTTGTACACCCACTGCTGTACGGCGTCGAATTTCGGATTGATTGTTCCCAGCGAATCGGAATGATCCGGCCGCTGCACGGAGTCAACAACGGGCCCGTCAATCAGGGGGAACTGGTGGATTTGTCGGCCTACTACAGGGAGCTGGGGATCCCGCTGGCACGGTTGCACGACAGCGAGTGGCCGGATCCGGAGATTGTGGATATCCACGCTGTTTTTCCCGACATGTCGGCCGATCCGGAAAAAGCGGAAAGCTACGATTTTCGCCGGACGGACGATTACATCCAGGCCATTATCAACACAGGGACGGGGGTTGTGTATCGGCTTGGCGAAAGTATCGAGCATACTCGAAGGAAATATCGGGTACATCCGCCGGCGGATATGGACAAGTGGGCCCGAGTCTGTATCGGGGTTATCCGGCACTACAACGAGGGTTGGGCGAGCGGTTTTCGCCACAACATCCGTTACTGGGAAATCTGGAACGAGCCGGAGAACCGGCCGACGATGTGGACGGGGACCGACGAGCAGTATTTCCGGCTGTACACGACCGCGGCCCGGGCGATCAAGGCGGCTTTCCCCGAACTGAAGGTCGGCGGGCCGTCGCTGGGGGCCACGGGGGAACTGGAAGGCGATACGCTGAAGGCAACGGATTTCCTAAAGGCCTTTCTGAAGACCTGCAAGGAACAATCGGCGCCGCTGGACTTTTTTTCGTGGCATACCTATTCGTACGAACCGTTTATTTACGCCATAAAGGCACGAGAAATTCGAAAATTGCTCAACGAATACGGTTTTGCGAAGACCGAGATCCATCTGAACGAATGGAATTTTTTGCCGGGGAACAACTGGCAGCCGATGTCTCTGGCCGGACAGGGAATCGGGCGTCGGCAATGGTATGAACAGATGGGCGGGCCGCAGGGTGCGGCGTTTCTGGCCTGCGTGCTCAGCGACCTGCAGGACAGCCCCGTGGATGTCGCCAACTATTACAGCGGCGACACAAGCTTGTTCGGCCTGTTCGACCGATACGCGGCGCCGAAGAAGACTTACTTCGCGATGAAGGCGTTTCGGATGCTGCTGGATACGCCGCAGCGCCTGGCTGCGACGGATTGGAGGAATGAACAGGGGACTGTCCTTGCGGGAACAAACTCGGATGCCGGCCGATGGATGGCGCTGGTCAGCTATTTTCGAAACTGGCAACCGGATGTGAAACTGGTCTTTGCGAATCTCCCCGCAGGCGGTTCCTACCGGTATCAAGTTTTCCTGCTGGACGCGGAGCATGATCTGGAACCGGTTCAGGCCGGAATCCTGGCCGCCGACGGCGTGATCTCCGGCCAGTTTCAGGGGCCGTTGGTTCTGGTGGTCCGCCTGGAACCGCAGAAGTGATCTGCGGCGGCGACACTCGCTCGGCCGAACGAGGCGCCACGGATCCGGACCAGACCTCTGGAGGGATCGGATTTCGTGTGGTCATGGAGCAAGAATGATCCCGTTTGGAATTGACGGAACCGGGATGTTCGATTGTCTTCGATACCAGGAAGGGACCCTATTTTCTCGTGAGTTTTTTCTTGCAAATCCGAAATTTCCCGCTATAGTTTTGGCCGCAAAGGAAAGCGATTTCCCCGTGCATAACGGCTCCGAACAGAACCCATAAGAAGAACAAATAAGGGTAACGGTATGGCAGTATTGGTACAAAAATTCGGCGGGACCTCGGTCGCGGACGCTCAGAAGATCCGTCGAGCGGCCGGGCGAGCTCTCAACGCCGCCAAACAGGGGTATCAGGTGGTCGTGGTGGCCTCGGCCCGGGGACATCAGACCGATCACCTGATCGCCGACGCGCTGGAGGTCAATCCCAATCCGCCCAAGCGGGAAATGGATATGCTTCTAAGCACCGGCGAACAACAGACAGTATCGCTGTTTGCGATGGCACTGGAGGCGATGGGACAAAAAGCCATCAGCTTTACCGGCGCCCAGATCCAGATGATGACCGATAATTCGTACACCAAGGCCCGCATCCAGAGCATCGGCGTAGATCGGATCTTCAATAAGCTCAACGACGGGTATATCGTCATCGTCGCGGGCTTTCAGGGTGTGGACGAACAGGGCAACATCACCACGCTCGGCCGGGGCGGTTCGGATACCAGCGCCGTGGCGCTAGCAGCGGCGCTGAAGGCCCAGATGTGTGAGATCTATACGGATGTTGACGGGGTCTATACCTCTGATCCGCGGAAGTACCCCAAGGCCGTCAAGATGGACCAGATCAGCTACGACGAGATCCTGGAACTGGCCAGTCTCGGAGCCGGCGTGATGCACAGCCGGAGCATCGAGTTCGGCAAGAAGTACAATGTGATTATTCATGTTCGCAGCAGTATGAACGATAGCAAGGGAACCATTATTACGCACGAGGTACCGCAGATGGAAGGCATATTGGTCTCAGGAGCCACGATCCAGAAGGATCTGGCCAAGATCGGATTGGTGGATGTCGATAACAAGCCCGGCAACGCGGCGAAGGTGTTCGCACAACTGGCCGAAGCCAAGATCGTCGTCAACGACATCATCCAGACGGAAGTCAGCGCCGAAAAGGCGAATTTGTCATTCACCTGCGCCAAGAGCGACCTGGCCGATGCCAAGAAGGTGATGGACAAGATTCAGCCGCAGGTCAACTGCAAGCACGTCTTCGTCCGTGACGACATCGCCGAGGTTTCGGTGGTGGGCGTGGGGATGCGGTCGCATTACGGCGTGGCGACCAAGCTGTTCAAATCCCTGGCCGACGCCAAGGTCAACATTGATTCAATTACGACCAGTGAGATTCGGATCAGTTGCATCGTCGATCTGAAGGACGGGGACAAAGCTCTGACCGTGGTCTGTGACGCATTCGAACTGGACAAACCCGTCGACCAGCGGAAGTAATCTGATCGATTGCCCCGTTCACATCAACCCGATACCGAAGGGGATCGGGTTGTTTTTTTGGCTCTTGTGAATTGACTATTGACGATGGATTATTGATACAATCTGCATTCCGACAACGGAATCTCCGCGGGGAACAATCCCGGACATGGGACGAAGGAAGCAAAATACAGGATTCGGAAAGGCCATGAGTCGCAGGCGGAGGAACCTTCTGGCGATTGCGATCGTCCTTCTGCTGGTCTTATTGGGGATCCTTGACAGGCGGCTTGGCGGCGTACTGCGGGACGGCATCTCACACTGGGGAACGGATTGGAACGACTACCAGCGGTATCACAACCGGTCGTTTTCCGTCGTGGAGGTCATTGACGGAGATACTCTGGATCTGGCGGTCGCCGATGGGGCCAATCCGGTAACGCGGGTTCGACTCCTGGGGATCGACACTCCGGAAAAACAGATCGGCGATACGGCGGCAATGTACTTCGGTTCGGAGGCGACGATGTTCACGACAGGTATCGCCCTTGACCAGGAGGTAACAGTCGAGTTGGATACGGTGGGCGATGTTCGGGATAAATATCACCGCCTGCTGGCGTATATTCGTTTACCGGATGGAACGACTCTCAACGAACGAATTGTCGGCGAAGGGTATGGCTATGCCGACCTACGATTTCGACACAGTCACTTCGAGGAGTATGTGGCCTTACAACAACGGGCGATGAATTCCAGGAACGGATTGTGGGCAAAAATCCGTCGAGATCAATTTCCGCCATGGTTACAGAGAAAACGGCCGGATTTACTGAAATAACGCGGAAGTTCCCATCATTTTCCGTTACACACTTGTCGAACGGCCTCAATTACGGTGGGCTTTCCGGTGATGTCTTCCCAATTATAGACACAGATGAAACGGCACCCGGGATCGGCGAAAGTTGTTTCGATCGCGGATTTCCAATCCGGCGTTTCTTCAGATTTCTGGAAGAGCCACTCAGCCGCAGCCCAATACGGGGCATCGGATCCTTTAAGAACCTCCTGTACTCCTCTATCGTTGGCGGGATCGTCGGCATGACGGTAGAAGCTCCACCCGGGACAGGAATACCGATTCAGGGCAGTTGAATAGAGTCGTTCGCCCTCCTTCCAACCGGCTGAATGCGTGAAGATTTTTTCGCGGGGGAAACCGGCCTCGGCAACGACTCGGGCAAGGTCTTCAAGATGGCGACGGACGACCTCGCAGAGATCGACCTCGGTAATACGGCCGGACGACCGGATCCCGGCCGACCGGACGGCGGCATATCCGATCTGGACCTGGCCACGGGCCAGAACATCGTCGGTATTCAGGCCTGTCTGGGGATCTTTATAGGCCGGGTGGTCCAGCAGATCGTTACCGCCGGGATAATACCACGCATTCACTCCAATCGAACTCTCCCATCCAACATTAATTCCGACCAATAAATCCTTTTGATCGGGAGGGAGTGACTGCCACCAGCTTCGAATCCCCGGCAAAATCACCGCCATCTTTTCATGGCAGACCTTCCGATATCGCGGGCTGAACAGGTTTGGTGGCGGGAGAATACGAATTTGGTTACCCCAATTCCGCCATGCGATGCGGATGGCGTTGTCGGCTGACCAACCGGTCCATTCGACATTCGCGCGATTGGCAGGATTGTAACCCGGCCTTGTCGGATCCCACCAGTTCCACAGTTCAGGTACGGCGGACCACCAGTTTTCGCCATCGAGCTTGATGAGAATCGGGGTGTGGGTCTGGCCAGCGGCATCAAGGAATCGCCTCAGGGATTCGAGCGTGTCGGCATCTGAAGTATTCAGGTACGAGAAAATGAAAGCTACACCGACACGACGATGGGAATCCGGCGAGACTGGGAAATGTCGAGTAATCTCAATCAAACCCTCCGGGGTAATCGACTGCGGACGGGCCTGGTTGAAGACATGGCCCGGAGACCGGTTGAACAGGATATATTGAGTTTGATCCGGCTGAACGGCCAAACTGGACATCACCAACCAAAACCAGGGTACGAACATACAATAAGTTCCTTTCCGTTCCAGTTATCTTCCCACAACGGGCTCTGATTGGCAAGAATCGAGACCGATTGAGCAACGGGTCCATCCTGACAGCACATGTCTTCCCCAGAACGAGGCCATTGACGATTCACAGATCTGCAGGTAAAGTGATGGGAAATCAATAAAATGGATTCTCGAAAGGAATGATGGTGGGACAAGCGAATATCAGCCTGTATTACAAGAATGTCACGGCCGAAGTTCTCGGGCCGGAACACGGGATCAGTCGGGATCAATTCACGGAAATCGCGGCCAAGACGACTGCGGCGATCGAGAAGGTCAACCAGGTCCGCCAAGCGGGCAAGACCCCGTATCGAGACTTGCCGTACAAGGCCGAATATGCGGCCTCAGCCAAAAAGCTGGGGGCCGAGATCGCCAGGGACTGCGAGAACTTCGTCGTGCTGGGAATCGGCGGCTCGGCACTGGGTAATATTGCGCTGCAGACGGCGCTGAATCCGTATATGTATAATACTGACGACAAGCAACGCAAGGGTCCGCGGTTATTTGTCTTTGACAATGTTGATCCGGCGCAGCTCGGTTCATTCCTGGACTGGATCGGCGACAAGCTGGATCGGACCTGGTTCAATGTCATCAGCAAGAGCGGTCGCACAGCCGAGACGGCGGCACAATATCTGATCCTCCAGAAGATGCTGCTGGAACGGCTTGGTCCGGCCGGGTTCAAGGAGCATGTCATCGCCACGACCGATCCGAAAAAAGGCACGATGCGACAGATCACCGACAAATACGGTTTCCGTTCGCTGGAAGTTCCGGATGGCGTTGGCGGTCGGTTCAGTGTTCTCAGCCCGGTGGGCTTGTTGAGCGCGGTGGTCTGCGGGATCGACATCGACGCCCTGCTGGCCGGCGCAGCGGACATGGACCAGCGGGTCAAAGGCACGGGGTTTTATGCGAATCCTGCGGCAATGCTGGCAGGCGTGAATCATCACTTTTACCAGCGGGGAAAGCGAATCTCGGTCATGATGCCCTATGCGTATGCACTCAAGGACCTATCAGACTGGTACCGCCAGCTCTGGGCGGAAAGTCTCGGCAAGGCCAAAGATACCCAAGGCGCAACGGTCTTTGTCGGCCCCACGCCTGTCAAAGCGCTGGGCACAACCGACCAACACAGTCAGGTGCAGCTCTATCGCGAGGGACCCAACGACAAGATTTTCACTTTCTTGCAAGTGCAGGAATTCAGCCGAGATCTGACAATCGGGCCGGCGCCGGATTGTGCGCCGGAGTTGGGGTATCTGGCCGGAGCAAAATTATCCAAGTTGCTCAACAGCGAGAAGGTGGCAACCGAATATGCCTTAGTCAAGGACCAGCGGCCGTGCATGACGATTCTGTTCGAGCGAATCGACGCTCGGACGGTCGGCCAGTTCCTGTATCTGTATGAAGTGGCAACTTCCATTGCGGGGCGGTTGTTCGACATTGACGCCTATGACCAACCGGCGGTCGAGCTTGGCAAGGATGCCACGATGGCCCTGATGGGGCATTCGGACTACGCGCCGATGGTGGCCAAGATCCAGCCGATCGCCATGATGGATCCGGCATACCGGATTTGAGGCCCAGAGCGATGACGAAACAACGAAGCTCGGCATCGGGCGATACAGATTATGTGGTCATCATGGCCGGAGGTGCGGGGCGGAGACTATGGCCGTTGAGTCGTCAAAACCGGCCCAAGCATCTGTTGCCGTTATTCGGCGGCAAGAGCTTGATGCAGTTATGCTACGATCGCGTGTCCGGGCTGGTCGAGCCCGACCAAATTCTCGTATTGACCAATCGACTTTTTGTCGATGGGATTCGCGAGGCGATTCCGGATTTACCCAAGGATAACCTGATCGCCGAGCCGGAAATTCGGGATACGGCGGCGGCGATCGGCCTGGCGGCGACAATCGTCAGCCGGGAAAATCCCGATGCGGCGATGGCCGTCGTAACGGCCGATCAGCTCATCGAGCCGGCGGAGGATTTTCAAACGGCCGCACGGGATGCGCTGCATTTCGTTAACGATCATCCACAGGCGTTGGTGACTTTCGCCATCAAACCCACCTACGCCAGTACGCAGTTCGGCTACATTAAGCTCGGGCCGGTGGCACAATACGACGGCTGTATTAATCCCTTTTCGCCGGTGGCAGCGTTCAAGGAAAAACCCAACGAGGCGACCGCCTTGCAGTATGTCGCCGATGGCGGGTATGCGTGGAACAGCGGGATGTTTGTCTGGAAAGCAGCGACGATCCTGAATCATTTGCGGGCGAACCTACCGGCGGCCATCGAGCCGTTGGAGGCGATCGGCAAGGCGTGGAAGGGACGGGGGCGAAACCAGGCCCTGCAGGCATGGTTCGGAAAAATCCCGAAGATCAGCATCGACTATGCCGTCATGGAACGGGCCCCGGAGGTTTATGCGATCCGGCTGGATTGTCGCTGGCACGATCTGGGTTCATTTGCGGCACTGGCGGAAGTGATCGAGCTCGATGGGCAGCGGAATCTGGTTATTGCAGAACGCCGTGAACTTCTGGACTGTCGGGACAACATCGTGATCAGCGATCGACCGGATCATCTGGTGGCATGCCTGGGAGCGAAAAACATGCTTGTCGTCCACAGTGACGATGCGACGCTGGTTTGCCCGATCGAAGAGGCCGGCCGACTCAAAGAACTCCTCGACCGCATCCAAAAGAGTACGGGCGAGAAATATTTGTAGCGGTAACCCGTTCAAAGGTATTGAGCGATAACATGCGGTATTTAGCGGTCGATTATGGTCGGAAACGAACGGGTTTGGCCGTCTGCGACGAGGGTGAGTCGATGGCCTCGCCTCTGGCGGTTGTGGAGGGAACGACCGACCTGATCGAACGCATCCAGCAGACGATTGCACGCGAAAAGATTGGGGCGATCGTGCTGGGCCTGCCGCTGAATATGGACGGAACGGAGGGTCCGCAGGCCGCGGAGGTCCGGACCTTCGGCGGATTGTTGCACCAGCGACTGGGCATCGCGGTGGAATTCTTCGACGAGCGGCTTAGCAGCTTCGACGCCGAAAACAAACTCGGCGCGATGGAGCTGACGCGGGGGAAAAAGAAAAAACGACTGGACGCCATCGCCGCCGCGGCCTTCCTGCAGGCGTTCCTCGATTCCCGTAAAAAGGCCGACAGCGGCGGCTGATTTTGTTCATTTCGCCACAGGCGCCATCTGGATCCGCCAGACATTAACCGGTTTCCAGGAATGGGCATCTGCAGCCCGGAGGACCAGATGATATACGCCGGGCTTTTCGAAATTCAGCTTCCCCAGTTCGACCCAGGCCGTCCTATCCCAGGAACCCGTGTTGGGAATCTCGGCGGTGGTCGAAGGCCCGGATTCGACCTCAACTGTAACTTTTGATATACCGGAAGCGGTGGCAAATTCGCCGCGAATTTGATAGGTCCCGGCCTGCTTGATCGCGACCAGCCAATGGGCTTTGTCCTGGGGCGAATCCCAAAATCCGATATTCTTGGCCAGATCCCCCTTTTGTTCCGTATTGATCTTGTCTCCTTCCAGCGCGGCCTTCTCAGCCGTGAGAACAACGGCGCCGGGCTGATCATACTGGGCCGACGGATGCAGCGAGACCGTAAACCCGGTAAGCTGGAAGGTCCAAGCCGGGCCGACCGGCCGCTTGCCTTCGGGCAGTTCAGGAATGGTGATCACCAGTTGTTTTTCGGCATTGACCGAGTACTCGATCCCACCATCGTAGCCGAGCATCCGGACTTTCGCATCGCTCGAAGCCGCATCCACCCGAACCGACCGTAAGGTGATGGTCTTGTCCGGCCAGCCGAGCACGAAGGCATTGAGGACCTTGTCATCCTTGGAGCGAGTATAACGGATGTCCTGATTGGAATACGCAAAGTCTTCCTTGAAGTGTCCGCCGCCGGCCTTGACCGCCCCTTCGCCGAAGGTCAGCCACGGCCGGGTCGCGTAAATCGCCTCGCCGTTGACGGCCATCCAGGCGGCCACCTTTTCGAGCATCTGTTCGACTTCGGCATCCAGTGAACCGTCGGGACGCTGGACGACATTCAGCAACAGATTGCCGTTCTTACTGACGATGTCGATGAGCATATGAATTGTCCAATTGACATCGCGGAACTTCCAGTTGCGATTGTAGTACCAATCGCCGATGGAGGTATCGGTTTGCCAGGGAAAGGGATTGATTCCTGGAAGCACCCCGCGTTCCATGTCCTGCACATAAGAACCGGGAACGAATTCGCCGGAGCCGATGCTTTTGCAGGTGTAGACGCGATCGGTCTTTCCGGCAGCGTCAATTTTACTGTTATAAAAGTGGGCGACAAGGGTCCGGCCGACATCGCCGAAGGGCAGACCGCCGTCGGTGTAGAGCAGGTCGGGCTGGTAATTGTCCACGAGTTCCTTGATCCGCTCAAACCACTGGGCGTGCCACTTGGGATTGTTGCTATACCAGCCGTTGTCGCCCGGTTCGGCCGGGAAATGGTACAGGTCCTGATATTTCGGATCGGCGCCGTCATAGGGGACGCCGGCTTTGGGACCTTCCTTGTCGGCTTGATGGCTGGACTGAAACCAGGTAAAGCTGGCGCCAAGATGCTCGGAGACGCCGAAGTAGAGCCCTTCTTTCTTCGCCGCCTTTTGCCAGTCACCCACGACATCGCGTTTGGGGCCCATGTTGACGGCGTTCCACTTGTGGATTTTCGAGTCCCAGAGGAAAAAGTTATCGTGGTGAACGCCCATGCTGACGAAATATTTCGCCCCGGCTTTTTTGTAGAGGGCCATCAATCGCTCGGGATTCCACTTTTCGGCCTTCCACAGCGGGATGATGTCCTTGTAGCCGAATTCCGAGGGATGGCCGTAATGTTCGAGGTGATATTTATAATGCTTGTTGCCGGGTTCATACATTCCACGGGCATACCAATCCCCGTTCATCGGTACGGCCTGCGGCCCCCAGTGGGACCAGATTCCGAACTTGGCGTCGCGGAACCACTCGGGGCATTTAAAATCCTTGAGCGAATCGGCTGCGGTGGTCGAGGCCGGGGCCGGGTTGCCCGCTGCAGAACAGGGCATGCTCCTCACAACGATCATGACCACGGCCAGAATGATCCATGCGATTGCCGTTGCGTGTTTTGTGTTCATGTTCCCTTCCTTTCCACGGTTAACGGTTCAGAATCCTCTAAGATTCGTACTGCTCCTTCGTTCCAGACCCGGTTTGGGCAGGCGTTTGAGGACCACATATTCGATACCGTACTGATTACAGAATTCGCGTTTGACGGGCTTGTCGCCGTCCTCGTTGACCGCGTAGATATCCGGCCGAAGGCGAATGACTTCGGGTTCAGCATCCATCCAGCCGTGGCCGGTCGAGATCACCGCCAGATGAACAAATCGCACAGCCCCAACCATATAGCGCCGCTGGTCCTGGCCAAAAAGGGGATGTTCGGGCCCTTTGAGTTCGCGGAGATTCTGATCGTGGCCGACGACAACGATCAGGTCGCCGAGTTCGGAACACTCCTCAAAGAAGCGGACATGGCCGGAATGAAACCAGTCGAAGCAGCCGGTAACCATAACCTTCTTTCGCCGGGAAGATGAATCCAACGGGGGAAATTTCCATTCGGGAAATCCGGCCAGTTCCGACTCCCGGATGACGCGATAGTCAATTCCCCTTCCGCTGCAATACGATTGTCGGTCGGACGAATAATCGCCCTCGCGGACGGCCCAGACAGAAGGCGAAAATTCAACGATTGAAGGTAATCCGCCTTCAATCGGTTCGTCGATGAGATGTACTTTTTCAACACAACGGATGGATTGAATCGTATAGGACCGTTCGGCCTGGGGGAACTTCGGCGGTTGGCCGGTCAGGCGTCGACAGAGCGCATCGGAAGCCAGCAGAACCGTCAGCGGCCCGAATCGAGAGGCCTCCTGCAGGAAACGAATATCGGCAAATCGAATGTCATCGAATGCACCCTGGACCACCACTGATTGTGAATTCTGCGTCATCGCTCTCACACTCGTATCTGGACTTTGAAGGAACCGGGGATCGGTTGTTCGGAGGCGACCAACAGATAGCCGCCGCCGCAACCGGAATACATGGCCCCGGGATATCGCGATTGATAGGCCTTCAGCAGTCCCGCCAGATCGACCGTCAGGGTCGTGTGATCGACTGTGTCGGGCAGGATCATCTGCCAGCAGAGCATACATTCGTTCATTGAGCGGCCGAATTCCGTCAGATTTCGCTGGACGATGGAGTCGTAACAATCGCGGCCGGACCGTCCCAGCCGGGCGATCCACCGGGGGTCCAGATTCCTTCGGCCAAGCGGACTGTAACCATCGGGTCGCGGCGCTACCGGCAGGATGTGCAGATGCTTCTGCAGCCACTCCGCTACGGCCGGATTGTTGCATGATTCGATATGCCTCGGAAATACGCCGCCTTCGAAAGCGAAATCGTAATCCAGCCGATTAATGCCCGGATAAACCAGGCCGATCATGTCCTGCGAGCCGGAAGGATCCGCCCTGCCGTCGTTTTCGGCGGCGTAGAGCTGGCGGACCAGATTATCCGGATTGCCGTCCGGCAAACGGCCTTTCCAAAGCTTCATCGCGATCTCGCGGGTACTGCTGCAGATGCCGGATCGGTCCATGAATCGAAACTGCGGGACGACACCGACGACCACCATCGAACCCGGCGGATCGGGATTGTAACGCGACACGAAGGGCTGATCGATCCACCCGCCGGCCAAAGCGATGCGGTACGGCAAGTGGCCAACGGCGTCCGTGATCTCGATCGGATTGTGAGTCTTGACATCCATTCTTTGGACCGAAGATCGTTACATCAACTGACCGTACGGTGGCCGGCTTTTCGCTGTTGGTACTGCTGTTCGATCCACTTGTATGTAGCAGCCAGGCCTTTTTCCAAGGAGGTTGAGGGTTGCCAGCCAAGAACTTTCTGAATGAAGGTGTTATCGCTGTTACGGCCGGCAACACCTTTGGGAGCATTATGATCGTAATGACGCTGAAGTGTAATGCCCGCGATTTTTTCCGCGAGGGATACCAGCTCATTGATCGAAACCATCTCATGGGAACCCAGATTGATCGGCGTGGCGATCAGTTCGTCACAGTGCATGATCTGATCGATTCCGAAAATGCAGTCGTCAATGAACATGAAACTTCGCGTCTGCTTTCCGTCACCCCAGATGGTGATCTCATGCTTTCCGCTACCCCTGGCCTCGATCACCTTGCGACATATCGCCGCCGGGGCCTTTTCCCGGCCACCGTCCCAGGTCCCCCAGGGCCCATAGACATTGTGAAAACGGGCGATCGCGGTCTTCAGTCCCCGTTCGGCCGTATATTCCTGACAAAACATCTCGGACATCAGTTTTTCCCATCCGTAACCGCGTTCGGCCATCGCCGGATACGCGTCGCTTTCCTTCAGTGCCGGACAGTTCGGGTCTTCCTGCAGCTTGGTGTTGTAGGCACAGGCCGACGAGGCATAGAAATACCGCTGAGCCCCGGCCTTCCAGGCCGACTCGATCATATGCGTGTTGATCAGGATACTCCGCAGGCACTCGACGCGGAACCGCTCGATGAAACCCATACCGCCCATGTCGGCGGCAAGGTTATAGACTTCGACAGCGCCCTCACAGGCCCGTTTGCAGTTGTCTTCCTCTTTGAGGTCCATACACAGGCACTCGACACCCGGAACCCGCTGGTACCATTCGGGCAACGGCTTTTTGTCGATCGCGCGAATACGAGTAAACCCTTGATCGTGAAAGTACCGCGTCAATGCTCCTGCGATGAATCCGCCGGCACCGGCGATAACGATCTGGTCATCCTTGTTAAGCGTTGTCTGGGCCAGGAGGTTGGTCTTTTGTGTACTGTTTTTCTTTGCCATTTTTTTCTCGCTGACTGATTTGTTCCGGGAGGGCCGAAATCCTTCCCTATCCAATATTGACTTTCACATATCCATTGTATATACTATACGCAAATAAATACTAAAGGGTAATGGCTAATATTGTCCAAGACATAGCATTTATTGACTTGTCGTGAAACCAACTTCGTACAATCTGTCCGGCCCTGACCTGTTCGCTTCGCAGGTGACACAGGTCAACCGGTTTTTGTTACCGGCCGTTCTTTCCGGCCTCAAACGTCTGGTCGTGATTTCCGGCGGCCGGGAACAGTGCCTACCGGACTACCGGATTGACCGTGACGATTTTCCCTTCTTCTCGATCGAATTCGTGGCCCACGGCCGCGGCACATTGATCCTGTCCGGCAATGATCATCCCCTGTCGGCCGGATCCGTCTTCACCTACGGCCCGGGAATTTCGCAACGGATCATCACCGACCGTAAAGAACCGATGGTCAAATATTTTGTCGATTTCGCCGGGACACAAGCCAAAAAAACGATGATGGACGCCGGATTGGCGCCGGGAACATTCCTTCAGGTCTCCGCTATCGATGAGATTCAAAGACTCTATGAGGACCTTATCGCCAACGGAAAATCCGGTTCCCGATACAGTCCCCGGATCTGCAGCGCGATTCTCGAACACCTCGGCTACAAAATCGCCGAACGGTCACTTGACCGGCAAGAGGATCAGTCCCGGGCTTATGCAACCTATCAACAATGTCTTCGCTATATCTACCAGCACTTCCTGCGATTGGAAAACCTGGCCCAGATCGCCGAGGAATGCCATATCGATGCGGCGTATCTTTGCCGTCTCTTTGGTCGCTTTAATGAACAAACTCCATACCAGGTCCTGATCCGCCGCAAGATGAACCACGCCGCCGAACGGCTTGCCGATCCGGAGGTTCTGGTCAAGCAGGTCGCCCGAGAGCTGGGGTTCGCCGACGCATTCGCATTCTCGCGGACCTTCAAGCGAATTTTCGGCCTGTCGCCCGATCGGTTTCGACATCTGCGATAACGCAACGATCAACCGTTGACGAAACCCCGGTCTTGCCCTACGATACCGTCGTGATCGAATCGGAACGAGTCGAAAATCTGAACCCCTCGGAACCGCGAAATCGCGAAGCCGTCCTCTATTGGATGCAGGCCGCCCAGCGGGTGAGGTATAACCATGCTCTGGAACTGGCTATTCGTACGGCCAATGAACGAAAAAAACCACTCGTCGTTGGTTTTGGTTTGACCGATATCTTTCCCAACGCCAATCTCCGCCATTACCGCTTCATGTTGGAAGGTCTCCAGGAGGTCGATGCCGCTTTGGCCCGAATTGGAATTCGATTCATCCTGCGAATCGGATCCCCCGACACCGTCGCGATCGCGCTATCCCGCAAAGCCGATCTCGTGATCACGGATGCCGGCCACCTGAGAATCCAGCGGCAGTGGCGAAATGCCGTTGCCTCGGTGATCGACTGCCCCCTGCTTGAAGTCGAAACCAATCTGATCGTGCCGGTTCTGACCGCCGCCGACAAAGAAATGTACTCGGCCGGCGTATTTCGACCCCGAATTCACCGATGTTTGCCGCAATTTCTCGTCCCGCTTCCATCCGGAAAGCCGCGGTTGTCTTCCATGAATCTGAAAATCGCCTCCGAATCGCCGATCGATATCGATAATCTGTTAAACAAGCTCAACATCGACCGCTCGGTCGGTCCCTCACCGTTATTTGTCGGCGGAGAACAACAGGCCCACCGGCTTCTGGACCGATTCATTGACTGCAAGCTGGATCATTACGACAAAGGTCACAACGATCCCACGAAAGATTATCAGTCTGACCTGAGTCCTTATCTTCACTTCGGTCATATCAGTCCGCTGGAAATCGCCTTGTATGTCGGCGAAAAGAACAGCCCGGCAGCAGATGCTTTTCTCGAACAACTGATTGTCCGTCGTGAATTATCCTCCAATTTTGTCCGCTTCAATGCCCGCTATGATCAATACGACGGGCTCCCCGACTGGGCTCGTCGATCCCTGAATACCCATCGCAAGGACACACGAACATATCGGTATTCACGCGACCAGTTGGAACAGGCACAAAGCCACGACCCGTATTGGAACGCCGCACAAAAACAGATGGTAATGACCGGAAAAATGCATGGTTATATGCGGATGTACTGGGGCAAAAAGATCCTGGAATGGTCCAAGACTCCGCAGGAGGCGTTTGCGACCGCGCTTGATCTGAACGACAAATATGAACTGGACGGGCGCGATCCCAACGGTTTTGCCGGCGTGGCCTGGTGTTTCGGCAAACACGATCGTCCGTGGAGTCGTCGACCGATCTTCGGCAATATCCGTTATATGAACGATGCCGGCCTGAGGCGGAAATTCGACGCGGATCAATATGTCCAAACGATTCTCGACTTGGAAAGGCAATGACATGCATAGTCTTTGGATGACTCTCGGAATCCTACTTGTTTTCGTCGTTCAAACCTCCGCTGCAGACTCTGCCGGCGAACAGATCGTCCAGCCGGTCGATCACGGAAAGGCCCTGATCAATCCGGGGATGGGCTGGACACTGCACTATTATTCCAACACCATCACCAACTATGGCTCGAAACTGGAGCCCTCGGATACCGTCGATGACTTCCCCGGCCTTTCGTGTGTTTACCTTCGGGTACCGTGGTCCTTCCTGGAACCGCAGGAAGGCCGGTTTAACTGGGCCCTGCTGGATACCCCCGCCCAGCGATGGATCGACAAGGGCAAACAGATCGCCCTGCGAATCAGCTCTTGCGAATCGTGGACACGGTGGGCAACACCCCGGTGGGTCCATGACGCCGGGGCCAAAGGATATGATTTCAAACCCGGAATCGGCGTGGTCGAAAACGGCCCGTACTGGGAGCCGAACTACAAAGATCCGGTGTTTCTGGACAAGTTAGACCGTTTTCTTGCGGCCCTGGCGCGACGATACGACGGCAATCCCAATGTGGCGTTCGTCGATATCGGCTCGTTCGGCGTCTGGGGCGAAGGCCATACCTGGGCCAGTTCGAAACTCCCCTTCGACGACGAAGTGCGGCGCATCCATGTGGACCTGTATGTCAAGCACTTCAAGAAGACCCTGCTGGCCATCAGCGACGATTTCGCCGGCCCCAGCACGCCCGGCGCCCATCTGCCGATCACGGATTATGCCCTTTCCAAAGGCGTCACCCTTCGCGACGACAGTATCTGCGTTCAGCCGCCGCCGAATTCCTGGTATCATGCCGAACTGGCCCAGGCGTTCTGGCCGAAGCTGCCGGTCGTACTCGAACATGAACATTACGGACCGTCCAAAGAACGCAAGGCATGGGGCGACGGCTCTCTGCTGCTCAAATCCGTCGAGGACTACCACGCCAGTTATATGTCGATTCACTGGTGGCCGCGTGAACTTCTGGACGAAAACCGCCCGATCATCGACCGGATCAACCGTCGGATGGGTTACCGTCTTGAGCTTCTCCGAGCGGCCTTTCCTTCCCGAATCCGCATCGGCGAACCTTTTTCCGTATCGACCACCTGGGCCAATGTCGGTGTCGCTCCCTGTTATCCGGGCGGGGTCATCACGCTGACCCTCAAGGATGCCAAGGGGGGAATCGTGTGCGTCGCGGCGGATGACTCGTTCAATTTTCGCGACTTGCCCACCGGGCCGGAGGGAAAAGCACAGCCGCATACGATTCTCACCGCTGTGACCGTCGCCATGAAAACTGAAGGATATGCCCCGCCGGTCACGCCGGGACCGTGCGGATTGTTCGTCTCGATCGGCGATGCTGACGGTACCCCGCGGATCGCTCTGCCGCATGAGCCAAACGATACACACAAGCGGCTGTACCTCGGATCCCTGGAACTGGTCGCGCCCTGATGGAACCTTATCGCGGCATCGGAATCCCGCGGCGACGCAAGACCGTTTCGGCTACCCGACGGATATCGGCCGAATCCGGAGCCAGTTCCATCGCTCGTTTGAATGCCTGGATCGCATCCTTCGGCCGGCCCGCCGTATCCAGCAAGACCCCCAGATTGCAGAAGAGGATCGCATCCTGCGGATTGGCCGAGGTTCCCTCGATGCACACCGCGATGGCCTCGTCGACTTGACCTCGCTTTTGCAGCAATTCGGCCAGCGGATTGTACACCGGTGCATAACCCGGCCGGTAATGGAGAGTCTTTCGATATTCCGCGATCGCCTCGAATGCGTGTCCCTGCTTATGAAAAACCCGTGCAAGTTGGTAATGTGGATCGTAATTATTGGGTTGCAATTCGATCGCCCGGACGAATTGTCGGATCGCCTCTTGGTTGTTCCCAAGTTGGGCCAGCATCTGTCCCCGCGCCGTCAGGGCGCGATGAAACAAGGGTAACCGCAACTGGACCAACGCGTATTGCCGCTCGGCGGCCGCATAGTCGGCCATTTCCTCGGCCAGCAATCGGCCGTACTTCCAGTTCAAAAAACCATCGCCGGGATGGGCTTCAATCGCCCGCTGATACGCCGCAGAACACGCCGCAAGCGATTCAGGCGTCTTGACCGATTTCAGAATCTCGAACTCTTTATTTAACTCAGCGACCTGTTCGGCATGATAGGCCTGTGCTGTAAACGGTGGTTTGACAAGATTCTGATTGAGGATCTCGTCGGCGATTCGGAATTGATCATACGGAGTAAACGCCAGCGATTCGGCACATTGCGCCTCGGTCAGTATCGAACCCGTCCGCTTGTCCTTCAGCCCCGGCAGCCGTTTCCCCAGCGATTCGAAGATCGTCCGGGCCACGACAAAGTTGCCCGAAAATGTCAGATGCACATGCTCGTAAAACAGTTCCCGACCCGTCAGCCCGTTCGGGCTGGCCTGCTCCAGGATCGTGGCCGTATCCACCAGCATGCGGTTTGTCCCCGTCGCCTTTTCACGGACGATCTCGTTGATCCGATCATCCGCCCGAAACCGCAGCGTATCCAACTGCCGCGCCCGCCGATACCACGGCCCCGCCGCCGCAAAATCCTGCCCTCGTTCTGCACATCGTCCCAGCCGAAACGCCGTCTCCGCATGCCTGTCGTCAATCGCCCATGCCGCTGCGAAGGCCGCCACTGCCTCGGCCAGTTGTCCCTTCCGCTCCAGTTCCACCCCCTGTTCGAACAGCCGTTTCCACTCGGCCATCTGTCCTTCCGTCAGGCCCGCCTTGTGTCCCGACGCAAACGGCGGACAATCCCGCAGGTTGCTCCCCACCGTACACAGCAGAACCCGGGCTCCCGCCCGTTCCGACACCCGGCAGATCGCCTCCAGGTTCGCCTCAAAATGCCGGTACACCCCCTCCAGACGCGGATCGTCCGCCGACACCTGATGCTCCACGAACATCTGCATCCCACCCCAGCCCCGCAATGTCTCCGGATTTGGTCTGGCCAGTCCATCCGACAGCCACTGCCCCAGCCGGTACCGACGCAACGCCAAACCCGCCCGGATCAGGCCCCGGTGCGGCGTCCATTGCGAAAACACCGTCCCCGCCCCGTACGGCCCCACCACCTCGTTGTTGCCCATATACACCACCACCGCTTCCGGCCGGTACCGAGACATCGCCTCGGCTATCGGCAGGATCGCATGGGAATTGATTGCCGTCATCCCCGTATTGATCACCTCGAACCGCAGCTCCGGATAGGCCGACTCCAGCAGCCGGGACAGAATCCGGCTGAACGCATACGCCCCGTCCGGCGTGCCCTGTGCCGCCGATTCCCCCAGGACCACCACCCGAATCGTCCCGGACCCCTTCTTGGCCGGAAAAACAAACGGATCAAACTCCCGGGCTAAGGTTTCCGGAAAAAATAATCGGCTGAATCCATTGTTGTTGGTCAGACAAGCTTGCCCATCGACCACCAAAGGGGTCAGCACTGACGCGGAAAAGCCGTATCCTTTCCAACGGAGAATTCCCTCGGCCGCAAACAATATGAAGACCGGAAACAGGACAAATAAAAGTCGAAATAACCACAGTCGGCTTTTCCTCATCTTCGCAGACGAGGGGGAAGGGGAGGTCAGATTCCGCCTGGGGATCTTCGATTGTTTTGTTTTTCCGGATGGGGCCGCCACGATCCTGTCTCCTGGATCCCGGTTTGGCAATCACATGCTCAGTACTCCGCGTAATACTCCGGACGGCCGTCGTCACTATCGTAGCCAGCCAGTTCGTGTGACGATTCGCAGATCTGCAGTCGTTCGATTCGTTCGGCCCGACGGGTCTGGGTATCATAGGTGACTTCGATGGCACTGATTCGGAGATCGTCGGTTGCCACTTCAAACGGATATGGCATCTGCGTGCGAAAGGCCCGAATGACATTTTCCGTTTTGCGGCCGAGCACCGAATCATGGCTGCCGGTCATCCCGATATCGGTAATAGCGGCCGTACCCTTCGGCAGGATTCGTTCGTCGGCAGTGACTACATGGGTATGCGTCCCATAGACACACGCGACTTTGCCGTCGAGATAATATCCCAGTGCAATTTTTTCGCTGCTGGCCTCGGCGTGCATCTCGACGAAGACAAGATCCGCTTCGTTTTGCAGCTTCATCAGCAACGAGTCGATCTTGGCATAGGGGCAGTCGGCGGGCTTCATGAAGATGCGGCCGATCAAACACACCACCGCCACCCGGGGACCTTTCGCCGTCTGATAGACGGCATAGTCGCGGCCTGCCGCGCCCGGTGACAGGTTTGCGGGTCGGACGATATTCCCGGCCGATTCCAGCGTGGAGATGATCTCGCGTTTGCGATAAGCATGATCGCCCAGGGTCACCAGATGGACGCCGTATTTGAGCAGCTTGTCGTAGATTTGCGCCGTAATCCCCGACCCGCCGGCGGCATTTTCCGCATTGGCAATCACGCAGTCGATGGAACGCTGACGAATCTGCTCTTTCAGCACCTGGGACAGGATATATCGTCCCGGGCGGCCGACGATGTCGCCGATACACAGCACTTTGACCTTCATACCTCGTCCTCCCGTGGATTTCGACTATCTGGCATATTCGATGCAACGCAACTCCCGCAGCAGGGTCACCTTGATCTCGCCCGGATAGGTCATTTCTTCCTCGATCTTCTTGGCGATGTCTCGGGCGACCGTGGCGGCGCTGCCGTCATCGACCTTGTTGGCGTCCACAATGACCCGGACCTCCCGTCCGGCCTGAATCGCGTAGCAGGACTCGACGCCCTTGAAGCTGTTGGCTATCTCTTCGAGTTTTTCCAACCGCTTGATATAGCGTTCGAGGGTTTCGCGACGCGCACCCGGCCGGGACGCGCTGATGGCGTCGGCCGCCGCGATGAGAGGAGTGTAGGGATTATCCGCGGGAATGTCGCCGTGATGAGCTTCGGCAGCGTTAATGACAATCTGCGGCTCTTTGAAGCGTTTCAGGTAGTTCGCCCCGATCGCCGGGTGTCCGCCTTCTACCTCGCGGTCCATCGCCTTACCGATATCGTGCAAGAGTCCTGCCCGTTTGGCCATCGAGCCGTCCAGACCCAGTTCGTCGGCCATCACCTGCGCCAGAAACGCCACCTCGACGCTGTGCCTCAGGACATTCTGACCATAGCTGGTACGATAGTGTAACGCACCGAGCATGCCCACGATCTTGTTATTGAGGCCCCGAACATCAACCTCGGTGGCCGCCTCTTTACCCATTTGCTGGACTTTGGCGTGGACATCTTTTTTGGTTTGTGCGACCAGTTCCTCAATGCGCGAGGGGTGAATCCTTCCATCCTGGATCAGCCGCTCCATGCTCAGACGAGCCGTCTCCCGACGGATCGGATTAAATCCGCTTAACACAATCACTCCCGGAGTATCATCCACGATCACATCAACGCCGGTGGCCTTTTCGAAAGCCCGAATGTTTCGTCCTTCTCGTCCGATAATACGACCCTTCATCTCGTCGTTGGGAATATCGACCATCGAAACCGAGATTTCACAGGTCTGTTCGGCCGCATATCGCTGGATCGCCAAGCTGATGATCTCGCGGCTCTTTTCCTCGCTGATCTCGTTGGCCTGCTCCAGCTTACGCTCGATGAGCTTACTCATGTCACGATCGCATTCCTCTTCCAGCCGTTTGAGCAGCATCTCCTTGGCCTGTTCGACATCCAGATTGGAGATTTTCAGCAACTGATTCTTCTGCTGTGCGATCAGATTGGCCAAGTGTTTGGCCTTGGCATCATTGGATTGGTGCTTTTGCTCCAGTTCCCGTTCGCTGTCACGGAGTTGTTTTTCCTTCTGATTGAGCAATTCTCCCTGCCGATCCAGGGTGTCTTCGCGCTTACTGAGACGCCGCTCCAGGTTCAGCAGTTCTCCCTGGGCGGTCTCCATTTCGGCGGTGAATTTCTCCTTCTTCTTGAGAAATTCGTTGGCGGCATTGAGTTGGGCCTCTTTGACGATGTTCTCGGCCTGACGATTGGCCACTTCGATGCGGTTTTTGGCCTCGTTTTCAGCGGCCAGCAATTTGTTTCCTGCAATGGTTTTCTGGATAATAAAGGTGACTACAATCCCGACGGCAAGCGCGACGACGGCGATTCCGACCGTGATCGGCCCGCTGAGGCCGAGAATGGGAAATGAAATGATACCCGGCATCTGACAAACCCTTTCTCATGATCTATAGACCACGATGGTGCCAGGGATTGGCAGAAGACCCGGCGAAATTCGCTTATCGGATGACGGATCGATCCATGAACGAAAGTCAGGAACCCGGCATATCTGCGAACCCCGTCCGGGGCAACCGCAGGGAATGTCCGCAGAAAAGGGGTTTTATCATGCGGATCCCGGTTTTGGATGTGCCGTTTCCTTGACTCATGCTACTGTTCTGTCTGGACCCTGTTGTCTGGTTCGATCCCAATACCCGCCGACACACAGGCAATCTTGGACTTGGCAATGTTGAATGATGCACCCATCCGCAACCATCGGAGCGTATATACATCACTGCCCCTGCGGATAAACCATCCATTGCCTTTCGCCCTTGCCGGTGCAGTCGGCGTCCTTGAAGCGTTAAACACCTATTTGCCCACGCGGGGCTGGACTTCTGTTGGCCGGAAAACGGTACTCGATTCCCGTTCATCCCGACCACCTGCACCACGGTGATACTTGTTCATTCGTCTTTCTATCATAAGGATCGACCAAGGTCAAGAGGAAATGTAAACAGAATTCGGGTTTGATTCGGAATTCCCATTCCGGGACCTATAAAAATCGGCATATTTCCATACTATTTCCATGGGAATAGGGTTGAGAATTTATAAAAATTGGGGATCCACAGGTTAATTCCCCCAAGTAAGGGGACGATGAGAAAACAGGATCGGGCCCTATCCGGGCCGGACGGTATTATGGATGATATTTGACTGGAATTTGTCGGGATGCAGGTACCAGCCATGAATAAACGCAAAGACGTATTAACTACCGGACAAGTTGCTCAAATCTGCAATGTGGCTCCGCGGACCGTGACCAAATGGTTTGACAGCGGGCAACTCAAGGGATATCGCATTCCCGGCTCGCGGGATCGCCGTATCCCGACCGGGGAACTGATTCGTTTCATGAAGGCCCATTCGATTCCGACCGACGCCCTGGAAATGGGTCGAACCCGGGTGATGATCATCGATAGTAATTCCGCGGCCGCCTCCGGACTGGCCGCTCAGCTCAAAGACAGAAAGGACTACGAGATCCAAGTCGCCGAAAACAGTTTCGACGCCGGTCTGGTGGCCCAAAAGCTCCTGCCCCATGTGATCCTGATTAACCTGATGGCCAAGGATATCGATGCCGCCCATATCTGCCAATATGTCCGGGCAAGCGACGATCTGAACGCCGCCAAGATTATCGCCGTCGCCAATCGGCTCGGTGAAACCGAAATCACCGCCCTTCTTAAAAAAGGATTCGACGGGGCCGTACCCAATGCCGGTGACATTCAGGAAGTCATTCGCACCATCGAAGAAGCAACCGCGATCATCTACTAAACCTTTCCTCTTTCACATTTCGGATAATCTCCGCCATCCGAACCCGGAGCCGTGAATCATCGCATCGGCATCCGGAAATGATTCCGCACCCGCCGGATATTCGGCCGGAATCGACGCGTCGTTCTCCCAAGCCCGAAGGATCGGCGTCACCAGCGACCAGGCCACCTCAATGTCATCCTGACGCAGAAACAATGTCGGATCTCCCGTCATCGCATCCAGCAACAATCTCTGATAGGATTCGGGAGCTTCGGCGCCAAACAAATCCCGATAGGTGAAATCCAGCGACAATGTGCTCATACAAACCTTCGAGCCCGGGCGCTTGGCCTGAAAGCTCATTCGGATCCCCTCCTGCGGCTGGATCTTTAACACCAGCACATTCGGTGGCAGATTGTCCAGCCCCACCGACGCGAACATTGAATGCGGCACCGGCCGGAAAGCGATCGCAATCTCGGTCACCTTTCGGGACATTCGTTTCCCCGTTCGCATAAAGAACGGTACATCCTTCCATCGCCAGTTGTCAATCCACGCACGGGCCGCGACAAAGGTCTCCGTTCGCGAGTCTTTCCCGATATCCGGCTCCTGCCGATAACCGGATACGGGTTGCCCATCGATTGCGCCCGAACCGTATTGCCCGCGAACGATGTCCGTGGCCCAGGGTTGGCAGCGCATGGGGCGAACGCTTCGCAGCAGCTTGACTCGCTCGTCGCGGATCGCCTCGGCCGCAAACGCCACCGGCGGTTCCATCGCCACCAGCGCCAGCATTCCCAGCATGTGGTTTTGAAACATGTCGCGCATCGCCCCGGTCTGGTCGTAGTAACCGCTGCGATGTTCAACGCCCACCGTTTCAGCGATCGTGATCTGAACCTGTTGGATATAGTTACGATTCCAGATCGGCTCAAAGATCGCGTTGGCAAATCGGAACATTAAAATATTCTGTACCGTCTCTTTACCAAGATAGTGGTCAATTCGGTAAATCTGCGATTCCTCGAAATGCCGCCGCAAGACGGAATTGAGGCCAATCGCCGAATCCAGGTCTCGGCCAAACGGCTTTTCGAGAATTAAGATTGGCGCTTCGGGATCGGGCGTTACCGCTGGTTGTGCCAAACTCGAACTTCCCAGCGCATTGGCAATCGTCTCATACAAGGTTGGCGGAACCGATAAATAAAATATCCGTCGCCCGGAAACCGACCAGCGGCGGTCGGCCTCTGTCATCGCCGTTCGCAGGCCCTGATACAACACGGGATCGGAGTAATCGCCGCTCAGATACGAAAATCGATCAACGAATTTCCGTACCTCCTCCGAGTCCCGATTCCCCAGGGACTGGCTCACCATTTCACGAAAGGCCTCGTTCGTCAGCGCCGTTCGTCCGCATCCGACACAATAAAATCGATCGTTGAGTAACCGTCTCCGGTATAATTCAAATAAACTACCGTACAACTTTCGTTTCGCCAGATCCCCCGACGCCCCGAAGACCACCACTCCACACGGCCCACCCGGCGTCTCGGCGCAGAGCATTTCCCGGCGATCCGGTATCGGGACCAGTTTGTTTTCCAGCGATTGGTTGTTCATCGTCCGTCTCCCTCAACGAGGCGTTCAACATTGCTCAATACCGGAATTATAGAGACATCGCCGTTGGTCGTAAAGTTTCCGTTTGATCCCGTTGGGGTCCCGTATTGCCAATCCTCCCCGGGGCCGGTAGAATCCCATTCAGAAACGGAGACCTCTTGTGCAACCGAAGGATCGACATACCGGACGGCCGTGGCGAATCGCCGGCCTGATGTCCGGGACATCCCTGGACGGGATTGATGTGGCGGTGATCGATTTGGCCCCACGGAATTCCCGCGTGGTAGTGCGGCTGACTGCGTTTGAGACCATCCCCTGGCCTTTATCCGTGCGTCAAGACCTTCTGCAGCTTTGCAGACCCAATTCCGGTTCAACTGCGGATATTGGCTTCATGAACTTTCTCGTCGGCAGACTCTTTGCCGAGGCCCTCCTCCGAACCTGCCGCAAACATCGCATTCCGCCGGGTTCTATCGATCTGATCGGATCGCACGGCCAGACCATCTGGCATGATCCAAAGGGCCGTCGTTTCGGCCGAGCCGCCGTTCCTTCCACGCTGCAGATTGGCGAACCGGCCGTCATCGCCCAGCGCACCGGGATCACAACCGTCGCCGATTTCCGTACCGCCGATCTCGCCGCGGGCGGTCAGGGTGCGCCGCTTGTCCCCTACAGCGATTTTGTACTCTTCCGCCATACGACAAAATCGAGGGCCATCCAGAACATCGGCGGGATTGGCAATGTCACCTGGTTGCCCGCTCGATGCACAATCGACGAGATCTTGGCCTTCGATACCGGGCCGGGCAACATGGTCATTGATGGCCTCGTGGATCTGTTTACGCAAGGCAAGCAGACTTACGATCCCGGCGGCCGTCTGGCCGCCAACGGCACTGTCCATCGTCCGCTCCTTGCGCAAATGCTTCGACATCCTTATTTCCGCAAAGAGCCCCCAAAATCCACGGGCCGGGAGGATTTCGGGATATTATATTGCCATGAACTCCTGAAATTAGCTCGTCGCTTTCGGCTCCGTAACGAAGATGTTCTAATCACTGTGACTGCTTTCACCGCGCAAACCATCGCCGACGCCTACCGCCGATTTCTTCCGCGGATGCCCGATGAAATATATCTGGCCGGAGGTGGTGCCCACAACCGCACGCTGGTTCGAATGCTCGCCGACTTATTGCCGGACATTCCCCTTCGTACCACCGACGAACTTGGCATCCCCATCGACGCACGCGAGGCCGTGGCTTTTGCGATCCTTGCCCGCGCCAGCGCCCTCGGCAGTCCAAACAATGTCCCTTCTGCCACCGGCGCTAAACGCCCAGTTATCCTTGGAAAGATCGTACCTGTCCCATGAAAAAACGCATCCTGCCCCTGACCGAAAAACGCAACCCCCGCAGCCGCGACATCGACCGGTTCGCCACCCTCCGTATCGTTCGGCTGATCAACTCCGAAGACCGACTCGTCGTCCCAGCCGTCGGCAACCAGTCTCGCGCTATCGCCGCCGCCGTCGAGATGATCGTCAAACGATTCCGCCGCGGAGGTCGATTATTCTATGTCGGCGCCGGCACCAGCGGCCGGCTTGGCGTGCTCGACGCTGCCGAATGTCCCCCGACTTTCGGCGTGCCGCCAACCCTCGTTCAAGGCATCATCGCCGGCGGCCGGCGGGCCCTCGTCCGCGCCGTCGAAGGCGCCGAGGATAACGAATCGGCCGGCGCCACCGTCATCGATCGCCGCCGCATCCGCTCGCGCGATGTCGTGGTCGGAATCGCCGCCTGCGGCCTGACGCCTTTCGTCCGCGCTGCCCTCAAACGAGCCCTCGCCATCGGGGCCGGTACAATCTTCATTACTTGTTCGCCAGAAGCCGTTTCTCATGTACCCGCCGAAATCGTCATCAACCCCGTCGTCGGTCCCGAAGTCATCACGGGTTCAACCCGTATGAAGGCCGGCACCGCCACCAAGCTGGTTCTCAACACCCTGACCACCGTGACGATGATCCGTCTGGGAAAAGTGTATGGCAATCTCATGGTCGATTTGAAAGCCACCAACAACAAACTCCGAGACCGTTCCGTCCGCATTGTCATGGAAATGACGGGATTATCGCGACGGGCCGCCGCCAAGTTACTCGCCCGCGCCGACGGTCGTGTCAAGCTCGCCATCGTTATGCACCATCGTTCTGTTTCGGTCACCCGCGCCGCCGAAATCCTCGACGACTGCGGCCAGCTACTCCGTAAAGCCATTGAGGACCGCAAATGATCCCTGCCGCTCTACCTTGTTTGGCCGTTCTGGCGCCGCTGGACCTGGCTGTCGTGGGGATTTCCGTCGCCCTGTTGCTGGTCGTTTCCTGGGTCTTTGGCCGAGAGGAAAAGGACACGACCGACTTTTTCCTCGGTGGGCGTAAAGTTCCGCCGCTGGCCGCATCGTTATCGTTCGTTGCCACCGAGATCAGCGCTCTGACCCTTGTCAGTTTTCCCCACACCGCCTACTCCGAAAACTGGCGATGGCTTCAATTTTTCATCGGCCAGATCCTTGCCCGCATTGTTGTTGCGTGGCTCTTCATCCCCGCCTTCTACCACCACAACTGCACCAGCATCTACCAGTTTCTCCGCCACCGCTTCGGCCCCCAAACGCAATACGCCGGGTCGGCCTTTTTCTTCGTCACACGGCTCCTCGGTTCAGGCCTGCGCCTCTATGCCGCCTCGATGGCCGTCGCCGTTATTCTCCAGTGGCCATTGTGGACTACTCTGTTTCTCTTTACCGTCGTCAGCATCCTCTTCATCGCATTCGGAGGCATTAAGGCCGTGGTATGGGCGGGCGCCTATCAGGCCGTCGTCTTTCTGTCCGCCGGTGTCGTTCTGATTCTCTATCTGCTCAACCATATCGACGGGGGGGTGACCGCCGCCTGGCAGACCGCACAAGCCGCCGACAAAATGAGCATCTTCAACTTCCATTTCTCCTGGTCTGACCATACAATCTTTTGGGCCGGTGTCGCCAACGGTTGCTTTGTCGCGATGGCCGCCTTTGGCGCAGATCAGGAAATGGTTCAACGACTCCTCACCGTTCGTACGGCCCGCGCGAGCCAGAAAACCATTCTCAGTACGATCATTACCGTCCTTCCGGCTTATTGGATGTATCTCATCGTCGGTACCCTTTTGTATGTCTTCTACACCAACCCACAGACCACACCTCCCGTCGAGGCCAAGAAGGTTCTGTCGCACTTCGTTCTAACCTCATTACCCGTCGGCCTCAAAGGATTCATCCTGGCCGCCATTATCCTGGCCAGTATCGACTCCCCTCTCAGTTCCCTGACCAGTAGTTTCGTCACCGATATTTATCGCCCCCTCATCCGTCGTAACGCTTCCGAAACACATTACCTGTTCGTCTCCCGGATCGGGGTGGTCGCGTTCGGCCTGGTTCTGGTGGGTATCGCTTTTGCTTGTACAGGGGTGGACAATCTGGTTTGGAAGGCCTTCGAACTGGTTGGCCTGCCGGCGTGCGCGCTTCTCGGAGTCTTCCTCTTCGGCCTGCTTACGCGCCGTACCGCCAACGGATCCAACATCCTCGCCATGCTCACCGGCTCAATCATCACAACGGCTCTCTGGATCCTCATCCAAATGGAGATCATCACCCTGGCATGGACCTGGCTCATCGTCATCGGGACGACCATCACTTTCATCACCGCTTTCGTCCTTGCCACGCCGGGTTCGAGACCGTCATAAACTTCCCCCCTTTTCTTGGATCGATATACTGAAGACTGTCTCTCTCCGTCTCGAAGATTCAGAACATGAAATTCGACAATTTGAATAGAATAGATGCTTAATTTACTGTTTCAATAAAGATTGGGATCCTCGGAGCGGAGAGCCACCGGTCGGCCAAAAATTTCGGAGAAGATAATAGCATCATAGAGGTGCTCCTGATCGCCAAACATGAACCCGAGAAGTTGCGGAGCACTCGGCACCGAAGCCGGTTCGGCTTTCGGGGATTGAGCGACTGCCGGACTCTTCGGGGAGGCCTGCCTCGGCGGTTGTCCCACGGCGGCAGCAACGGGGGCGGATCGAGGTTTGGATGAAACCGCCCGTTGAACGGGTGAAGGTTGGGGCGACGGCTCCGGCCGCGAACGGACAAGAGGACGAGGTTGTTGTGGCACAGCAGGAATCGGCGCCGGTTGCGGACGGGGCTGAGGGATTTGCTGGGGTCTAACCGGAGCACGCCGAGGCGGTAAGGGCGTCTGGTTCGGTGATTCGGCCGGTTTTTGATTTTGAAGATTGGCCTGACTCATCACATGGCCGGCCAATCTACCCAGTTCCTGTGATAGAGTTGGCGGCTTTTTGATCGGAACAGCCCGGTTCAGGGGCGAGGTTTTATGCCGGCGAACCGGAAGCGGTTGTTCCTTGTCGCCGGGGGCCTCATTGGTCGAACGATCTTTTTTTGCGGACTCAACCGCTTTCGAGATCAACCAATTGATCCCATAGATCACCGCGAGAACAAGAGGGACAAGAATATCCATCCAATCGGCAATATCTGTGCCTCGGGCGGCCAACATGTCAAGCCCTATGAACATGAATCAGGATCCCTTTTCCTTGTCCTTGTCTTTGCCCATACCGGCGATGGAGTCCCGCATGGAGGTATCGGCCATAACATTCTTCATGCGGTAGTAATCCATGATACCGAAGTTTCCGGCACGAAAGGCCTCGGCCATGGCCTTGGGAATCTCGGCCTCAGCCAGGACGACCTTGGCTCGGTTTTCGTGGACGAGGGCCCGCATTTCTTCCTGGCGGGCGATAGCCATTGCGCGGCGTTTTTCGGCCTCGGCCACAGCACGGGCCTGGTCGGCCATGGCCTGTGCTTTTTGGAGCTGAGCTCCGATGTTGTCACCCACATCGACATCCGCAATGTCGATGGAGAGAATCTCGAAGGCCGTTCCGGCATCCAGACCCTTTTCAAGCACGGCCTTGGAGATACGGTCGGGATTTTCGAGCACGCTCTTGTGATTGAGAGAACTTCCAATTGTAGTTACAATGCCTTCGCCGACACGGGCGATGATCGTCTCTTCCGTCGCCCCGCCGATAAGGCGATCGATATTGGCCCGAACCGTCACGCGGGCCTTGGCCCGGAGCTGGATGCCGTCTTGAGCAACGGCATCAATGGTCTCCTTGCCCTTGGTCGGGTCGGGACAATCGATGACCTTGGGATTCACGCTGGTCTGAACGGCATCGAGAATATCACGGCCGGCCAGATCGATGGCGGTGGCGACCTTGAAGGTCAGCTTGATGTTGGCACGGTCGGCGGCGATCAGGGCACGGACGACATTCATCACGCGGCCGCCGGCCAGATAGTGGCTTTCCAGTTCTTCGGCCGTCAGATCCAGCCCCGCGCGGATGGCCATGATTCGGCTGACAACGATGGTACGGGCATTGACCTTTCGCAGGGACATTCCGACCAGCGAGAGAATCGAAACCGGCGCGCCGGAAAAGAAGGCCTGAAACCATAAGCTCCCGTACGAGATCGCCAGAAGAAGAATCAGAAGCCCGATAAACCCGCCGATGATCGCCCCGGCAAGTTTCCAGATCGTCCAGTTGACCGCTACCAGATATACCATCGTAATCCCCTTTCCGTATTGGATCCGTTCGTTATTTGAGATGCTCTGTTGATTCGTCCATCTCTCTCACTGTGACCCGCATTCCTTCGACATGAACGACGCGGACTGGTTTGCCTTTAACGATAATTCCGGATTCGGCGACGCATTCGACGCGCCGTCCGTCAAAATCGCAGATGCCGACCGGACGATGTTGTGACAAGGTGACCCCCCTGCGGTTCATCAGGGCAACCAGTTGAGGACCGTCGGGAATCCCATCGCCTTTGCTGCGATTGGGTCTGCCGATCATAATCGCCCGGCCCATCGCAGTGTGCGGGAACAGCTTATAGACGATAAACCAGACAATCGGGACGACCACAAACCCGACACCTACGCCGATCCAGCCGATCCCCGGTCCGAACTGGAAAAATACCGCACCGCCGCCGATCAAACAAGCGATCGAACAGATCGTAAGCAGTCCAAAACTGGGTACGAACAATTCGACAGCCATCAGTGCGGCCCCGACGACATACAAAAAGATACCAAATAAGATCATGAATAGCATGTTCATGTCAGGCCTTGTCCTCCCGAACGATCACGCGGTTGCCTTCGATGGCCCGAATCCGGATCTCGGAACCGGCCGGGATAAAGGCACCTTCAGAAACGACATCGACGACCTGGCCGGCAAAACGGGCCTGACCGGCGGGCCGCAATGTCGTGATGGCTTTACCGTTATCGCCGACTTTAATGCTTGCCGCCGGGTTCGGCGCGACAATGCTGATGGGCAGGGTCGGTCCGGCCGGAACCGGAGCCAGAGACAGCCCGCGAAACAGTTTCGATTTTGGCAGGCGTTTGGCCAGGAAAAATGCCAGGATGAGAAAACCCAGACAGCCGAAACTGATCGCAACCAGACCATCGAGGAGCGTTTGCCATGCCCAGCGGTCGGTCGGCCAAGGGACCTCGCCGGGGGCGTTTCGAATGAGCATTCCAAACAAACCCGCAATCATGCAGGTGATCCCGGCAAAACCTGCGATGCCAAAACCCGGCAACAGGAACAGTTCTACAGCCAGCAAAATAAGCCCAATGACAAAAACCGCAATCTCGATCCAGTTGGCTAAGCCGATCAGATACTTGCTGCAGACGATCAGGACCAGACAGATAACCGCGACCCCTCCGGCCAGTCCCAGACCCGGCGTATGAAATTCGACATAGACGCCGAGCATGGTGAGCATGACCAGAATACTCATCACAACCGGGGAGTTGAGCCAACGGACCATTTCTTCCGACCATGTGGTGGTCAGGACAATCCGTTTCGGGGAGAAGGTGATCTTGTCACGGGCGGCCAGAAAACTCAGGGCCCCTTCAAGATCCTGGACCACCTCGCGGGCGATGCCATATTCCTTGGCTTGAGCGGCCGTCAAGGTCAGAATCTCGTCGGCCGAATCGATCTTCTCCTTGCCCCCCAGATTGTAGAGTTTCTCATCTGTCGGCAGCGCATCGCCTTCGAAATACTCCCAGGAATTCGTCTTGGTGTTGAGGACTCGATACACCTCGATCTTCTGGGTAACCATGGCCTTCAAGAGCGGGGCTGGATATTTGTTTGCCTCGGCGGCACGGAGGAAGGTGGCACGGATAAAACTTTCCTGTTTTTCGCGTTCGACGCCTTCGAGCGTATCGCCCATGAGAATCGGGGCGCAGTCGCCAATGGTGGTTTTTTCAAGCATGACGATGTCGTGGCAGGAGACGCTGATCATAGCCCCGGCGCTAATGGCCTCGGTGGTGATCCAGGCGACGGTGTGGGCGCGTTTTCCGACATCGAGGATCAGGTACTTGGCAATATCGTCGGCGGACTTGACCAGACCGCCGTAGGTCTGCATCTCAAACAATAGATACCCCGCTCCCATAGCCAACGCCTGATCACAACGCCGACGGATGGACTTGTAGAGACCATCGTCGATCATGCCCTTGCAGGGGATGACCACGGCCAGCACCTCCTGCGAGTTCGACAAAGAACCCGCAGTCGGCTGTGCCCCTGCGTCATTCACCGGATCAGACAGGCAAAGCCATACCCCCAGGCAGATTAGAATCGCCGCCCAAACCGGTATTCTCGATCTGTCAATCTGTCGTTTCATGGTTGGTATTGTATCCATCGATACCGGAACTAACAAGTCGAATTGGTTAAGATTTTCCGCAGAGGTTCACGAAACCCTCGATCCCATTCTATCCGACGGCTAAACCGCGGAAACGCTACAATCATTTTGGAGCAGCTTCATTAATCTTTTCCAAAATGGAAAGGTCAAAAGATCCGGGGCAAAAAATATCCTGTACGAAACCCGGATCGCCTTTTACACTATGGCCCGTGTATCGAAATCCATAACTGCCAGCCGGCTACCAGAGGAATGATGGTTATGCATCCTTTATGGATCCTTGTACTGGGAATCGTCATCGTCATCGGGATGATTCTGTTCCTGCGTGTCAACGCCTTTATCGCCATGATAACTACGGCGATGATTGTCAGTTTGCTGGCGCCGGGGGAATGGTCCCAGAAGATCAGCCGAGTGGCGACGGAATTCGGTTCAACCGCGGGTAAGATCGGTGTGGTGATCGCTATGGCGGCGATCATCGGGGACTGCATGACGCGCAGCGGTGCCGCAGATCGCGTTGTGCGGGCTTTCATGCGAATGTTGGGGATCAAACGCGGGCCAGTTGCCCTGATGAGCAGCGGATTCGTGCTGTCGATCCCGGTCTTCTTCGACACGGTGTTCTATCTGCTGATCCCTTTGGCAAGGTCGATGCACCGTCAGACGAAACAGCGATACTTGTTCATTATCCTGGCGATGGGGGCTGGGGCGTCGATTACGCATTCCCTGGTACCGCCGACGCCGGGGCCGTTATTCATCGCGGAGAAGATGGGAATCGATATGGGGCTGATGATCCTGATGGGTCTTGCGATATCGATCCCGACGGCCATCATCATGTATTATTTTGTGAAGCTATATTCCCCGCGATTTGATATCCCCATGCGGCCGCTGGAAGGTTCCGCCCCGGAACCGGAGCCGCTGGCCGATTCCCAATTGCCGGGATTGTTTATCTCAGCGCTGCCAATCCTTCTTCCGGTTTTTTTGATTTCCGGGCAGACGATCGTCGCCGGGTTGGGGGCCAAAGCCGACGCAACCGAAGGAATGAAGACACTCGCGTCGATCGCCGCTTTGGTCGGGGAGAAAAATCTGGCGATGCTGGTCTCTGCGGCGGTGGCAATAGGGGTGTACTGGAAACAACGGAGGCCTTCACTGGATCAGATGTCCTCGATGGTGGAAACCTCGCTGATGAGTGCCGGGATCATCATCCTGATCACCTCGGCGGGAGGCGCTTTTGGTGCGATGCTCCAGGCGGCGAATGTCGGTCCGGCGGTACAGCAACTCTTTTCCGGATCGAATTCCCAGACGGGGACCATCAACGGCATGAGTATCTTGTTGATGGGTTTTTTGGTGGCTTTTCTGCTGAAGTTTGCACAAGGGTCCAGTACGGTTTCGATGATGACCACTGCGGCAATGCTGGCGGCTCTCCTGAAAGATACCGGCTCCATCGGATTCCATCCCGTGTATGTGGCGATGGCGGTCGGATTCGGAGCCCAGTGCGGAAACTGGATGAACGACAGCGGCTTTTGGGTTTTCGCCAAGATGGGCGGCCTGACGGCGACGGAAACCTTAAAGACATGGACGGTGACGGTCAGTCTGCTGGCCGTGGTGGGATTGCTGGTAACAATTGCTTTTGTGTGTCTATTGCCCTGGCCGGTTCGAATGTAACCAGTCGGGAAATTGATTTCAAGACGAAAGGTATTCACCCGAACGCAGGAAGGACGAAGGAATGACACAAACCGGCCAGGAAGTCAGCAAAAAGGCGTTGGCGGCCACCCTCGCGGCCGCGTTTCTCGGATGGATGTTTGATGGAATGGAAATCGGCCTGGTCCCCCTCGTAGCCCGACCAGCTCTTAAAGAGCTGCTCGGCCCGGGGTTTGATATCTCCACCTGGTTTTCCGTTATCATGGCGGTTTTTCTTGTGGGCGCCGCTACCGGCGGCCTGATCTTCGGCTGGCTGGGCGACCGCATCGGCCGCGTCAAGGCGATGTTCTGGAGTATCATGGTTTATGCGGTGTTTACCGGCTTGGGCGGCTTTGCCACCGCCGCCTGGCAACTGGCCATCATGCGATTCTTGGCCTCATTGGGCATGGGCGGGGAATGGGCTCTGGGTGTCGCCCTGATTATGGAGGTCTGGCCCGTCAAGTGGCGACCCATGCTCGCCGGCCTGATCGGAGCCGCATCAAACATCGGGTTTCTGTTAATCGCCGTGATGGGTTTAGCCCTCCACCAAGCCAGTTGGCGAATGCTGTTCTTTGTTGCCGCCGCACCCGCTCTGCTGGCGTTTCTGGTCATCCTCTATGTCCCTGAATCCAAACGCTGGCAGCAGGCCGCAAGCTCCGGTCCGAAAAACAAGATGTCCGACATCTTCCATCCCAACATCCGCCGCAATGCCATCCTCGGAACTCTCATCAGCACGATCATCCTGCTGGGTACCTGGGGATCCGTTCAATTCATTCCCGCATGGGCCGACCGCCTGACTGAAGGTAACATGCCCACCGCCCGGGCCTGGGCCCAAATCGCTTCCGCCATCGGAGCCATCGTCGTGGCGTTCCTGGCACCCATCGTCGCCAATATCACCAACCGGCGCAACACCTACTTCCTTCTGTGCCTGACCTCCCTGCTGGCCTGTCAGTACCTGTTTCGCTGGTCGGGGCTGGGGTATGGTACTCTATTCTTGGTCTGGGTGTTCATTGTCGGCGGACTAACCGCAAGCTTCTATGGATTTTTGCCTTTGTATTTGCCGGAACTGTTCCCGACCCGCATTCGTGCCACCGCCCAGGGTTTTGCCTATAATGCAGGTCGAGTCCTGTCGGCGATCGGGGTTTTGGGTTCCGGCCAGATCCTCCGATTCTTCGACGAAGATTATGCCAAGATGTGCGCCATCATCAGCTTGATCTACATCGCGGGGCTGATTCTCATTTGGTTCTGCCCGGAAACCAAGGGGAAACCTCTACCGGAATAAGTCCATCGATTGGACTGGATCGGAAATGGAGAACGGTATGGTCAAGAATCAACAACGGATTGAACAGATCGCCGGTCTAATCCTGATCGGATCCATCGTCATCGGCTGCTGGCTGGTGTTGCGGCCGTTCACTTCGGCCATTCTATGGGCGGCGATCCTGTCCTTTGCAACCTGGCCGCTGTATGCTGCTCTTCTTCGGGGATGTCGCGGGCGACGGAACTCTGCGGCAATCCTGATGACCCTGTGCTTATCGCTGGTGCTTCTGGTTCCGTTTATCCTGATCGGCTTTACCTTCACGGACAGTATTCAGTCGGCCCTGGACTGGTTCGACAAACAAAAGGGTACTACCATTGGTCCCCCGCCGGCGTGGTTGGAACAGATTCCCATTGCCGGCAAGGATTTAAAAGCATACTGGGAAACGCATGCCGCCGACGCCAGCTCGGCGCTGAACTGGCTGAAACCCTGGCTGCAACAGGCCGGAGTATGGTTACTCAAACATAGTCTTGATCTGGCGCAGGGGGTGTTTCACCTGGCCATGAGTATGCTCATGTTGTTTTTCTTTTATCGTGACGGCGAGGAAGTCGTTCGGTTACTTCGGGAGGGATTCCAACGCATCAGCGGTGACTACGCCAATGAGCTGTTCACGGTGATCAAGGGAACGGTACAGGGCGTGGTCTATGGCACCATCGGCACGGCGCTGGCCCAGGCGATTTTAGCCGGTATCGGATTTGCCATCGCCGGAGTGCCGTCCCCCATGCAGTTGGCTCTGTTTACCTTTTTCCTGAGTTTCATTCCCGTCGGCCCGCCCATCATCTGGATCGGGGCATCGGTGTGGTTGTTCCTGGAAGGATTTCCGGGCTGGGGAATCTTCATGATCCTATGGGGCGGCGGTGTTATCAGTATGGTGGACAATTTCATCAAGCCCTATATCATCAGCCGGGGATCACGATTGTCGTTTATCACGATGTTGCTGGGTGTATTGGGAGGAGTCATCACATTCGGATTTATCGGCGTATTCCTGGGACCGACGCTATTGGCAGTTGGTTATAGTCTGGTTCAGACCATGCTGGTTCGACAACGACGACACAAAGCCGACTCCGGGGGAAAGCCGGCGGAACAGAAACCGTAGGTTATCCTGCGGTGCCGAGACCGGGATTTAAGCTCCGGCCAGGCGGTTGAGGATCTCTACCCCTTTGGCGATCTTGTCATCGGTGGTGGCGTAACTAATACGGAAGTGCGTGTCCTTTTCGCTGAAAACATTGCCCGGAATCACCAGAACATTGTTTTCGATGACCTGTTTAACGAACTCCGAACCGGTTCCCCTCCCTTTGGGAACGGGCACAAAAGCGTAGAATGCCCCGCCGGGTTTGGCCAATCCGAAACGATCCTTGAGGCCGTTGAAGATCATGTCGCGTTTTTTTCGGTAGCCGGCGATAAAACTGCTCATATCGCAATCGAAAGTCGTAAGGGTGGCCTTCTGAAAGGGAGTCGGGGCACAAACAAAGGAGTATTGTTGGATTTTAGTCATCGCCTCGATCAGCTCGTGGAGCTTCGGCCCGGCTGCGGCATAACCCATCCTCCAACCCGTCATCGCGTAAGTCTTGCTGTACCCCTTGAGAACCAGGGTTTTATCGTACACCTTGCCGATACTCTCAAAGGGCTGATCGTAGCAGAAATCTTCATAAATTTCGTCGCTGATGATCGCAATCTGCCGACGCGAAGCCACCTCGGCAAGATCGGCAATCTCTTTGGCGGTAAAGACAGCACCGGTCGGATTCACCGGCGAATTGAGAACGATCAGCTTGGTCCGGTTCGTAATGGCGGCGGCGATTTTTTGCACCGGAAGCCGGAAATCGGGATAGGTGTCGACATACACGCAGGTCCCGCCGAACATCCGGGCCAGGTGTTTATACATAACAAAATAAGGATCCGGAATAATGACTTCGTCGCCGGGATTAATCATGGACATGAAAGCCAGGAGCAGGCCGCCGCTGACGCCGCTGGTAATGATGACTTTCGGATCCCAGGGAAACCGGGTTTTGGCCTCGGCGATCACACGGGCCACCAGCCCTTCATCGCCGGCGGTTTGAGAGTAACGGTTGAAACCGCGTTCGATCGCTTCAATCGCGGCCTTTTTGACGGCATCCGGAACATCGAAATCCGGCTGGCCAATGGAGAAGTTGACCGGGTCCTTGAGGGTCGCGGCCAGTGCAAAGACTTTTCGGATCCCACTGGCATCGATCAGTTTCGTCCGTTCGGCAAGAATCGATTCCATAGCCGTTCTCCTGTTTCGAATCTCCCGGTCACACAAATAAGGGCCGCTACGGGCAACACGGGTTTCCCATAACGGCCCGAAAAATCGAAGTTGATTCTACTATTTCGCGGGGGCTTCGGGTTTGGCCTCTGCGGCGGCGCCTTCGGCCGTCGGTTTCTTCTCGGCGGCTTTCTTGCCGCTGTGACTCTTGCGATGGCCGACTTTCACCAGACCCGTCACTTTGTCGCCTTCGGACCACTTCTCCAGTAGCTTGAGGGCATCGATCCTCTCAGCCCGGGACAGAACATTCCGGTGACGCGTCAGCGCTCCGCGAACTTTCAATGAACGATCAATCGACATAACTACATACTCCTACTGATGTTTCAACTCACTCTGGCTTCAGTTTCATTCCATAGGCATCCTGAAAGGGCGTATTATCGAACCGCTCAAACCCTTTCGGGGCCTTATATTTTGCTCCGAATTGTTTAATTTTATCCAAGACCACTGCGCCTTCAGATCCCGGCTTGCGAGGATTCGGGTATCGCGCCTTGGTCACCAAATAATAATAAGATCCTCGCTTGAGAATCTCGGTACCTATGCCATTCTGGCCAAAATAATCGCGGACCGGCTCCAGATCTTCGCTTCGCATATAGGTTGCGATCACCAGAACATGATCTCGGACAACATCCGCAGCCGCTGGAATAACCGGATCCGTCGGCTTCGGTTTTACCGGTGTCACAGCCTGTGGATCGGTCACGGGATGCGACTTTGGCTCTATCGTCGTCTTTCCCGACTTTTCGGGATCGGCCGCCTGAGCCGGATTTTCCGTCTTCGGCTCGGCATTTGGTTCGGATCGAAACAGCCCGGAACCAGCAAATACGGCTAACACAATCACCACAATTCCAGCCGTAATCCAGCCGATCCTGGCGGCTATTTCCTTATGCGACTTACCCTTTCCGGGGCCTTTCGGCTGAGCCGGCGTAACCGCTTTGGGTATCGAAACCGGTTTTGGCAAAACCGTAACCTTCGGTAGATCCAGAGGTTGTGGCGCAACTGGTTGTTGCTGTTGCCGAAGCAACGACGGATCCGATACCTTCTTTTTGTCCGGCGACGGCCGGTTCCAGATCGATCGGGCGGTCTGTCCCAGTCGAGGGCCCAAGAGCTTTCTACGGCTCTTCTTCATTGCCTCATACATGGCAATTCGTTTGGGATTTCGCATCCTGTGCCTCAACCGTCGATGTCAAATGACCGCACGGCTCCCATACCTCGGAAGCATAATCCATCGGAAACATATATTTATAACGGCAAGAAACCGGGAATGCAATCCCCTTTTATGGAAAACCCAACATTTTTCAGGGTTGAGGGGGGATGCGCCGAGGAAAAAATCCATCCCGGCATCACAAAATTTCTTGACAAAGATCGAGCGGGATACTATTAAAGCATGTTTTGTGTTACTGCGACAGGCATCACACTGTTCCATTGGCTCCGATCGCCAGAGCGGCATGGGGCAGGGGATTGTTTACAAATTCGAAATGAATAGGAGTATATAGAGTCTATGTTGCCGGTAAAAAAACGAAGTAAATCGCGTACGCGGACAAAACGGGCCCATCATGCCCTGCAGCCAACCCATTATTCGCTATGTCCCAAATGCAGTTCGGCCAAACTGCCCCATGCCGCCTGCGGTAACTGCGGGTATCTCAATGCCCAGATTACCCTGAACCTCGGCAAGGAGGCCACCACCTAATTATGAGGATTGCACTGGATGTAATGGGCGGGGACTATGCGCCGGATGAGATTATCAAAGGTGCAATCGAGGCCAAGCCCCTGCTGGAAAAGGACGACCGGCTGATCCTGATCGGAAATCAAGGCGTAATCGAATCCTTTCTGCAGAGTAATAATTGCTCGATGGGGGATTTCGAGGTCGTGGACGCCCCCGAAAATATTGGTATGGACGAGTCTCCGGTTGATGCCCTGCGGAAAAAACGCAAAAGCTCCATTGCGGTCATGGCCAAGATGGGGGCCCACAATGAAACGGATGCGGTCATTTCGGCGGGCAATACGGGAGCATGCGTGGCGGCCTGCCAACTCCGGATGCGGACCCTGGAAGGAGTGCTTCGACCCGGAATCGCTGTGGTCTTGCCAACCCTCGGGGGACCGGTAACCATGTGCGATGTGGGGGCCAATGTCGCCTGCAAACCGATCAATCTGTATCAATATGCCGTAATGGCCAGCGTGTATTCCGAGCGAGTGCTCGGGATTAAGAATCCTCGCATCGCGATCATGAGCATTGGCGAGGAAGACGCTAAAGGCAACGAACTGGTCAAAAAAACCCGGCAACTGCTCAAGTCGGATTCCAATTTGAATTTCATCGGAAACCTCGAAGGACGGGACATTTTTGACGGGGTGGCGGATGTCGTGGTTTGCGAGGGATTCGTGGGCAATGTCATCCTCAAGCTCACCGAGGGACTGGTCAACATGATCTTCAAGGCCATCAAGCAGGAATTGCTGGCGGCAAGTATGAAACTGGCCCTGGAATTCAAGCCGATTTTGACCGAAATTTACAAAAAATATGACTACCATGAATACGGCGGCGCGCCCCTGTTGGGGATCAACGGGACGGCGCTAATGTGCCACGGAACCAGCAAGAGCCGGACAATCAAAAACGCCATCATGGCATCCAAGAAGTTTATTTCCATGCGCATCAACGAACAGATCAAGGAGTATCTGGCCAGCACGACCGTGAAAGCCAATGGCGATCAAACCGAAAATCCCGTTTAATCTTCCCTGCAATGCGTTGATCGCCGGGACAGGGTCGTGCGTGCCCGAAGCGGTTATGACGAACGAGGATTTTGCGCGGCGAATGGACACCTCGGACGAATGGATCACGACTCGGACGGGAATTAAGTCGCGACATGTCTGTTCGGAGACCGATACGACGGCGACGCTGGCCAGTGAGGCCGCCCGTCGTGCCATCGCGGATGCCGGCCTGACCCCCGAGCAGATCGATTTAATTATCGTCGCCACCATCACGCCGGAAATGGTGTTCCCCTCAACGGCTTGTTTTGTTCAGGACCAGATCAAGGCCGTCAACGCGTGGGCGTTCGATCTGTCGGCGGCGTGCAGCGGATTCGTGTATGCGCTCTCGATCGCCCAGCAATTCGCCTGCAGCGGTCGATACAAGAATATTCTGGTCATCGGAGCCGAAACCCTCACAAAAATCACGGACTACACAAACCGGGCCAGTTGCATCCTGTTTGGCGATGGCGCCGGGGCCGTTGTGATTCAGAGCTGTACCAGTCAATCGCGGGGGATTTTATATTCGAATTCGGTTTCGGACGGCAGCGGCTGGACAAGTTTGTTTTGTCCGGCATATGGGTCTCGCAATCCCGTAAGCAAACCGTTGCCGGATCCGAAAATGGTCTATATGAACATCAACGGCCGGGAAGTGTATCATATGGCGGTGCGGCGAATCGTCGAGATGGTGGATGATTGCCTGGCCAAATGTCAGATCACCATTGACGATATCGACATGTTTATTCCGCATCAAATGAACGCCCGGATTATCGAATCTGTGGGCAAGCGGATTGGATTGCCGTCGGAAAAAATATTCATTAATATTGATCGATACGGGAACACATCGGCCGCGTCCATCCCCATCGCTTTAGACGATTGCCGCCGTCAGGGAAAAATCAAGGCCGGCGACATTGTTCTCCTGGTGGCTTTTGGGGGCGGATTGACCTGGGGCGCCAATATCATTCAATTCTAACCGCAGGGATTGCAGGAGCTGGTTTCAGGATGAAAACCGCATTTTTATTTCCGGGTCAGGGCGCACAGGTTGTGGGCATGGGCGCCGACATTGCTTCGGCCTGGCCGGTTGCCAATGATTTCTTCGACCGGGCCAATCGAGTCGTCGGATATGATCTGAAGGCCTTGTGCTTTTCGGGACCGGAAGACAAGCTTAATTCGACCACCGTCTCGCAGCCGGCGATTTTCACGGTCTCGGCCGCAATCCTGGAAATCCTTCGAAATCACCCCAAAACTGCTTCGATTCGGCCGGATGTAACCGCGGGTCTAAGTTTGGGCGAATACACCGCCTTGTATGCGGCTGGGCTGATCGATTTTGAAAACGCTCTCCGTTTGGTACAAAAACGCGGCGAGGCGATGCAGGCGGCGGCCGAGGCCTCCGAGGGAGGAATGGTCAGCATCCTCGGGATGGATGAGCTGCAGGTTCGACAATTGTGCGCCGATGCTGCCCAGGGACAACTGCTGGTTCCGGCCAATTTTAATTGTCCCGGCCAGATCGTCATCAGCGGGGCTACAGCCGCCTGTAAACGGTCGGTTCCGATCGCCGAGAAAATGGGGGCCACCAAGGCCATCGAGCTGAAGGTTGCCGGAGCATTTCACAGTGAAATGATGCGACCGGCGGCCGTAGCGCTGGACAAAGCGTTGGCCGGTTGCCCGCTATCGGATCCCTCCGGAATTCGGGTGATTGCCAACATCTGCGCCGAGGATTATACAACGGCTCACGGAATCCGACAGGGGTTGATTCGCCAACTCCTCGAACCGATCCTGTGGCAAAAGTGTATGGAAAAACTGTTGGCCGACGGTATTGAAACATTCTATGAAATCGGTCCCGGTCGCGTCCTGACGGGCCTGATGAAACGGATTCATCGCCGGGCCAATGTCATTAATATCAGCAACCTCGAATCTCTGAATGCGGTGTTGGGTTAACCTCTTCGGGAACGGCTGCATCAGAGAATGATTGGGAGATCAAGACGATGTCAGACAAACGCTTAGCGGTTGTAACTGGAGCCGCCCGGGGAATCGGTCGGGCTATCGTGCTGGCCCTTCTCAAACAGGGTCGAACGGTGGTCGGCCTGGACCTGAACGCCGAACAACTCAGGCAACTGGAAACCGTGGCCAAGGAGGCGGGGTACTCGGTAATTACCCGTTGCGTCGATATTACCAACGACGTCAAATTAACCGAAACGCTGGACGGGCTTGCGGACGAATTCGGCGGAGTGGGAATTCTGGTCAACAACGCGGGCATCACCCGCGATAAATTGATGATGCAGATGGACGCTGACGATTACGACAAATTGATGGCCGTCAATCTTCGGGCCGCCTTTATGGCCACCAAGACCGTCCTTCGGTCGATGGTCCGGAACAAATTCGGACGGATTATCAACATCAGTTCGGTAGCCGGAGTCATGGGCCAGGCCGGTTCGGCCAATTACGCGGCCAGTAAAGCGGGCCTGATCGGCATGACCAAGTCCATCGCCCGCGAGGTCGGCAAAAAAAATATCACCGCCAACTGTATCGCTCCCGGTTTTATTCAGACGGAAATGACGGATGTTCTGCCCCAACAGGTCAAAGATGCCGCCATGGAAGTGATTCCCGTCAAGCGGATGGGGACGGTAACGGATGTCGCCCGAGCGGTGGCTTTCCTGGCCGAGGACGAATCCGGGTATATCACCGGACAAGTCCTGTGCGTGGACGGTGGAATGGCCATGTAAAGAATCAGCGAATCAGCCCAAGAAAAATGAAAAATAAGGTTGAAAAAGCCCATTCGCATGGGTATAGTACCGCGGAACTTTCCGGCGCTCCGGGTTTGCCCGCCGGGAGATCGTCGGAAACATATAACGGATTGAAACCAGCAAAGTCAATTAGGATATGAATTGGAGGCTTCCAACCGTGAGTGATATTGATGTCGGTGTCATTGAAGCAAAAGTTATCGAGATCGTCAGCGAGCAAATGGGCGTGGATAAGTCCGAAATCACGCGCGAAACCTCATTCATCAATGATCTGAATGCCGATTCTCTGGATACCGTCGAACTGGTTATGGAGTTTGAAGATGAGTTCGATATGAGCATCCCGGACGAAGAGGCGGAAAAGATTCAGACCGTCGGTGCCGCGATCGATTACATTGTCAACATCGTCAAGAACCAGAAGAAGGAATCCTGACCTCGGGGATCTATGAGTAAGCGTCGGGTTGTCATCACCGGGATGGGATGCGTTACATCGCTTGGGGATTCCGCTGATTCCCTGTTTTCCGCGTTATGCGCGGGGAAAAGCGGAATCTCCACAATCCAATCGTTCGACACTTCTGAATATCCAGTCAAGTTCGGGGGCGAAATTCGGCATTTTGATCCCGAAAAGGTCATTCCCTCGCGGGAAGTCAAACGAATGGACAGGTTCACCCAGTTGGCTCTGGCTTCGGCGATTGAGGCGGTCCGCGATAGCGGTTTGGATTTCGAACGGGAGCGGAAAGACCGGGTCAGCGTGATTGTCGGGACCGGCATTGGTGGGATTCAGGAAATCGAGGAACAATATGTTCGGCTGTTGAACAAAGGTCCCCGAAAAGTTTCGCCGTTCTGCGTACCCAAGCTGATGGGGAATGCCGCCTGTGGGACGATCTCGATCTTTTGGGGGCTGACCGGTCCCAATATGTGTGTGGTGACGGCCTGCGCATCGGCCAGCAATGCCATCGGGGAGGCCTATTACAATATCCTCAGCGGCCGAAGCGATATCTCCGTCACCGGAGGTTCAGAAGCGGCCGTATCGCCGATCGGCCTGGCCTCTTTCTGTGCCCTCAAATCCCTTAGCACCCGTAACGACAGCCCGGAAACCGCTTCCCGGCCGTTTGACAAGGACCGGGATGGCTTTGTTCTCTCGGAAGGCGCGGGGGTCGTCATTCTCGAAGAACTTGAGCATGCCCGAAGACGAGGCGCGAATATCTACTGCGAGTTTCTGGGGTATGCAGCCACCGGAGACGGCCATCACATCACCGCTCCCCTGCCCGACGGCAAAGGCGCCGCAGACGCGATGCGATTGGCGCTGGAAGTCGCCGAAATCGAACCCGGCAAAGTTGGCTATATCAATGCCCACGGCACCAGTACTGAACTTAATGATGTTGCCGAGTGTCTGGCTATCCGGACAGTATTCGGTGACCATGTCAATCGACTGGCCGTCAGTTCAACAAAAAGTTGTACGGGACATCTACTCGGAGCCAGCGGTGCCGTAGAATTGATCGCCACCGCCAAGACCATCCAAACCGGGATGATCCCCCCCACCATCAATTTAGACAACCTCGATCCGCGATGCGATGCGCAAATTGACTTTGTAGCAAAGACGGCTCGAAATGCCCCCGTCGATTATGCCATCAGCAACTCGCTGGGATTCGGCGGACACAATTCCTGCCTGGTTTGCGGCAAAATCTAAGTCCTTTGTCTCCATATGAATCATGGTCCCGTCGTGCGAAATCTCCCCGTCGGGACTGGTCATTTTGGGGAATCTGAAAAACATCCAAGGGAGGAACTTGACGCAAGGAATCCGAATCGATACTCTATTAAAGGTGTAGAGCTCGTACAAATTGTACTGGTTCATAGAAACAGGGCTGTTCAAATTGACCTTTGGAGGTCGGAAAGGAATTGAAGATGTTCAAGCGAATTTTAAACTATTGCGTCGTACTGGCTATGGTCATCGGTATCGGGATGAACGGATGCTCGAAATCAAAGCCCGTATCCACCAAGCAACCCACACCTGTGACTCCAAAAGAAACCATCAAGGTGGGAGCCGTTCTTTCGATCACGGGTCCCGCATCCTTTTTGGGGGCTCCGGAATCCAAAACATTGGAAATGTTCGCCGACAAGATCAATCAATCCGGCGGTGTTTTAGGGCACAAGATCGAATTGATCATTAAAGATACCGGCGGAAAACCGGAAAATGCCGTCTCGATGACCAAACAATTAATCGACGAGAACAAGGTTCTGGCAATTTTGGGACCCTCGACCAGCGGCGAGACGATGGCCATCAAAACGATCTGCCAAGAGGGCAAAACGATCCTGCTGTCCTGCGCTGCGGCTGAAGATATCGTCAATCCGGTCGCCAGTTTCGTATTCAAGACCCCCCAGAAAGACAGCGACGCCGCTCGATGGATATTCAAGACGATGAAGGACAAGGGGATAACAAAGGTTGGTGTCATTTCCAGCAATGATGGTTTTGGCATGGCCGGAGCCAAACAATTGGCCGCTCTTGCTCCCGATAGCGGCATAACCATCGCCATTTCCGAGGTCTATGACAAACAAGCCACTGACCTGACCGATATCCTGACAAAATTAAAAGGCAAAGACATCCAAGCCGTAATCAATTGGTCGATCGTTCCGGCCCAGAGCTTGGTGGCCAAAAACATGAAACAAGTCGGTCTCGAAGTACCACTGTTTCAAAGCCACGGGTTCGGCAATATTAAGTATGTCCAGGCCGGAGGCGAGGCCGCTAATGGTACCATATTCCCGGCCGGTCGGTTGTTGGTCGCCGATGTATTACCGAACAACCATCCCCAAAAGAAGCTGCTTTTAGAATACAAAAATGAATACGAAGAAAAGTATAAGGAAGATGTCAGCACTTTCGGCGGCCATGCTTACGATGCCCTTCTGATTCTCGTTGAAGGAATTAAGAAAGCCAAAAATACTGAACCTGAAGCTGTTCGTTCAGCCATTGAAACTTTGCAGGGGGTGGTTGGTACCGCAGGCATTTTCAATTTGTCGGCCCAAGACCACAATGGTCTGACACTGGATGCTTTCGAAATGTTGACCGTTAAGGATGGAAAGTTCGCCATTTACGGGAAATAATCTGTCTTTCAAGCATGGCCCGCGGAGCATAGTCGGATGAGCGGACCCCAGTTTGTTCAGTATTGTCTGTCGGGAATCACTGTCGGCAGCGTTTATGCAATTGTTGCGATCGGATTCAACATCATTTATTGCGCCACGGGAATTATCAACTTCGCCCAGGGCGAGTTTCTGATCGTTGGAGCCATGGCAGCAATCAGTTTCTCTGAATGGATGCCCTTGCCGGCGGCAATTGCGGCGGCGGTGATTCTGACAACGCTTCTGGGGGGGGTGATTGAATGGGCCTTTATCCGGCGCGTGGGCAATGCAACGGTGCTTCGCCTTGTCGTCATCACGATCGGATTGTCGATCTTAATTCGTGAAGGAATGCTGCATGTCTGGGATGAGTCTGTTCGGTCATTGCCGTTCTTCACGGGATCTTCCATCTCGACTTTGACGATTTTCGGCGCCCATATTTCGCCCCAGGTTTTGTGGGTGTTGGGGATTTGTGGATTGATCGTCATTGCGCTGACGGCTTTTTATCGATTCACGCTGACCGGCCAGGCCATGAGGGCTTGCGCCGACGATCGGATGGCGGCCCGTTTGTGCGGCATCAATGACCGCTGGATGGTAACATTGTCGTTTATGCTCAGCGCCGGCATCGGAGCGATCGCCGGCTGCGTCATCTCCCCCCTGACGCAGACGCAATATGATATGGGGGCTCCGCTGGCCATCAAGGGATTCACTGTGGCGATTCTCGGAGGCCTGGGCAACAATGCCGCTGCAGTCGCCGCAGGCCTGTTGCTGGGCCTTCTGGAATCATTTACGGTCAGCCAATTCGCATCGGCCTACAAAGAAGCCGTCTCGATCGTGGTATTGTTGCTGGTTCTGATGTTTCGTCCTCACGGCCTGTTCACTCGCCGTGAAATCGGCGAAATGAGGGCTCAATAATGATGCGGCGGTACTTTCCCATTCTTGCCGTCGCGGCCATCGTCGTTGCAACTCAACTGGTCTTGTCTGCGACTGAAGCCACCTACTATATGACGCAGATCACCATGTCGGTATTTTACGCAATGGTGGTCGTAGGACTGTGTTTATTGATGGGATATGCCGGGCAGGCCTCCCTGGGCCATGCGGGTTTCTTTGCCATCGGCGGGTATGTGTCCGCCGTCTTGTGCACCATCAATCTTGCGCCGTACCAACACAGTACCCTGATCGCCGCCCTTCGTCCCCTGGGATTGCTCCACCCCTGGAAAGATATCTACGGAACCGATATGGTTTCGTTCTCCTCGTGGGCCGGATGTGCGGCGGCCCTGGTCCTGACCGCCCTCATCGCGATTTTGATTGGACTTCCGGTCATCCGTCTTAAAGGTCATTATCTGGCCATGGCGACATTGGGATTCGGCCTGATTGTCTATCGAATCGTCATCGGGGCCAAACTCTTCGGCCAGGCGGACGGCATTTCAAATGTCCCCCCGTTTTCGCTGGGTTTCGGGTTGGAAGTGAATGGTCGTGCCGCCTTCCGCGTGGAAAGTTACTATATCGCATGGGTCGTCCTGTTAGGAATGATGCTTCTGGCAACTCAACTCGTTCATTCCCGCGTCGGTCGCGCGCTACGATCCATTCATGAAAATGAAGAGGCGGCCCATTCGCTGGGTGTCAACACGTACCGGTACAAACTGGCCACCTTTGTCTTTAGCGCGATTCTCGCCGCTATCGGCGGTATCCTCATGACGCATTACAACGGCAGCATCGGCCCGTCGGAGGCGACGGTCATGAAATCAGTCCGGTATGTGGTCATCGTCGCGGTGGGAGGAATGGCGAACCTGTGGGGAGTCATGGTGATGGGCATCGTGCTGAATTTCCTGTCGTTACGAGGCATATTCGGGACTTATGACGATGCGGTTTTTGCGGTTATTCTGATTGTAATTATGTTGTATGCCCCGAATGGATTGTTGCGAATGCCACCGCTTGATCGATTGAAAACGAGGTGGACAAGGCGGACGCATGAATAACTACCTTCTCGATATTCGGGATATCAGTCGTTCGTTTGGCGGGGTCCAAGCCGTCCGATCGGTTCATTCGTCCGTAACGGAGGGGATGATCAAAGCCGTCATCGGTCCTAACGGCGCCGGCAAGACGACCTTGTTCAATCTGATTGCGGGAACTCTGGCCCCTCACTCCGGGCAAGTGCATTTTCGCGGACGGTCGATCACCGGCTGTAAATCTCACACGATCGCCAGGATGGGAATTTCACGGACCTACCAGACGACCAAGTTATTCGGACACATGACGGTTCTGGAAAATGTCATGGTGGGCAGACATCCACGAACACGGGCGGGATTTCTGGCCGGAATGTTTAATCTGCCCTGGACCTGGCGGGAAGAAAAGGATATTCGATCCAAGGCCATGATGCTGCTGGAAGAATTCGGCCTGTCCGAGATCGCCGGAGAGCAGGCGTGTAATCTGTCCTTCGGACAACAACGAATGGTCGAATTCGCCCGCGCCCTGGCAACCGAGCCGGCCTTATTGTTGCTCGACGAGCCCGCCGCCGGCCTGAACATCTATGAAACCAAGGAACTGGCCGATCGGATTCTGAAAATCCGAAATCGTGGGGTAACTTGCCTGGTCGTGGAACATGACATGTCGCTGGTCATGAATATATCCGACGAAGTGCTGGTACTGGACCAGGGCCAGAAAATCGCCGAAGGCCCCCCCCGGGCGATTCAGCGGAATCCCGATGTCATTCGAATTTATCTGGGCGAAGATCATGCTGCGAATCCTGAATCTTGAGGCCGGATATGGAGCGCTTCGCGTGCTCAAGGGGATTTCGCTGCATGTCTCCCAAGGAGAAGCCGTAACCCTGATCGGGGCCAACGGAGCCGGGAAGACGACCCTGCTCAAGACCATCGCCGGAATCCTGCGCCCGCGCTGCGGGATGATCCTGTTGAACAAACAACCGATTGAAACCATGTCGGCCGAACGGATCGTTCGAAGGGGCTGCGCTCTGGTCCCGGAGGGACGCCATATATTCAGCACTCTGACCGTCCGTGAGAACCTGATATTGGGGGCATTCGTGCACTGGAGTCGGAATCGTCGAAAAGAGATTGACCAGGTCCTGGAGGAGGTGTATTCCCTCTTCGGTATCCTTCGGGATCGGCAAGCCCAACTGGCGGGAACACTTTCGGGAGGCCAGCAGCAAATGCTCGCCATTGGACGAGCGTTGATGTCTCGGCCTCGGCTTTTGATTATGGATGAACCCTCGCTGGGGGTTGCGCCATTGGTGGTCAAGGATATCTTCAATACGATATCGATTTTAAAATCCAAAGGCCTGACCATCTTGTTGGTCGAACAGAATGCCCGGGCCGCGTTGGCCGTCGCCGACCGCGGATATGTAATGGAAACGGGACAGATTGTGCTGGAAGGTACCAACCACGAGCTGGCCGACAATCCCGAAGTGCAGCGGGCATATCTCGGCAAAGAATACCAACGAATCGACGAGTGAATCCCATGAAACAGACGATCATTTACAATCCAAAATGCGAACGAATCGCCCGTGATGAGCTGGCCCAGCTTCAGATCGAGAAACTGCAATCAACGCTCAATCGCGTGTATCGGAATGTCGATTTCTACCGGACGACTTTCGATGCCCATCGGGTCAACCTCGAAACGGTCAAAGACCTGTCGCGGATGATGGAGTTACCCTTTACCACGCGGCAGGACCTGCAGAAAAGTTACCCCTACGACATGTTCGCTATGCCCCTTCGGGACATCATCCGAATCCATTCGGCCACGGGGACCACCGGAGCTCCCATCGTTGCCGGTTATACCCGTAACGATTTGCGAAACTGGACGGAGTGTACTGCGCGGCTGCTGGCGTCCGCGGGTGTTTGCGAACACGATGTCGTCCAGATCGCCCTGAACTACAGTTTGTATCCCGGCACCTTCGGTTTTCACCAGGGAGTCGAGCACCTCGGGGCTTCAGTAATCCCGGCGTCGTTAACGACCAGCGTGGAAAAGCAGATCGTCATCATGCGGGATTTCAAGTCGACGGTCCTGATCTCCACACCCAGCCACGCCGTAACTCTTGCCGCGGGATTGGAGAATTTGCGTGTCCATCCGGAACGACTGCAGCTTCGGCTGGGCATTTTTGGCGGCGAACCCCTCGATGAGTGCCGGCGGCAACAGCTTCAGGAACGATTCCACCTGACGGCGACGGCGATGTATAGCATCAACGAAATCCTCGGCCCGGGCGTGGCGGGCGAATGCGTGGAACATAGCGGATTGCACATCAACGAGGATCATTTCCTTGTCGAGATCATAGATCCCGTCACCTTACGGGCCGTCAAAGCCGGCGAGGAAGGCGAACTGGTCCTGACGACGCTGACTCACGAGGGATTTCCCTTGATCCGATACCGAACCGGCGACCGTACCCGAATACTTCCCGAACCGTGTCGATGCGGACGCACCTTCCTGCGAATGGCCAATGTCACAGCACGGACAGACGATTTGATCTTTTTTCAGGGGATGGGAATCTTCCCTTCACAGATCGAAAAAATTCTCTACGAGGTGGATATTACACGACCGGATTACCGGATTGTACTCGACCAGGAAGCCGGTCAGGACACGATGGAACTTCGAGTCAGCATCTCCGACAAGGTTCAATCTCTCGATCAGCTCAAAATCCTGGAAAATCTTCGCAAACAAATCACCCAGCGCATTACAGCCGTATTTGATGTGGCCATCCGCGTCTCATTTGTCGAACCGCAGACTTTACAGGAGTCGGGGACCGGAATTCGCGTTTGTGATTTGCGGCGCAGCCGTTAATCGAACTCCCTTGATGAGATCCCGCACCGATCCTGGGCGGAAATTACGGAAACATCAGACAATCCGTGAAAACGCTCTGAAATACCGGCTGATGCGCGATTTCAATATATTCAATCTGGCGGGCAAGCAAGGATGCGATCGTTCGGGCCTGCCGGCTGACCAGGGCCATTTGCGCTCCCGCTGATGCCGCATTGCCTACAAAGTGAATTTTTTCAACCCGTATGTCCGGCAACAAACCGATCCGCAACGCGCTTTCTCTTCGAATATAATTGCCAAAAGCTCCCGCCAAGAGAACCTGATCGATTCGGCTGTCGTCCATTCCGGCTTGTTGCTGAAGCAGGCGAATTCCGGCTCGAATCGCGGCTTT
>JAAYVQ010000267.1 GCA_012517095.1 Phycisphaerae bacterium | reverse complement strand
TTGATTTGTGCGACTCAACAGAACGGGGTATTTTACTGTAATCGTCAAAAAAGAAAAGCAAAAACACTCAGGAAACGCAAAAAAGTTTGCAGGTCCTTCAAGGAATCGTAAGTAATTATTTTCAAATAACTTACGGTTCAGGTTTCGGGGTTTCTTTTCCCCGGAACGACGACGGAATAAAGAACGGCCGGTCTCCGAAATAACCCGAAAATCCACGAACTCGGAAGAAGGATTCAATTTGACGATCCGTGATGGCCTGACAAACAGGTCCCATAAAATAGGTCCTTTGGCAACCCAAATACAGAATGGTGTCAGCGTACTGGGAGGCCAGATTGAGATCGTGGGTCACCAACAGGAGCGTCTTTCCGAATTTCGATTTGAGGTCGGACAGAAGGTCGAAAATAATAAGCTGATGTTGGAGGTCCAAAAATGCGGTGGGTTCATCCAGTAGCAGGATCGGAGTATTCTGGGCAAGGGCACGAGCGATGAAAACGCGTTGTCGCTGGCCTGAGGAAAGCTGATCCAGCCGACGATCGGCCAGATCGAGCGTGTCGGTATCGCGGAGGGCCTGTGTAACGGCATGACGATCGATGGACGACTCAAATCCAAGCCAGCCGAATCGGGAGGTTCGACCCATCAAGACGGTTTCATACACGGAAAAATCGAAGGCAGGAAGGTACTCCTGCCGAACAAGGGAGAGGATTAAGGCCCGTTGTGAGGGAGACAACGAGGCCAGCGATTTGCCCTGGATATGAATCGATCCGGTTTGGGGGAATAGCAACCCGGCAAGGAGGTGGAGAAGCGTCGTCTTGCCGCTTCCATTGGGACCGAGAATGGCCAATAGGGAACCCGAAGGGACAACGAAGGACAAATCACGAAGAACCGGGAATCCCGTATAGGAAAAACACAGATTCTCGACTTGAATGGCGGTCATGCCGTGGCCTCTCGTATCCGGAGGGACGATCGCAGCAGGAGCAGTAGAAAAAATGGACCTCCGATCAGGGCGGTGATGATTCCCACCGGTAATTGCGCGGGGGCTATCACGACGCGTGCGACGGTGTCCGCAACGATAAGAAAAGCGGCGCCGGCAACGGCCGAAAGGGGAATCAATTGCCGATGATCGGGCCCCAATAGCAATCGCACGGCGTGAGGGATGATCAAGCCCACAAAGCCGATCAGGCCGCTGAGACTGACAGCCAGGGAGGTAATCAGGGCGGCACATGCAAAGGAAATTGTTTGAATGCGATGAGGATTAACGCCGATGGTTAAGGCCTCCTCGGGAGAGAAACTAATAATGTTCAAGGCCCCGGCCAGACGCATCAACACCATCAGGGACAATAACACCGCCATAGCAAGGATAAATAAAATGGAATCCCCGCCAACGGCGGCCGTGTTTAGATTTCCCATGAGCCAGAAAACAGTGGCTTGAAGCTTGGTCCCCTGGGCAATGGAAGTCAAAAAAAGGATGACGGCCGAGAGAAACGCATTGACGACAACGCCCGCCAGAAGAAGCGTGGCAGGATGCCGCCTTCCAGAGGCGGAAGCAATCGTGAAGACGGCCCAAACGGTGAACATGGCGCCGACGAAGGCGGCAAGGCCAAGGGGGGAACCCCACGCAATCGTCGCATTCAGGCCGCAAAGAAGAGCGAGCACGGCGCCGAGGGCGGCGCCGCTGGAGATGCCAAGAATATAGGGATCCGCCAATGGGTTCCGCAAAAGGGCTTGAAAGACTACCCCGGAAACCGCCAGGGCGGAACCGATCAAACCCGCTGCGACAATCCGGGGAAATCGAATGTGGACAAGGATTTCATAGTCGATGTTGGGGGTTCCGTCGGATGAATCCTGGAAAACATGACTCAAGTCGATACGCTCGCTTCCGACAAGAGAACTCAGTCCTGCGATCAGAATCAGCAAGGTGAATGAAACGGCCATGCGCCAAAACAGGGTTGAGGGGGTCAGAGTCTTCATGGTTGAGCGGCGGGGGATTGAATACAGTTGGCAATTACCGCAACAGCGTCCGGAATTCGGGGACCCAGCCGTGAGACAAGTCCCGACGGAATCAAATAGAGGCGATCGTTCCGCACCGCAGGCAAGGAGCTGTAATGGGACCAGAAATTGACCTGAGAGTTTCGCTCGGATGAATCAGTCATTTCCGATGGCTCGATAATGATATCGGGGACGGCAGCCAGAAGCTCTTCAGCTCCGATCGGGGGATATTCATACAGAGTTGGCCCGATCGCGTTGATCCCCCCGGCCAAATTCAAAAGCTGGTTGATGAATGTCCGGGTTCCGGCCACCCGAAGCGGATCACGCTGGACTACCCACAGGATCTTCGGTCGGACCTTATCGGGATCGGAGGAAAAGCTCTTCAGACGCATGTCGATATCCTGAATCAGGATTCCCCCTTCCTTTATTCGACCGGTGACGGATGCGATTTCCTGGATCGTCGGCATCAAATGTTCGAGCGTTTCAATCCGGAGGGACAAACAAGTACATCCGCTCTGTTCAAGTCGGGACACAATGGGCCGGTGTTGCGGGATATCCAGGGCGATGAGAATATCGGGACGGGCGGCGAGAATGGATTCAAGGTCCGGTTGCCAAAAGGATCCAACGCGATGCTTTTCCGCGGCGGCAGGGGGGTAATCACAATTGTCGGTGACAGCCGTGATATGATCTTCCAGACCGAGCGCAAACAGGATTTCGGTCAGATTGGGGGCCAGGGAAACAATCCGAGGCGAAGGGATCGAGACCGATTCGGTTTTGCTCCGGGTGTACAAACTTTGCCAGACAACCAGCCCAGCAACGCAGACGAAGCCGGCGATCGCTAAAACAGTCGTTTTTGTTTTCGAGTATCCCATGATGACCTACAGGATACCCACAAACAGGCCAAATGCACGGATTTTTCGGCGGGTTTTACTCGACCGTCACGCTCTTGGCAAGGTTCCGCGGCTTGTCCACATCATGCCCGCGCAGAACGGCGGCATGATAGGCCAATAGTTGCAGGGGAAGAACCGTCAGCATCGGTTGGAGCGGTTCCGGCGCCGCAGGGACATAGATCAGGTGGTCGGCATAGTTACGAATATGAGCGTCGCCCTCGGTGGCCACAACAATCGTCTTGCCGCCCCGGGCCCGAACTTCTTCGATATTGCCGATGATCTTTTCGTACTGCGAGCACTGAGTCGCGATAAAGACGGCGGGCATCTGGTTGGTAATCAGAGCGATGGGACCGTGTTTCATTTCCGCAGCGGGCAGGCCTTCGGCATGGATGTAACTGATTTCCTTGAGCTTCAGAGCGCCTTCCAATGCGACCGGATAGTTAAAGCCACGGCCGAGGAACAGCCAGTTTTCGTGGTCCATATTCTGCTGGGCGATCTGACGGATATGGTCGGATTGTTTTAGAATCAGGCCGATTTTATTGGGAATCTGCATTAATTCGTCAAGAAGCTCGGCAGCGGCATCAGAAGATAAATGCCGGCGGCGACCCAGCTCGATGGCCATCATGGCCAGGACAGCGACCTGCGCGGTAAAGGCCTTGGTACTGGCGACGCCGATTTCCGGTCCCACCCGGAGATAGACCCCGGCATCGGTGGTACGAGCGATCGTGGAACCGACGACATTGACCAGGCCCAAGACCGTCGCTCCGCGTTCTTTGGCTTGTTCGATCGCGGCCAGAGTGTCGGCCGTTTCACCCGACTGGCTGATCGCGACCACAATGGTCCCGTCTTCGAGGATGGGATTGCGATATCGAAATTCGCTGGCGTATTCAACCTCCGTCGGAATACGGGCCAGTTGCTCGAACAGAAACTCGCCGACCAGAGCCGCGTGCCAGGCCGTTCCGCAGCCGGTCAAGATGACTCGTCGCGTCCGGGCCAGTTCGCGGAAATATTTGCTCAGACCGCCCAGAACGACGCGGGCGTTCTGGAGATCGACGCGACCGCCCAGACAGGTGGAAAGGGCGGTGGGTTGTTCGGCGATCTCTTTTTGCATGTAATGGCTGTATCCGGCCAGTTCGATCTGGTCGAGGGAGAACTCGATTTCCTGGACTTCTTTGGTGATTAGCTTGTTGCCGATGGTTTTGGTGCGAAAGCCCTCAGGCATGATGGTAACCATCTCGCCATCGGACAGATAGATCGCTTGGGTGGTGTGCTCAACGATTGCGGACGCATCCGAGGCGACGATATATTCGTTTTCACCGACACCGAGGATCAGCGGACTGCCTTTCTTGGCACCGATCAGGACATTCGGCAGGTCCGTACAAAGGATCGCCAGCCCGTATGTGCCGACCAGTTCATGTAGGGCCTGCTGCACGGCCCACTCAAACCGGCTCTCGAGATCAACTGGCGCCGGGGAGGAACCGTCGGGATTGTTGTAAAAATACCCGATCAACACGGCGATCACCTCGGTGTCCGTTTCGCTGACGAATGAGCAGCCCTTTCCGGACAACCAGGTCTTGAGGGTCGCATAGTTTTCAATAATCCCATTGTGGACAACCACAATCTTACCGGAACCATCGAGGTGGGGGTGAGCGTTGATCTGGTTGGGTTTGCCGTGAGTGGCCCAACGGGTATGGCCCACACCAACAACTTCGCCGCCATCTTCAGCGGGCAGACTTTCTTCCAGAGCGGAGATTCGTCCGGCGGTCTTAAACACGCGAACGCAGCGGCGCGACATCAGCGCAACCCCCGCGGAGTCATACCCGCGATATTCAAGCCGCTTGAGGCCTTCAATCAGAATCGGCCGGGCGGTTTTTTGTCCAAGGTAAGCGACGATTCCACACATGAATGGATTCCTTTCGTTCCAATATCGTAATTCACAATGGTTGCGTAAGTTATATCGTCAGGGATTTGTCCCGAATCCAGCAAAAACCCGGAGGTTGATTATATCGTTGCGACCTCAACAGTGCACGGATTATCGGCCTTTGGCATGGAGGTTATGGGGGATTGGAATCCGGCCGATGAAATCGCCGTATGTCAGGCATGGCCAGAAAACTTCTGTTACCGGGGCAGTATTGCGTTACCGACCAGGCAATGATCCTCGAAACGCTGGTGGGATCTTGTGTTGCGGTTTGCATGTATAATCGCAAACAACCCCTATGCGCGATGAATCATTTTGTGCTGGATCGGCCCCCGGAAGGGGATCTGGAAGATGTGGGGCGATACGGGACCACCTCCACAGAACGAATCATCCAAATGGCGCTGGATCGGGATTCCCTGATCGGACACTATGAGGCGATGGTGTTTGGCGGAGCGTCCGTCCTGGAAACCGGGCAGGACCGGTTCGATGTCGGTCGGAGAAACCTGGAGGCGGCCATGGAGATTCTCGCGCAGTATCGGCTGCGAATCGTGCGGGCTGAGACTTGCGGCTCTCGAGGACGACGGATACAGTTCGATACCCAAACCCATTCAGTGGATTGCCGGTTTTGTGGGGATATCCCGCGAAAACAACGGCCATTGGAAATCAATCTAAAATAAAATGTTTTTTTGCTTGGATTATTAGGTATTCCTAACTATATTAGGTATGTTTAACTCAGAGGAATTCTGATGGCCCATAATCGGGAACAACTCAGCGCATCTCTGGAAGATTATCTGGAGGCGATTTTTCATTTGTCGGCCCAGGGGCAGGTGGCCCGAAGCAAGGATATTGCAGATCGTCTTCATGTCGCTCGGCCTTCCGTGACGGGCGCGCTGCGATCCCTGGCATCGCGACGATTGATCCATTACAAACCGTATGGATTTGTAACCCTGACTCGAACCGGAAATCGTCAGGCCCAGCGGGTAGTGGAGAAACACCGAATCCTGAAATCGTTCTTTACGGAAGTATTGGGTATTAAGGCAACGGAAGCGCAGGAAGCGGCTTGCCGGGCCGAACACGCACTGGGGCCGGAAATCGTAGATCGGCTCATGGGGTTGACCGAGTTTCTGGCCGGCGGCGATAAACGGGATTGGGTTGGACAGTTCCGGGCGTATTGCCGGGACAGCCGGATCTGAATGGGAACCCCGAAGGATATGATTACGAAGACAAATTCCCAAACCGCAGAAGTGGATCAGGAGTTGTCATCCATCCAAGCGGGACAACAGGTCAAATTGGTTCGAATCCATGCGGGTTTGGCCTTGAAAGAACGGCTTGCGGCAATGGGATTGATCCCGCAGGGCGTATTCCGGGTGATTCGCAATGATGGCCGGGGGCAGGTCATTATCGAGATCAAGGGTACGCGAATTATCCTCGGAAGGGGAATGAGCGGCAAGATTCGGGTGAAAATATGAATCCATTTTTTTACGCCCTAAGTTAGGAGTTCCTAACTCTTGAGCGATAAGACTTTCATTCCGCGTCTCGGTATCCCGACAACGATCACAGTCGCCCTGACGGGTAATCCCAACAGTGGCAAGACGACGATCTTCAACGCCATGACGGGGTCCCGTCAGCATGTCGGCAACTACCCCGGGGTTACCGTCGAAATCCAGCGCGGCCTGTGCCGACACCGGGACCAAACGATTGCGATTGTCGATCTGCCGGGGACCTACAGCTTGACGGCTTTTACCCCGGAAGAACGAGTCGCACGCGACTTTCTGTTCAACCAGCGACCGGATGCGGTAGTGGATGTCGTCGATGCGTCAAATTTGGAGCGACATCTGTATTTGGCGGTACAGATTCTGGAAATGGGAGCGCCGCTGATCCTGGCTTTTAACATGAGCGATGTGGCCCGACAACGGGGGCTGGAGTTTGACCTGCCATTGCTGTCACGACTGCTCGGCACTCCGATCGTTCCCACGGTCGGTACGCGGCGAGAAGGGATCGAATCGTTACTGGATACCGCCGTTGAGATGGCCACGAATAGCGTCAATCTGCGGGTCCCGATTCGCTATGGAGATGAAATCGAACGGGAGATCGAGCGTCTGGGCGAATCGATTGCCGGGAATTCGGACTTGGTCACACAATACGGACAACGATGGATCGCGATTAAATTGCTGGAACAGGATCCGGAGATTCTCGAACGCGTCGGACAGAATGTTTTAACTGTTTTGCAGGAGAGCATCCGACGACTAACGGCGATATTCCGGGATGAACCTGCAATGGTGATTGCCGATCAGCGATATGGCGTTATTTCGGGGGCCTGCCAGGAAGCCGTTCGATTGACAACCCAGACGCGGCACGATCGAAGCGACCAGATCGACTCAATCCTTCTGCATCGTGCGTGGGGAATTCCGATTTTTCTGTTACTGATGTATGGGGTATTTGAATTCACTTTCCATCTCGGCGATTATCCGATGCGGGGACTGGAATGGATATTTGCGCGACTTGCCGATGGGATCAGCGGATTATGGCCGGCCGGCGGTGATAGTTTGATTCGATCCCTTCTTGTGGACGGGGTAATCGCGGGGGTGGGCGGCGTAACGGCATTTTTACCCAATATCCTGCTATTGTATGTTGCGATCGCTTTCCTGGAGGATTCGGGATATATGGCCCGCGCGG
>JAAYVQ010000266.1 GCA_012517095.1 Phycisphaerae bacterium | reverse complement strand
TCGTAGCGAGGGCTATAGGGTCCGAAGAGCTTATCGGAGATGGAGATCATGCAACTGTAGCGGCCTTCGTACTGATCAGCACAGGCGAGGTAGTAACGATTATTGGCTTTGAAAAGGAACATCCCTTCGTAACCCACATGATCGAAGGAATCCTTGCCGAAGATGCCGGCACACAGACCGGAATGGTGGGCGGGGTTGGGGTCGGTTCCGGTCATCTTCAGCCAACGGTAGGGTTCGGCCAGGCCGCTCATGTCCGGCTTCATGCGGGCGATCTTGCCGCTGTGCCAGAGGAAATACACCGTGCCGTCGTCATCCTGGAAGAGCGAGGCGTCGATCTCATCGCCAAGCCGTTCGTCGGGTTGCATATCCTGGTACGGGCCTTCGGCCTTGCCGCTGGTACTCTTGAGCAAGCCGCAACCGGAGGTCTTGGCGGTGCCATCCCAGCCGGGAATACTGTAGGTCAGCCAGAAAGTGCCTTTGAGATAATGAATCTCCGGTGCCCAGAGCGGTTTTTTGGCGTCGAGATATTTTTTATGCCAGGGGCTGGAGCCGTACTTCCAGACAAAGCCCAGGGGCTGCCACTCGGTCAGGTCTTTGGACTTCCAGACCTGGATGCCTTCGTTGTAAGCCCAGAAGGGCTGGACGGTTCCGGTCATATACCATATCCCATCTGGACCGCGGCAGATGGAGGTGTCGCGCAACGGGGTATCCATGAGTTTCCGAAGGCCGGGAAGTCTGTTGGAAGCCGCTGCAGCAGACGAGTCCTTCCCGGATGGAGTAGAGCCGCCGAGCAACTTACCGAATTCGGGGACGAGGTCGTACTTTCCTGTCCAGGGGGTGTACATAAAGCCGCGGACCTTCGGCAGTGGCTCGGCCATCTTGATCCAGCCCTTGACCTCGTCGAGGTTCGGGGCATCGTAATAGCAGGCACAGAGAGTCTCGAAACCCTGATCGACGAAAAATTTCAGATTCTTTTCGCGCGGCTCACTGCCCCAGACGGCGATGGTCATATCCTTGGGGACATGATTCCACGAGCCGGTGAAATCGCCGCGGACCAGGTAGTAATCCTTGACAGCGTTATGGTGCGGGTCGAGCATGTCGGACCAGATGTAGATCTTGGCGCCAGGGCTGTATTTATGGAGCGACTGGACCTGACGCGTGATACATTCGCCGAGAAGTTCGCCCATATTGCGGCCATAACAGGCCTTGCAGGTTCCGCCCATGCGGACCTCGTCCATACTGAGGAGGATCTTTTTCGGATGCAGATGCTCGGCGAGCAATTTGGCCTCGTGGTCGATGATCTCGTAGATCTCCGGTTCGGCCATGCAAATCGTGACCTGCGAATCGTGGATGAGCATGGAGTGATACCAACTGACCTTGAGGCGCTGGCCGGGTTTGATGCGGGAGTCGGGCGTCAGTTTGAGGGCGAGCGCCGGCCCGTCGGGGACACGGTAGGGATTGTACTCGGGGTCGATCAGTTTTTCGAAATCCCGGCCCTCCTCGTAAGTCGTCGCGCCGTCTTCGGAGCAGACGGCGATCGGCGTGCCGGGGCGGCGGATGACATTGATCGGGCCGATCTCTTCGATGGTCCAGTCGTCCAGCCAGAATTTGCCGGATTTGCCGTCCCATATGCCGGCGTAGATGTTGACCGATTCATAGTCCAGCGAGTTGAAGATCATCACGAGTTTCCGCCAGTCGCCGGTGGAAGCCAGGTTGTACGATCGCGGCGCCAGTTGCCGATCGCCGACCAGGACTAAAATATTGAAGGTATTCGCCGGGGTCAGCCCTTCGGTCTTAACCCACACGCAGACACGGTAGCTGCGATGGGGTTTGACCTTAACGGTCTGCATAATCCGGCCGTGGCCGTACTGGTTGGCGGTGAAGTTTTCCATACGCAGAGAACATTTGCCCCCATGAAGAACCTGGGTGTCGGCAAAGCTGATCTCGCCCGGCTGGTCGTGAAAACCGAAACCGGGGAAAGAGTGGGTGTTTCGGGTCTGCTCAAAGTCGCCGTTGACTATCTTGATCGCCGGGTCCGGTTCAAAAGTCGCCCGGCCATCGGTAACGACAAATGGGGCATCGACGACGGGAAGCCCTTCGGCCAGATTACGGTTATGGTCAAGAATACCGCCGCCGTAACCGACACTGAAAATTGTCGGGATCATCTCGAGGTTGAGCCGCTTGCAGGCGGATTCGATTTCCCCCAGGCGGCGAAAATACGCGTCATCGTGTTTGGAGAGGGAGTCAAACCCCAGTGAAAAGATCGCCCCATTAAGGCCGCTGGCAGCGGAGGTTTCCAGAAGCTTGGTGATCTCGGAGACATCCGAATCCTTCGAGAGCGACCACCCGAAAACCCAGACGAAACGGTCGGACCAGGTCTGGGCGGAAACGGTCGCGGCGGCCAGCATCAGGCACGCGGCCCCAAACAGCGTATGGACTTTTCGATTCATGTCAGCTCCTGTTCAAATCCGAAGTTGGAGGATTTTTCCGGCGGTATCGTACCATAGAACCCAATGAAAAATCAAAGATCAAAATGCAAAGATAGGCAGGATCGTTCTTTCCGAAATTGAACAATTGTGACCCCTCGCAAAAGTGTCTGGCAGGATGAACAGAAGGATCAGGATGAAGCTGATTTCTGCGGCCTTCTTTTTGAAAAGGATTTCAAAGAAAGGGTTGTTCTCCGGCCATCGACAGGTTATCATGGAGATGCACAGGTCAAGCAACAGATGAGGAAAGACGGCGATTCCATTCAGGGAGACAAGGCCCGTGTTTTCCGATTTGACCAGTCTGGATCACGATTGTCCGGCGAATGCCAAGGGGGGAAGATCACGCATTTCGTCCGTTGTATCCATGGTAGCCCGTGACAAGTTCTCCTTGAACGGCCTCAACCATAATCCCAACCCCCAAACCCAAGCCGCAGAGGTCTTTTCTTATATCCGTGGATTGTACAATGACCGCTCTGGAATCCAATCGTGGAGGATAGCCACATGTTCCTGCCGTATTCCTATGACATTGAGTATGATCGCCGTCCCTGGATGGCGTATGTGTTGGTACCGCTTATCGTCGGCCTGACCGTATATCATCTTCGGGCCTTCAACTCGGCCTACCTGACCAATGATGTGGTCGTCATGTACCGGGAAGGCGTCCGAGTCATCACCCCCGGCGTCAAGTGGATCTATCTGGCGGTCTCGGCGGTGTATCTGTGGGTTTTTGCAACGGCCGCCTGTTCCAAGATCGGCAATTGGATCTTTCTGTTTCTGATGATTCTATTGCTGTTGCCGCTGGAACTTACTTGGTATTTTTCGGGGCGGTTAACCTTCCAGCCGACAAGCTGCCTGATCCAGGTGATGTTGGGGATTTGCCTGTTCTTCTGGCCGACCATTTCAGTGGATTGTTTCGTTACGCTTCCGGCCAAGATCCTCTTTTCTCTGTCGATGGGCTGGCTTGTGACCTTCTGGTTTATCGTCGATGTGGCGCTGGCCTTTCTCTATCGTTGGTCGGCGGCCTATCTTCTGTTGCCCCTGTGCCTATTGGGCGGAGTCCTGGCGGCAGGATTGTTGAATGGAATCGGTGCGGCTATCATGGATACCGAAGACCGGACCTTGTGGCAGGTGTTCCGGGGCGAGGAGGAACCGGATCATAGCTGGGAGGATTCCTGGTCGGCCCGGAAACACAAGCAGGAAGAGAAAAAGGCCGAACAGAATCGGACACAGCCAGCCGACGAATCGCCGGACGAATCCGAGAACCATCCGCACGCAAAGATGGTCAGTATCAAGGGAAAATAAACCGCGAATTTCGCGAATTCAATGGAATCCAGCAAAAAAAGGTTCCCGAACCTTTGTTTTTGGGGTGTAATAGGGATCGGCCGGCTGCGACTACCCGATAGAATGAGAATCCAATTGGAAAGGAATCAAGTATGCGGTGCCTTTCATTCTGTATTGCGTCGGGATTGCTGGTTCTCGCCGGGTGTAGTCACCATTCGCCGATCGTGTCGGGCAGCGTCGAAATCATCAGCGTCGATCCGGCGCACTCCGAGGCCGTCAATCGCGCCATGATCGAGGTCCACGATGAACTGGCCAATTGGATCGTCGATGGCGACAAAAAGAGTGATCCCACCTATAAGGCCGGTTCCCGCATCTGGAGAAAGGGCAGCGGCACAGAGGCCAATAAGGACGGCAAGATTGAATGTTCCCGCGGGACC
>JAAYVQ010000265.1 GCA_012517095.1 Phycisphaerae bacterium | reverse complement strand
CGACAACAGGGTTTGATAGCTTGAAATATCATACTCGACATATGAACCGGCCGCATGGTCGCCACAAGCAGCGCTTGGAGGAACCGAATTGGTGATATTGCCACTTCGGCATACCTCCGAACCGTTCAGATAGGCGATAAAACCGTCATCATATTTCATGTGCAGTTTCAGCGTGATGATATCCGAGGAGTTGGTCACGGCGAAGGGAATCCGGCAATACACGGAGGATTGCTGATTGTACATCGCGCTTTCAAGATTGGTTAAAATCAGAGCGTCATAAGGCGTACTCCGGTCGTAGCCGACGCCGGTGCCGGTGGAGCCGTCCGTCCATCCGGCCCCCGGTGTAAAGGTCTTGGTCGTCCAGGTTGTCCCGAGCGTGTTGTCCGAAGGAACGAACGCCCGAACCAAGGCGCCTTCCGAAACCAGTTCGACGCTCTCGGTAGTGACCGTATTAGGATTGGTCATCGACAACGAAGCTCCGGAAGCGGCATTTCCGCCATGCTGGAGGGCCCCGTTGATCCGGAATTGAGGCGCCGAAACCTGCGGATACAAGCCAGCGTTCCGACATTGCTGAAGAACAATATCCGTTCGTTGCTGTAAATAAATATTGAGGATATAATCGCGTTCCCGCTCCCATTCAGCCAATCCCAGAGGTGTCGAATAATGTTGATCGCCCCATCGGGCTGATTCGGCAAGAATGGACAATTGAATGCTGTCGGCCATCTGAGCATATCGTTCCACAAGCCAGGCCGGTGTCAGGATTCCATTGTTGAACATGAATTTGTGGATATGATCCGCAAATTCCAGTTTATACTCTTCATTGTTCCTCAGATAACCATGCGGTATTCCCACTTCTCGGGAATCTGGCGAGGATATCTTGTCCATTTGCACAGGCGAGCGAGAACTGTGAATTATGTCTTCGATATCCCAACAAAAGAATTTGAATCCCGAACTATCAGAGGTCCGCTTCCGAGCAAGCCAGTAATTATTCCACGGCCAATCCCAATTCCCGGTCCAGAAGTTGACCAGCATATAGTCGATATAATTGGAGACATCCAACAGATGAGGATAGGAAGGATTCCGGGAGCCATCCGGGTTCCTTCCCTGAAGCCGCTGATAGTCGGAACTGGATGTGGCCGCTGTCTGAGACAAGGCAAGCATCGCGTTGAGTGCGTCGCGCGTCCCTGCATCCAGTTCGAAGTTTTTGTGCTTGAAGACATCCCAGTCTTCTTTATCCCCTCCAAAGTAACTGGTCGAAAAAGAATCGTCCGGTCGTTCACACAGGTTATAGAGACCCCAATACAGGCCGTTGACATAGAGATGGACAAAGAGTCCATGCGCGGCAACCTGACCCGTGGCGGATTGGAGGGCGCGCCCAAACTGATCACGAGTGTATTGGACGGCGGCGCCCATTCCATCCCATGCATATCCATCGTTAGCGCCCGCCCGCAATACGAGCGTATCAAAACGGGTTGCCGAATTCGCATCATAATCAAAAAGAGGAACTTCCAGTTTCGCGGAACCATACCTGCGTTTGAAGAGAAGCCGGAAAGAATGTTTTCGGCAAGCGCTGGGAGAGCGGAAGTACCCCCCCTGCATTCGAAGGCCGCAGTCGATTTGAAATTCCCGTTCCGAATGCGGATCAAAGTATTCGACGGAAGTCGGAACTTCCCAAGCCATGGAACCATCCGCACGCTCATACGCATCCTGCGTCGGATTCGCATATATTCCATAGCTTCCGCCAAACAGGTTATCGGGATCCGTCACAATCGATATCGTGGGCAGGGACCGTAAAGATTCCCGAATCAACATACTGTTCTGCTGAACCTTTGTCACGTCCGGATCCATTTCATAATCCGCCGCGGTCCCATTCCATGAGGTCGGAAAACCTGCTGGATTGGCCGGCTGGTTGATCACGTTATCCAGAAAGACATAGGTCTGCGTGTCAATATTACTTGGAAGCCAGCCCTCTTTGTAGGCGCGGGCTCTCAAACATGTGGTTCGCGTAATGGGGATCGGATTGGCATACAAGGTTCCATTTGAAGGAGAAGGTTCTGTCCCATTGAGAGTATAATAAATGGCAGCGTCAGCCACCGGTGTCTGAATTCTCACATCGAAGGGATCCTCATAGAATCCGCGATCATGGCTGAATTTCGTATCATCCACAACGCCGGTATATCCCGGCTTATTGTCGGCCCCGGGAGTCGGCTCTTTGATATACTGATAGGATTGTAATCGGATTGTGCTCGCAACCAATTCTACATCGATAAGGAAATCATCGTCTTCAGGTGACAGATTGAGCCCGTGAATAGCCAGAACATTGTTTTGTCCAAGCAGATTCATGGAAGAGGACAAATCGATGACTTCATAAACCGTTGCGGCGTCTCTTTCGTGCTCTTGCGTAGCGGTCGCATTCCAGAATACTGAAGACGGAGCGTTTCGTTGCGCCACCATGACCCCATTCAGATACGCGATGAAACCATCATCGTAGCGCATTCTCAGGGTCAGAATCTCATATGTCATATCGCCGGAGATGGCGAAGGGAATTCGCATAAAGGCCGATGCATTCTTATCTTTCATTCGGGATTGCACATCGGTTTTAATGATCTGCGAATATTCATTGGCAAATTCGCTCGCAAAGACCTGGACCTCGCCTAACGACAGAACGGTTGGTTCATCCGCATTGCCTTCTCCATCCGTACCCGAAAGATCGGGATCGGGGGTTCGATGAACCTGAACGATTCCTCCATAAACGGTGGACCCTGTCTGTTGAACCAGATCGATCAGGATGTACTCGGGTGAATTATCAACATTTTCCGGATTCAACAGCTCGCTAATCCAAACATCTTCCGTGTCACCGGCGTTTCGAATTTTAACGGTGATATCTCTCAATCGAGTTTGGCAGCAATTGTCACGATTGTGTAAGATAATCTTGGAAATATAATAAGATCCCTGCAGATTGACCCGCCAGGTTGCATCATTATCCGTATTCACCGTATGCGTAAAGTTGGCCAGATCTCCATCAACCGCAAGCTCCGATCCGAGATTAAAACCCGTCGAAGATTGCCATGTGGGCTTGGATAAAGCGACATTGATAACATCCTGAGGAATTCCGGCTTGCGTATCATAACCGATGCCGATCTGAACATCATTCCATCCCGTATCGTCATAGTCTGCCCGATACCATTGCGACGACCATTGCTCAAGGGCGGACGGCACAAGCAATCGTGCATTCGCACCTCGCGAAATCAATGTCACCTTCTCGATTTTCTGCGAGATGCCGTACGAAATATTTTCATATTGCTTTGGATATTCAGGTTCAAGCGATGCATTGATCGTTTTCCCGTCTGGCTGTACCAGGGCCAGATACCCCCCTTGAACATTCAGATTGAAATTCGTATGCAGCGGCCCGGAGGTGGAGGTACGATTTTTGCCCGAAGCATAGATAACACGGTATTGGCCGGGAATCATATCGATATCGGGAAAGGTCCATCGGCACAGGTTGTCTGAATCGTTTGTGAGATGCCATCCCTGTAAGTGAACCGTGCTATTCGTCGGATTGAAAAGTTCGATCCAATCCGAGCTATCTCCATCCTCGTCAAAATCGGCATTGCCATTCGACGCCAGGAATTCGCTGATAACCAATCGGGTTCCATTGTCCAGCCAATGATCGGCAAGAACCATCAAATCATCAATATACTCAAGTTGACTGACTTTTTCATGGTTTCTTAAGCGGCGATGAGTAACCGCTGAAGCTCTTTGATAAGTTGATCTCCTGTGGAAAACCGTTTGAGATGATCCGTCAGATCCTTCCACACCATTCGCCGCAGTTCGTTTT
>JAAYVQ010000264.1 GCA_012517095.1 Phycisphaerae bacterium | reverse complement strand
GGGTTGACCGCCTGCGCGGCCATCGCAGCCGCTCGCTTGAGCGGATCCTGGATGTTTTGAACCTGTTCGAACTTGATCCGAGCCGAATTCGTCATCGAAAACGCGCTCCAGATCTGCACGACTAAGCAGGTCCCCGCCACAACACCGGCCGCCATGGCTTCCTGACCGTTGAAAATCGCAGCCGCGATAAATCCCACTAAGCCAGCTCCAAACGCCTGTCCCAGTGAAACCCGTTGTTCCCGGTTGGAGGAAGTCAACTTCCACCAATCCGTGATCGCAAAGCCGATTGCGATAGCCAGCCAGGTTCCGCCTTTTTCATTGATCATGTTGATAAACATCGTGATCGGGACCGCCGCGATCGCCGCAATCAGAAGATGCCGCAACCATCCGGATTCGTCCTCCAGATTTTCCAGCCATTTCCATCGGGCAATCAGAATCAGTTTAGCGCCGACGAGGATCATGCCGATCATCATTGCCGTATGCGGCATCATCATAAATCGGTGCCCGCTCAACATTCCGGTGCCGATGGAAACCATGACGGCGGCCAGGACCGCAAGGATGGTGCGTTGTTTGAGATTCAGCGGATCATTGACCATTTCCGGTCGAGGTGCGGCACCTGTTGATTGGACGGTGCTGGCCGGCCGTGGACCACTGGCCCCGGAGGCGGGCTTGGGAGCCGATCCGGGTGTTTCCCCGGGAATCGGGGCCTGGCCGGGTTGAGGTGAGATCTTTTTGGCCAGATTCTCGGCGATGATCGACAAACTTTCCGGCCGGAACTGCGAGACGCTGTTGCGGATATGCTCAGAGCCGAAGACATCCTCGACCATCTCCTGTACCGTCGAATACCGCTCGGCCGGATCCTTGGCCATCGCCTTGCGGATCATTCGCGCGAAGGTTTCATCGATGCCGGTCAAATCCGGCTGCGAACTCATGTGCTTCATCAAAACTTCGGCGGGACTGTTGCCGAAGAAAGGGACCTGGCCGGTCAGCATTTCATACACGACCACGCCCATTGCGTAAATATCGATGCTGCGGTTGTAACAGCCGGCGCCGATCTCCGGTGCCATATAGTGAACGGTGCCGACGGTGATCGTTTGTCCGCTGTGCACCGAAGTATTCATGGATTTGCTCAGGCCGTAATCGCCGATCTTGACCCGGCCGTCTTCGTAAAAAATGTTGCCGGGCTTGAGGTCCCGGTGAACGATTCCGCATCCGTGCAAATACGACAGTCCTTTGGAGATTTCACGGAGAAAGAAAGCCGTCTTCTGGGGTCCCAGACCCCCCGGCGTTTCCCGGATGATGTCAGCCAGCGAAGGCCCGGATACGTATTCCATAATGACAAAGGGTTTGCCCTCGTCGTTGTACTTGACGTCGAAGATCGTGACCAAATAGGGGCTCTTGAGGTTCATGCACTGGTTGATGCCCCGCAGCTCGATCTGTTCGTAGGTTTGAAGGGTCTTGAGGGCGACCTGTTTTCCGCTGTCGCTGATGGCGTAATACACCTCGCCAAAGCCGCCCCGCCCTACGCCCCGCTGGATCGTGTAGCCCTCCAGCGGCCTGTCTCCATATTGGTATTGAAACCGTTGCATAGTACCGTGTCCCAAACTGTTCCCTGTTCCCCTTTATTGCGGATACCGTGCCAGGACGATCGTCATGGCTCCGGCCCGGATTGCCGTTTCCATCGGCAACGGGCTTCTTCCGTCGCTGATCCGGCCGCCGATCTCGATCGGCTCGTCGCTCTTACAGAACAATAGACCGTTCCGCAGGAAGAATGTGACGGTCTGATTGGACGCCGTCTGCCGAATATGGCAGGAACTGGCGGGTCCCACCAGCAGGTCCCGATCCATCAGGATAATCTGGCTGATGTCCGGTCGCGGCAGCCGCGCGCTCGATAACGTCAACACCGCCGTATTGCTGGCGGCGTTGGGCATCGAGAATTTCATCCGGCATCGCATCGACATCGCGATCCGCTCGCCATCGGTCAGCGGTGTTTCGGTAACGGGCTTGTCGCCGACTTGAACGGGTTTATCGCTTCGCAGGAAGTAATCGTGTTCCTGTCGGCTGATCTTCACCGTCGGGACCTGCGCTTCGCACAACAAGGCGATATCCGGCCGGAACGAACTGCTGATTGCCCCGAGGGTGACGGGATTGTTCCGCATGACCAGATACCCGCCAACGCCGTCGATCTGCAGAACGAATTTATCGGGTAGAGCGATGTCGGCCTTTTTCGTCGGGCTTTTATCCGTCGTTGGAGTCGGTTCTTCAACCATGGGCTCATCCGCTTCGACGGAATTGGCCGCTGTGGGTTGGCCGACAACCGCCTGGTCGCCCATCGATAATCCCAACGGCCCCGTTGCCAGGGCCTGGATCGCCTCGCTGCATTGCTGAATTTGATTGGAGGCCTCCTGAACCCACTTGGCTCCGGGCAGAATCAACTGAAGTCGCCCAAGAATCTGTCGGGCTTTGATGACCTGACCGGTGGCCACGGCCGAAGCCGCCCGCCGGCACTGGTCGAGGATGTCTTTGAGTTCTTTTGCCTGAGCCGACTCGCCGTCAACCTGGTGGAGATCTTGTTCGTAAGTTCCCGCCAGGTCAATCCGACCGGCGGTTAACTGTTGGCGGATTTGTCCGGACAATAACTCACGAACTTTAGACACCGCTTCCAGGGCTTGTTCGTTCCGGCTGCGTCCCAGTTTGGCGTCCGCCAGAACCAAAACGGCCGCATGAAGGTCATTTCGCTTGAGAGCTTGATCAACCTTCTGCACTGCCGACTCAATCCGCATTCGTTCGCCCGCCGCCTGGTCCCGTAAAATCGCCGCCTGATCGTTATCTTCGTCCCCCAGAATCTCAACGCCCGCGCTGAGCCACCCCTTGTCAATCTGTTGTCGGGCCTGTTCAAAAACCTGGGCGTGTTTCTGGTGATCGATTTGGTTCTGTTCGACGGTCTTGCAGATCTCGTTTCGCAGGGAAGCGATTTCGGGAAGATTGCCTCCGATCTTCTCGGCCTTGTTACAATCATCGAGGGCCTGGGGAGTTCGTCCATTCGCCAGGTGATCGCGACCCCGCTGGGCCAGAGCTTGAGCCAGATCGAGCATCAACCGCTGTCCTTTACGGTGATTTCGTACCTTGTCATCCTGGATCAGACGGTAGGCCTCGTCGAGTTGGCCGTCCCAGAGGGCACATTGAACTTTTCGTATCCGTAAGTCAAACACCGTCGTGCTCCCGATTATGCGGCTTTGTTCGCCGCAACCCTATTCTATCACCATCCCACCCCGTCCGCAAATTTTCCCTCGATCCTCTCCATTACCGAATGGGCCGGACAGCTCTGCCACTGCCCGGCCCATCCTGAGGGTAATTACTTTTCCAGGGCGACCATCTTGGCCGGATTGTCTTCCGTGGTTGTCGTTTCGTCGGCCTTGTCGGCGCCGGAGAAGTGGTCATCGATCTTCTGAATCAGTTGTGTGGTATCGACGGTCTCGATCGGAATCGTCTGGACGAAGTTACTTTCGTGGGCCAGAACCCGTTCGGCCACATCCAGCCGTTTCTTGATCTGTCCGATGAGTTGTTCGGTCTGCGCGATTTTGCTGTTGTCAAAGCTCATCCCGCTGCCCACGGACGCGGCCTTGATCAAACGATGCTGACCTTCGAGGGCCTGTATCTTGCTGGCCAACAGTTCCTTCTGGGCTTTGGTCCGATCCAGCATCTGCATCGCGGCTTGGAGGCCATTCTGACGGGTATCTAACATCCGTTTTTTGCTGGCCAGGACAATTTCGGCTTCTTTGAACCGGTCAAACCGGAAAGCCAGATCCTTGGTCAGGTCCTCGCGGGTGATCTGTCGACCCCCGAAGGTGTAGCTGGCCTGTGGGACTAACAACGCCTGGCGAACTTTCTGAATCCGTTCCTTTTCTTCATTAAAGGATTTTTCGCTTGCTCCCAGATCCGACTTCAGGGCTGCAATCTCGACTTCTTCCTGAGCGATCCGGCGGATATTGTTGTGGATTTCCGGCAGAATTTCATCCAACAAATCCTGTGCCCGCTTCAACTCGAACTCGATCGGAACCGAATCCTTCACGGCCGTCCGGGTCATCTTGGCCGAACTTTTTACATAGCTGGCCAAATCATGGCCAAAAATCAGTCCGCCGACAACGGCTACCCCAACACCCAACAAAATTCCTCTTTTGATCCATTTGAAAACCATTGTAATTCTCCTTAAACTATTAAAATTTCACGATTTACATTATCAAATCCGCTTTTCATCGATGCCGATCTGCGGCTTCCATTCGTGTTGTCACATCCGAATCGGTACTATTTCAAGCCCTTGATGCAAAATCTCCGAAATTTCAAAAAAAGCCGGAAGCTGATATTGATAATTGCGGTTTTCAGTTACCAGCAGGGTTTTTTGTTCACCAAATAGGAGAGGGGGATGGTTTGTAGTTGATTTTCCGGGATTGATGCGGTAATTTGCCCGCTGCAATCGTCTGGATTGGGCATGTTGAATTGATGATTATACATTACATCAACGCAAGGGATCTTCATAACTTGTTGTATGGTAATATGTTACAGGGTCGAACAATGGATTTCACAACTCCAAGGCAGGGGGATCTCCCGGTATGATATTCCGTAAATCCTTTGCTATTTATGGCGTAACGATTCTTCTTTCCTTGGGGGTTCTGGCTGGATGCAAAACCCCGTCTGAATACCAGAAGGAAGCCGACAAAGTCGCCTATGACATCGTCACCCGAAAACAGATGGAAGCTTTGGGACGAAACGAGCCGTTTACGATAGAACGGCCCAGTGATATCCTTCGTCGCCGATTGCTGAACGAGCAGAATCTGATGACCACCGGTCCATGGTCCTTCGGTACTGACCGGCTTGAACAGATCCCGCTCTGGCCCGATCCCAATTATCCCCGTCAGATCAAAGAATTGGATCCGATTGTCGAACTGGAAGGGGATAAGCCGATTCGGCTGACCCTGCTGGATGCACTCCAGATTGGGGCGAGGAATAGCTTCACCTATCAGGGTTATAAAGAAGATGTTTTCCGGGCGGCGTTGAATCTGGATCTGAATCGAAATAACTTCCGCGACATTTTTAACCAGACGGTTGAGCAGAATATTCGATCCAACACGACCGGGGATCGGGCAGTGAGCCAAACGGATTTCAGCGAAACGACGACTTGGGATCGGACCTTGAAAAACGGCACTTCCGTTGGGGCCGGTTTGGCGGTAAACCTGGCCAATCTTCTGACGGGGAATCGTGATTCTTCCCATGGCATTCTGGCCGACGCTTCGATCTCCATCCCGTTGTTGCGGGGTTCGGGCGAGTACAATCCCTTGAACCAGAACCTGATCGACGCCGAACGGAATGTGATTTATCAAATTTGGATATTCGAGCGTAACAAGGTCAGTTTTGCCGTCGATATCGCCGATGCGTATCTGACCGTGTTGCAGGGGCTGGACCGGATCGACAACGCCGCGGGCAATTACCGCCGTCAGTCTCTGAATGTGCGCCGCGCCCGGCGCCTGGCCGATGCCGGTCAGATCGATATTATCCAGGTGGGTCAGGCCGTTCAGAGCGAACTCAGCGCACGAAATCAGTGGATTCTCGCAAAACAATCCTACGAATCCTCGCTGGATTCGTTTAAGGTGCGGCTGGGACTTCCCGCGGATGCTCGAATCGAGCTGGATCGGGATGAGTTGTCACGGCTGGTGGAAGCCGCCAAAGGAACCTTGATCCAGGTCGGGGATTCTGAGACGGCGTCGGTTGATCCGAATCAAGCGGTGGTCGCGGCCGACGCCCCGATCGAGCTTGTCGAACCCAGTATGGCAGGAGCCGGTCGATATGAAATCGATCCCGATCAGGCCGTTCGACTGGCGCTGGACCACCGTCTTGACTTGAAACAGTTGCAGGGTAAGGTTTATGACGCCCAGCGTGAGGTGGTTTTTCGCGCCGATCGGCTCCGGGCCGGATTGGACCTTCTGGGTACCGTATCCTCGGGCGGAACAACCTCGCCGACCTCTGAAGACACGAAACTGAGATTGGACAAGGTCACTTCGTACGGCTTGTTGAGTCTCGATCTGCCGATCGAGAGGACCGCCGAACGAAATGATTATCGAAATGCGTTGATCGAATTGGAGAGTGCGACACGAGCCGTCGCGATTCGGGAGGATGAGATCAAGGTTGCCGTTCGAGGTCGGTTACGAACGCTTCTTTCCTCTCGCGAAAGTCTTCAGATTCAGGCCAAAGCCCTGGAAGTCGCCCAGAATCGGGTCGAAAGCGCCAACATTTCGCTGGAGGCCGGACGTGCCCAGATTCGCGACATTCTCGAAGCCCAGGATGCTTTGGTGTCGGCACAGAACAGTCTGACCACTGCGGTGATCAGTTATCGAATCAATGAACTGCGATTGCAGCAGGATATGGATCTGCTGCTGGTCAATGAAAAAGGGTTGTGGACCGAATACAACCCGGAGGTGACAAATGAAAAGCAACAATAAATCTCGTTGGATCATCGGAGTATTGGTTCTGATCGGTGTGGCGGGGGCCGTCATTGGCGGCATCACACTGGGCGGCGATAAAACAGTCATCGATGATGCCGGGCTCTACACGGTACAAAAGGGACAACTGGTCATCGGCATTGACGAGACCGGCACGATCAAGGCCCAGGATCAGGAAGTCATCAAGTGCAAGGTCGAAGGCAAGACGACGATCCTGACGCTGGTCCCGGAAGGAACGCATGTCAAGAAAGGGGATCTGCTGATCGAACTGGATGCCAGCTCGCTGGTCGATCAGCAGGTGACCCAGAGAATCGCCGTCCAGACGGCTGAGGCGGCCTTTATCAATGCCCGCGAAGCGCTGGCGATCGGTGAAAGCCAGGCCCAGTCCGATCTGGAACTGGCGGAATTGACATTGAACTTCGCCAAACAGGATCTGAAAAAATATACCGAAGGCGATTATCCCAACGAGGTCAACAATGCCGAGTCCAAGATTGCCGTCGCCCGGGAGGCCGTGCAGCAGGCCGAACAGAAGTATCAGTGGTCTCAGAAACTGGCCAAGGACAAATACCTTTCCGATATGGAACTGAAGGCCGACGAGTTGTCTTGGCGACGGTCCGAATTGGATCTGAAACTGGCTCAGAATCAATTAAAGCTTCTGCAAGAGTACACTTATCTGCGTCAATTGGCCAAGTACGAAAGCGATGTCAAGCAGGCCGAGCTGGCTTTGGAACGAACCAAGCGAAAGACCTCGGCGACCCTGGCGCAACTGAAGGCGGAACTGGCGGCCGCCGACAGCAAGCTCGAACAGCAGAAGCGGCTGTTGACCAAGATCGACAGCAATGTGGCCGAGGCGAAGATTCTGGCGCCCTCCGACGGGATTGTGGTCTATGCCACCAGCGCTCGTACCGGCGGTATGCGCGGCAGCGAAGAGCCGATGCGCGAAGGCCGAACCGTGTTCGAACGCGAAGAACTGATTTATCTGCCGACCAGCAATAGGGTTAAAGCAGAGTTAAAACTACATGAATCGGTCCTGGACAAAGTACGGCTGGATATGCCCGCCACCGTTACGGTCGATGCTCTTCCGGGACGGATCTTCGCCGGGAAGGTCAGGAAGATCGGTCTCCTTCCGGACGCCCAGATGATGTGGATGAATCCGGATTTGAAAGTGTATGCTACGGAAGTTTTTCTCGACGGGGACGGCAGCGATCTCCGCACGGGAATGAGTTGCCGGGCCAGCATCGTTCTGGAAGAGTATGAAGATGTACTGTATGTGCCGGTTCAATCGGTCGTTCGGATCGGCAATCAGCCGACGGTCTATGTGATGGAAGGGGGCCAGTCCAAACCCCGGCCTGTCGAAATCGGATTGGATAACAATCGAATGGTGCATATCAAAAGCGGATTGGAGGTGGGCGAGAAAGTATTGCTGGCTCCGCCTCTGGCCGCGGCCGAGGCCGAGCAGGGACGGCGTAAGACCAACGGCGAAAGCCGGGCGTTGGAGAACGGACAGCCGAATTCAGGGATGGGAGATCAACCGACGACATTCTCCGCTCCGGGTACGGGTATGGGCGGCGGACAGGGTTCCGGCCAAATGGGCGGCGAAACCGGGACACCGGGCAATCGCCGCGGTTCCCAGGGCGATTCACAGGGTATGCCCAGAAACTTCCCGGGCAGATCGACGGAGGGTTCCGGCGGCCAGTTCCCGCGTGAGGGCATGCAACGACCCAATGGCGGTGGTTTTCCCGGCCAGGATGATTCGGCCGCAGGTGGGCAGGGGATGCCACGCTCGGGCCAACGACGTCCGGGTACAATGGGGGGCAGTCGTCAGGGTTTCCAACGACCGGAAGGCGCTGGATCGGAAGGTTTTCCCGGCGGACGGAGCGGGAACCGCATGCCGCCGGAGGGCCAGCAATCCGACGACGCCGGCTCGACTCCTCAGAATCGTCCCGAGGGCGGTTTGAAATGAGCCAAACCGGAGGGAATAATTCGGTCATTCGCCTGGAAGAGGTCTGGAAGATTTATGCGATGGGCCATCAGGAGGTCCATGCCCTGGCCGGAGTCAATATGGATTTTCGCAAGGGCGATTTCTGGGCCATCATGGGGCCCAGCGGATCGGGCAAGAGTACGATGCTGAATATTCTCGGCTGTTTGGACCGGGTCTCAAAGGGCAAATATTTTATCGAGGGCAAAGAGATCAGCCAGTTTGATGACAACGATCTGAGCGAGATCCGGCTTCGCCATCTGGGCTTTATCTTCCAGAGTTTTAACCTGATTCCCCAATTGTCCGTACAACGGAATATCGAACTGCCGTTGTACTATCTTGGCTGGGAACCTCATCAGAGCGCCGAGCGAGCGGTCGAACTGGCGCAGAAAGTAGGGTTGGGCGAACGATTGGATCACAAGCCCACCGAGCTATCCGGCGGTCAGATGCAGCGGGTGGCGATCGCCAGGGCACTGGCCAACGATCCGGCGATCCTGCTGGCCGATGAACCGACGGGCAATCTGGACACCCATACCGGAGATCAGATTCTGGATTTGTTATGCGAGCTCAACCAGGCGGGCAAGACCATCATCATGGTGACCCATGAAGCCGATATCGCCAAACGGGCGAAAAAACGGCTGCACATGCGGGACGGTCGCGTGGAATCGATCGAGGGATAACCGATGCGGAGAATCCAACTATTTCGTGAAATTCGACAGGGGGTGGAAAATCTCCTGTTGCACAAACTCCGCTCGATGCTGACCATGCTCGGCGTTGTCTTCGGCGTCGGTTCGGTGGTGGCGATGTTGTCCGTCGGCGAAGGGGCCAGCAAGGAAGCCCTCGATCAGATTCGCAAGGTCGGCATGACCAATATTATTATTCGTTCAATGGAACCCGTGGAGGACGCTACTGCGGCCCGATCGCATACGCACATGACCATCTATGGATTGTTGTACGACGATCAGCAGCGTATCGAAGAAACCTTCAAAACCGTCAAACAGGTGGTTCCAGTCAAGCTTGTCCGTAAAGACGGCCGACTCGGAACGCGTGCGCTGGAGCTTCGCGTTGTGGGAACGACGCCGGACTGGTTTAATCTGCTCAGCCGTGACTTGGTCGCCGGACGGGTTCTGATGGAGGATGACGCCAAGGATCGCGCCGGAGTGGTCGTATTGACGGAATTCGGCGCCCGGAAGCTGTTGGCGACGGAAAACACCATCGGGCAGAAACTGCGGATTGGCGGCAAGGCCTATGAGATCGTGGGGATCGTCAAAAGCATGGGCAGTTCGGTCGGGACTATTCAGATGCCCGACGAAGAGGTCGATGCCTACATTCCCATCGAGGCCGCAAAAGAGCGCTATGGGGATGTGAATGTCAAGATGACCGGCAGCAACCAGATGCGGGAGATGGTCGAGTTGCATGAAATGATCGTCGAGGTCGATGCCGATGTCAATGTCGAAGCGACGGCCGCGGGAATCGGGTCGATGCTCAAGCAGTTCCACAAGAAGGAAGACTACAAGATCAGCGTGCCGCTGGCTCTATTAAATCAGGCCAAGGCGACCAAGCGGACATTCAACATTGTTCTCGGGTCTATTGCGGCGATCAGTCTGCTGGTCGGCGGGATCGGCATTATGAACATCATGCTGGCCTCGGTGACCGAGCGCACGCGGGAGATCGGCATCCGCCGTGCGATCGGGGCCAAACGGCTACAGATCATCCGGCAATTTCTCATCGAGACGGTCGTGCTCTCGACGACGGGGGGGCTGATGGGGATCGGCCTGGGATTGTTTATTCCGTGGATGATTACGTTGTTTGCGGGGATGCCGACGGTGGTTACGATGGATAGTGTGATCCTGAGCGTGGGGATCAGTATCACGGTGGGGATCGTATTTGGATTATATCCGGCAGCACGGGCTGCGCAGGTTGATCCGATTATCGCATTGCGACATGAATGATTGATCTGTCGAGTCGATCAAGGAATACGCCATGCGGCGAATTCAAATGTTTCGAGAAATTCGGCAAGGCATCGAAAACCTCCTGTTGCATAAGTTGCGTTCGATGCTGACGATGCTGGGCGTTGTCTTCGGCGTCGGTTCGGTGGTGGCGATGTTATCCGTCGGCGAGGGGGCCAGCAAGGAAGCTTTGGAACAGATTCGTAAAGTAGGAAGTACCAATATCATCATTCGATCCATCGAGCCGGTACAGGATGTCAATGCCAGCCGAACCCCGATGCGGATGAGCGTATATGGTTTGTTATTCGATGATCAAAAGCGGATCGAGGAGACCTTCAAGACCGTCAAACAAGTGGTTCCCGTCAAGTTGATTCGGAAAGATGGTCGACTGGGGGCGCGAGCCCTGGAACTTCGCGTTGTGGGAACGACCCCGGCCTGGTTTAACCTGCTCAGTCGAGACTTGATTGCCGGGCGGGTTCTGATGGCCCAAGATGCGAAAGATCGGGCCGGCGTGGCGGTGTTGACGGAATTCGGAGCCCGCAAGCTTCTTGCGACTGAGAACACCATCGGCCAGAAACTCCGGATCGGCGGCGATGCCTATGAGATCGTCGGGATCGTGAAGAGTATGGGCGGTTCGGCCGGGACCATCCAGATGCCCGATGAGGAAGTCGATGCCTACATTCCCATTGAGACGGCACGGGAACGTTACGGTAACGTGAATGTCAAAATGAGCGGCAGCAATCAGATTCGGGAGATGGTGGAACTGCATCAGATGATCATCGAGGTCGATTCGGATGTGAATGTGGAGTCAACATCCAAGGGGATCGAGTCGATGCTCAAGCAGTTCCACAAGAAGGAAGATTACAAAATCAGCGTGCCGCTGGCATTACTTCGTCAGGCCCAGGCCACCAAGCGGACATTCAACATTGTGCTCGGTTCCATCGCGGCGATCAGTTTGCTGGTCGGTGGGATCGGCATTATGAACATTATGCTGGCCTCGGTGACCGAGCGCACGCGGGAGATCGGGATTCGCCGCGCCATCGGTGCCAAACGCCAGCAGATTATCCGCCAGTTCCTCATCGAGACGGTGGTACTCTCCACGACCGGCGGCATGATCGGGATCGGACTGGGATTGTTAATTCCCTGGCTGATCACGCTGTTTGCGGGGATGCCGACGGTGGTTACGCTGAACAGCGTTCTCTTGAGCGTGGGGATCAGCATTACGGTGGGGATCGTCTTCGGATTGTATCCGGCCGCACGCGCCGCACAGGTCGATCCGATCATCGCGCTGCGGCACGAGTAGAGGGATTGCCTACAGTTCATTCGAAGGGTATCATACACCTCCGGTGTTGAAACCCATCACAACATTTTTCCATGAAAGGGGAGATCATGCGCAAATGCTGGATCGGAATTGCGTTGTGGACGGCGGTTGGTATCGTTTCGGCTCAGTCGATGTGGGAACAACTTGACGCATACAATGTCGTCTGGGACAGCCCCAGTAAGAATGTCAACGGAACGATGCCCATAGGTAACGGGCAGATCGGTCTGAATGTCTGGTGGGAGGAAAACGGCGACTTGCAGTTCTTCATTGCCAGTACGGATGCCTGGGACGAAGCCGGACGGCTGGTCAAGGTCGGCAAAGTACGGATTGCGCTGGATCCCAATCCCGTCAAGACGGGGCAACCGTTTCGCCAGACACTGAACCTCAAATCGGGGACGATTGATTTTATTCTTGGGCAAGAGGAGGAACAAGTGAATGTCCGGCTTTGGGTGGGATCGGTCATTCATGTTTTCATTGAAGGCAAAAAAGATACCGCCGCCACGGCGACGATCGAGCGATGGAGAACCGAGCGAAAGCAAATCAACTACTCGGAACCGGGATATTTCGGCGATCCGGGATTTCAATTTCCACAGCCGGCCTTTTGCGGTCCTGATGTCCTGATTGACGAGAAAACCCTCGGCGGCGGCTCGCGGATCGGCTGGTATCATGATACCGGCGACAGCGAGTGGTACACGCTTACGGCGCAGCATCAGGGCCTGGAAGGACTCAGGGAAGCCGATCCGTTGTCCCATCGTGTTTTCGGAGGTATGATCAGCAATCCGACCGCCAAACGCCTCAATGATTCGATCCTGCAAAGTCCTTCGTCCAGGGCGCACCATTTCGAAATTGCCGTGCTGACGCTCCAACCCTCTACTCCCGACCAATGGTTGGAAGAAGCAAATCGTACGATCGAGGAGAGCCGCAAAGTCGATTATGCTTCGCAATTTCGAAAGCATTCTCTCTTTTGGGGGAAGTTTTGGGATCAAAGCTGGCTGTTCATCTCCGGC
>JAAYVQ010000263.1 GCA_012517095.1 Phycisphaerae bacterium | reverse complement strand
TTTTCACGCGGGTGGCTCATAAAGGCCATTACATCAAATCATCCAAGAGCGCGCCAGCGGAAAATGGGGAATTTACAAAATTATTTTTCAGGATACCAAAACGATGCAAATCAAGTGCCGAACAGGATTGGGACAGTCACCCATTATTTCATTCCATTTTTGATAATTAGGGACAGTCACCCATTATTTCATTCCATTTTTTATCCACATTCGAATTCTCCCTGCCCAGACCCGAATTTCATTCCCGATTTCGACGCCCTCCATTATCGAAATCCCGCTCCTCCCCGTCAATCCATTTTCTGCTCACACAGAGCCACGGAGAACACAGAGTTAATACCTCTATTTAATGCACTTCTCTGTGTGCTTTGTGTCCTCTGTGTGAACAAATTATTTCTGTTTATTCCGTTAATTTGTTTACAACGCACTTCCCATTATTTCCCGTAGTTAAATTATCTGTATTTCTCTGTGTGCTTTGCTACCTCTGTGTGAACCCAATTGAAATCCTGTAAATCGTGTAAATCGCGTCGTAATATTTGTTTTCTTCGTGTCTCCGCGCCTTTGCGTGAGGATCAATTGAATCCGCGTCATCCGCGGTTAATATTCTCCCTGCCCAGACCTGAATTCCATTCCCGATTTCGACGGCTCCATTAGCGAAATCCCGTTCCTTTCCGTCAACCCAATTTCTGCTCACACAGAGGCACAGAGTTCACAGAGTTAATAGCTATAGTATTATCTTTTCTCTATGTCCCTCTGTGTTTCTCTGTGGCAATATCTATATCCTAACTCCTGAATCCTATATCCTTACGTAAATCCTGTTAATCGTGTCAAAAATAGTGTCGGTCCTTGGGTAAGCACGAAGAGCCGTATCGAAGGGCTTCGCGTCTTCGCGCCTCTGCCCCTTGGCGTGAGAATACATCACACTGAAGCACGAAGATCACAGAGGTTATAGGTATAATTTATCTTTTCACTGTATTCTGTATGTGAACCACCGATTGGAATCAACTGGATGGACCACAAGATTCGTTTCGGGGTTTATCTCAAACCTCGAATGGGATTTCCCACTGAACAACTATAGCGATAGGGTATATCCACAGGATGACGCGAAGTGGTTACACGGTCAGATGATTGCGAATGATAGACAAGACCATCCAAATCCGATAGCAGAATATTCACAATTCCCGGCCCAAAAACCGCCAATCCCTTTATGCTCAAAGACTTACGATAAACACGGATTTTCCCACATCGAGAAACGCATGCAATTCATTGAAATACAGAAACTTACAATCGCACAATTGCCGAAAAGTCGCTCAGTGACCCCTTCACATTTTGGCCCATTCCTGCCCGTAATACGACAACTCTCATCCGCTTTTGGCACCCGAAACCCGCAACCAAGACCTGAAACAATATGCCGAAATATCGCGGGAAATCGCGATTTTCCTTGACAGATTCCCACCCAAAATCCTATAATGGAGTTGTTTCTATGGACGGTGTGATTGTCTCTTGATCCGGCCGCACTTTCCGTAGAAGGGTTGATGATTTGAAACATTTGTTACGGAGGAATGGAACATGAAATTCGCGGGAATTGTGGGGATTTTGTTTTTCGCGTTTGCGCCGTCGGCTTATCTTCAGGCCGAACTTCTCGTCAACGGTGATTTCAACACCGGCGATTTTTCCGGATGGTGGACCTGGGCGGCCGATGAGGCCAATCAAAGCGGCGAGATTGAGCCAGATTCCGGATATTCATACAATGGAACTCCAAATGCGAAACTATGGTCGGCGTCGAGCGAATGGGCCATGACGCTCGGACAGGAATTCGCGATTGCCGGCGATACAGCGTATTCGCTGAGTCTGGTATACAGCGCCCGCTGGACGGACTCCTGGGGATCGGCCGGGATTTCCATCGACTATTACGATGCCGGCTGGACCTGGATCGGATTCGAATGGATTTCGTTGTACAATCAACAGCCGTCGCCGAACGCCGAGAGCGAATGGCTTTCATACACCGGAAATTTCACCGCAGCGACAGGCGCGGCCACCGCCTCGCTGAAGCTCAAGGCCGCAGACTGGACAACCGTGTATTTTGATAATGTGGCCATTTCCATTATTCCGGAGCCGGGAACATTGGTATTACTGGGACTGGGCGGACTGGTCCTTCGACGCAGAATCGCCTGAACGATTTATTCATCCCTCCGGGCGACGGGGCAAATACGGATATAACATCCTGAAACGATGGAGCGAACCTTAGGAGATTGAACCGTGACGCGAATCCTCTTGTTTTTGGCATGCACGGTTTTCCTGCTTACCGTTCCCGCATATGCGCTACAGTTACTTTCCAACGGCGATTTCAACACCAACGGTTTTGAGGGATGGTATATCTATATCGAAAACTCCGACAATTGCTGGGTCGATCTGATGCCCGTCGAGGGCGATACAACCACCTTTGACAAGACGACATGCGCACGCCTGATTTCCTCCCGGGAGGACTGGCCCGGAGCGGTCATCGGACAGATCGTCACCTTCGAGCCGAATTCGATGCCGACGCTGGATTTCCGGTGCGTGTGTCTCTATAATATTCTTTGGGGAAACTGGGGCAGCGCCACCATATCCATCGATTATTATTCGCCGGACGGGACATTCCTGAGTTTCAGCGAGTATCGGTTATTCGAGGATAACATCAACCTGCCCAAGGAGTGGACGGTTTACACGCATTCCTTTTCCGTGCCGCCGGAGGCCGGGCGGCTGGACTTCAAGCTGCGGTGTCATCAATGGGCCAAGGGGGTATATTTCGATAATGTATCCCTGGAATATATTGATCGATCCCAGGCCACACTGGTTTTTCCCGAGCCCGGCCAGACGGTCGAGTGGGAAGATCTCGCGCGATGCGAATGGGGCCCGACGCTGCGCTGGCTTGCGGCCGGCGAGGCCACGGGCGTTCATCACATATTCGTGGGAACCGATGCGACGGCCGTCGCTCACGCATCTACCGCCGATCCGGAATATCAGGGAACGACAGCGCTGACGGATCCGAACTTTGTGTTGCCGCTGGAGGATATTGAAAAGGGCCGGACCTATTACTGGCGGATCGACGAAACGACCCCGCGCGGAATTATCAAGGGTGACAGCATCGGCCGATTTATCATCTCCAAGGAGACGACGATCGACCGCTTTGCCTATACATCCGAAGCGGAATTGCAGGGTGTCTGGGGGTCCCATTCCGCGCTGGAAAACGGGACGATGAGGATCAACTATGATAATTCCATCGCCCCGTACTGGACCGAGGCCAGCGCCTGGATCTCCACACTGCCGATTTGTTCGGGCGATTGGTCACGAGGGGCCAATGCGTTACTGATGCTGGATATCCGGGGCCATGACAATCTGGCCGAGCCGGTCTGGATCACGATTGAATCCAACTTTGAGGCACAGCGGAAAACGGTCTATTATCCCGATTCCAGGGAACTCAACCAGCAAAACTACGAGGGATACCGCACCTGGGTTCTGGACTTGCAGGAACTCGCCGGTCAGGGCCTGGATCTCCGGCATATCACAAAATTAACGATCGGAATTGGGGATATCTCCAATCCGACTCGCGGGGGATCAGGATCTTTGCAGGTGGATAACATCCGGCTTTCGATCCCGGATTGTCTGCCCGGCCGAATCGCGGCCGATATCAACCAGGATTGCGTCGTGGATCTGGATGACCTGATGATAGTGGCCTCGGACTGGATGCATCGCAGCCGAATCGTCACCGCAACGGCGCCGGTTCGCGGACCGGTTCTTTGGTACAAGCTGGACGATGGGGTCGGGGATGTCGCGACGGATTCGTCCGGTTTTGGATACCATGGCGCGATCAGCCGCCCTGATGCCTGGGCCGGAACGGGGACCGGCTATGACGGATCGGATTGCCTGAATCTGGCCAATCTAACCTGGATCGCCGTGCCGATCGCGGCGGCGAATCTCGGCGATCCCAACAATCCGCCATCGGATCCAAACCAATATCCCGGAGCCGAATCGACGGTTTCGATGTGGCTGAAGGACCCGGGACAAACGGATGCCGACAGCGAGTTGTTCCAGATCGGCCAGGCCGTATCGGTATGGGTGGGGGCGACGGGGAACTTCTGGTTCAATGCCGGGGGTGACAGTACCATCTGGGGGACGCCATATTTCACCCATCCCTTGCATCCACAGGATCGGTGGGTACACTATGCTTTTGTCAAAAGCGCCAGCGCCGGGGCTTTAAGGATCTATTGTGACGGGACTTTGGTCGTCGATGAGCCGGGAACGGGGGCGTGGTCGCCGGCATTGGACGGCATCGACTGGTTCTTCAGCATCGGCGGATGGCGGTGGTCCGGCGGAGCCGGCGGATACCTTGACGGGCTGATGGATGATTTTCGTCTTTACGACTATGCTTTGTCGGAATCCGAGATCCTTTCGCTGGCACTGGAGGGCGGGACGGCAAGCAGTCCCTTATCGCAGCCGCTGGTGACGCAGGCGAATATCGTGAACGACAACGCGGTTGACCTGGAGGATTATGCGGCCATCGCGGCTCGATGGATGGAGCCGGCGATTTATCCAGAATTTTAGATTCGTTTGTCCGGATGGAACGGAATCCCGGACGATGGCAATGAAATGCGATGCGATAACCGCGAAACGGAAATGGAAGTCGGTTTCATGAAAGGGTAATCCCATGACACGGAAGGGTTTTACCTTGCTGGAGCTTCTGGTGGTCATCGCCATTACGGCGATTCTTCTGGGGATTCTGATTCCCAGTCTGAGGATGGCGCGGCAACAGACGCGGACGGTCGTTTGCCGGACCAATCTTCGACAATTCGGCATTTTGTATCAGATGTACGCCGACGACAACAAGCAAAGTCTTCCGGCCGGATGGAACGGGGGTTCGATGTGGATGGTCGATCTGCTGGGATACTACGAAGGGGCTGAAGATGTCCGGCTGTGTCCGTCGGCGACGATTTTTCTCCACACGGTCCCCGATAATACGCCCAGTACCTTCACGGCCTGGGGGAAATACGGGGATCCCGATTATTTCGACGGGTGGATTCCCCCCTGGGGTCAGAAGGACCAATATGGAAGTTACGGCGTCAACGGCTGGGCCCACAATCCGCCGGATGAGGGCGTCGCGGGGACCTATAATATTACCAGCGATAAGCGACCGCTATATTGGAGGACGATTTGGGCCAAAGGGGCGGGGCAGGTTCCCCTGATGGGCGATTGCATGTGGGACGGATCGGAACCCCGCGAAAGCGATGCTCCGCCGCCGAATCCGGGCGAACAGGTTGCCGGAAGCGGGATGAGCGATTTTTGCATTGATCGGCACCAGGGCTGGGTGAATATGCTATTGTTGGATTTTTCCTCGCGCAAGGTGGGGCTGAAGGAATTGTGGAAGCTTACCTGGCACGCCAAGTGGAACTCGACGCTGGCCAATCCCCAATGGCCGGAGTGGATGCGGGAATATCGGGAGTATTGAGGACAACCGAGTGTCAAACGGCTTCATGGGTTCGCAAACACGGCGAACCATCCTACGAGATTTATTCGTCCTGGGGTGGCGGGGTCGCCATCCAGAAGGAGGCCAGCCGGGCGAAGTCATTCAGATCGATTCGGCAATCGACGACGACATCGAGGTTTGCGGGGGCGGGAATCACCAGCCAGTATTCGAGCAATCGGGCCAGGTCATTGAGGTCAACGATTCCGCTATTGTCAATATCGATCGAGGGGCGAGGAGCCGAAGGATCCTGTGAAAAGCGGATATTGTCAAGGCCGATGTTATCGCTGGCGCCGCCCAGATTGGCGGTATCGACCCGCAGAGTGAGTTTGGATCCGCGAACTTCGGAAGGCATTTCGAAATGAATATGCTGCTTGACCGAACTGGCCGGCAATGTGACATTCGTCATTTGAAAGAGGATCGCTCCGTCGCCGTCGGTGACCCTGATTTCGGGGACATTAACCTGTCCGCCCCAGTTGCCCACATCGAAACTTTCCAGCCGGACGAGGGTATTGGGATCGGCCTGGAAGATGACCTGATATCCGGTGTCACCATCGGATTCGTTTTCGATGACATTCAGCAGGTCGTTATAATCGGTGGTCCAGAAGGTCGGGAAGGCCGACCAAGTGTGGTCCCCGGCATAGGTTACGGTGACGTTCGGGGTTATGCCGGACTCCAGCCCATAGTGGAAAACGCCCATCTTCGAACAGGAGACGCGGTCTCCGTAGTCATTCGACAGAATATGCCCATTGGGAAGGCCGTCAACATCAAAGGTTAAAACCGTGGCCTGCAGATCAGAACCAAAGGCCGCTATCAGTCCCCACACCAAAAACACCTTTTTCATCGCTCTCTCCTCTGTCATCCACATTTGATACAATCTGCCCGAATTCATCCGGATTCCGGCCTGTCGCAGGAGACATGTTGAACTGGGGAACAAGGATTCGAACCTTGACTAAATGATCCAGAGTCATTTGTGCTACCATTACACTATTCCCCAGTGGATCATCGGCGGCAATTTGCGGCCGGGAACCTATAGTATATCGGCAATCCGGACGGTGTCAATACTGATTCCAAGCCAAAAATCGGGCGGGGGATGAGGAGGAAAAACCATCCACCTCGTTCCGGATCCTACCGACTGGACTCGGTGGTTGCCACACGCCGCCCCGGTATCCGTAGCGTTTTCGGCAAAAAAACTGATTTCCCCATCCTTCCTACGAGATAAACAGGGTTTGGGTTTCAAGTCACTTCCTGTCCGGCGGCGGAAAACGCCCCGGCGGCGAAGATCACGGGGTACAATTCTTCGAAGTACCAGAGGCGGGCGAAATACAGGCCGATCGGGGCGGGTGTGAATCGAGTTCCCCCTTTGGTTGCCTGATTGAGCCACTCGATTCCACTCTGGATCGCGTCGCGGATTTGGTCGAGATCCAAACCGTCGATTCTGGCGCCTGTGCGGATTCGATTGAGATTCGCGGCGAGGGCTTCAACGGCGGCACCGGTTTCTTCAAGGGTGGAAGGCAGACCGATTCGGCCGGCCCAGCCGCCATCGTCATTTTGCTGCGATAGCAAAAAGCCGACGCCGCGCGAAATCCACCAGACCGCATGGGCGAAGAACCTTTCGGGCATTTGGGCAAGGTAACCCAATACGCGGCCGGTTCCGAAGATGGGATTGGTCTGGTCGGGAGTCGCCTCGTTGCCGAACCACAGCGGCAGCCAGGCACCGACATCCGTTTGAGATCGCAACAAAAAGACCAGAGCCCGGCGGATTGCCCGGTCGAGTTTTCGACGACTATCACCGGGCAGGTCGTCCACCCAGGCACTCCATGCGGCCAGGGCGTGGGCGGTCAGATCCGGCGCGCTTCGGTCGAAGTCCAGTCGGCCCCAGCCGCGGCAGAAGGTCGGGATTCCACCGTCGGAATTCTGGACACCGACAAGCCAGTCGATGCCGTCACCGGCCGCAGAGGCGATGCGAGAGTCGCGAAGATTCAGACGGCGCAGGGCCAGTACGGCACCGGCGGTATCGTCGGCATCGGGAACACCCCCGGGTTTTTCGGTCCAGGACCAGCCGCCGGGTGCGGCGCCGGTGTAGGGGTGAATGCGGCGCTGCTGGCGAGCGAGGAGGCCATCGGCGATTTTGATCTTATCTGACTCCGTTAATCCTTCTTTTCCGATTGCGCGAACCGACAGGGTCGTCAGCCAGGTCGAAAGGTCGGTATCGATGGGCCAGCAACCCTGGGGCCGCATCGAATGGACGAGGAATTCGACGCCTTTGCGGGCGACCGGATGATCGGACAAGCCGATATCGCTCAGGGACATTGTCACAAAGGCCGTAAGGGGCGTAGCTTCGAGGAATCCGCCGTTTTCGGGTTGGATTGCCTGCAGGCGACGCAGGGTCGGCCCACGGGCCCATCGGCGAAAGAATCGCGAAAGAGGATTGGCACCGGGTCGATGGAAGTCGATCAACCGGCCGATGGCAATCAGGGCGGGCAGTGCATAACTGACCACGCCGAGCCGCAGCCAGCGAAAACACGACTGGGGCAGCGCGGCCAGTTCCCAGGGCAATCGCGGGATCGCCTGCCAAGTCTGGGGATCCAGACGACCGGCGAGGATACACATCGCCAGGATCGGCACGGCAAAGGTGAGATCATCGCCATAGCGCTTTTGAACCGCGGCGACGATCGATTTGGAATCGAGAGAACCGCAGGCGGCGAGGATGTACGACTGTGCGCGATCGACGGCGGAACGAAAACCGGATTGGGGATCGGCGGCAGTGAACGCCGACCAGGCCAGAAGGGTTGTGCTGATATTGCTACGACTGATAGGCGTGTCCCCCCAGCCACCATCGGAGTTTTGATGATCCGACAGCCAGTCAAGGCCGCGCTGGATGGATGAACGATGGAGAGCCGCGTCCACCCGGCTGAGGGCGAAGACGGCGGTGGCTGTGGCCAGAGCACTATCGGACAGGCGACCGGTCCAGAGCCCGTCGGGGCCGCGCCGGGCCAGCAGGAAAGAGCGGGTTTGACTCAACAAGTTGTTTATATCTATAGTCAATATACAATGTTTAATTTTTCAATCGCTACAAGTTTCCGAGGGCAAGCAGGCCGTAGAAGGTGTATTCGCAGTCCACGGTATCATCCATCCAGGTTCCGCAAAATCCGCCCAGCGGCTCCCATAAGCTATCGACAAATTCCAGACACGGCCGCTTGACATGCTCGAAGTCGGCCCGCACGGTGGCCAGTGCGTGCAGGGCCGTGGCGGTTGAAAGGAGATCCTGCATCGGGGCGCGAGGGGTAGCGATAAATCCGCCGATGGCACGGGTTCGTTTGAGCAACCAGGCGATCTGTTGTTCAAAGCCACCCAAGCCGAGCTGGTGGAGAGTCACCATCGCGGCCGCCGTCGCGGGTGTAGAGCCGTCGGCGGAATGAATATCGTTGGCGAAGGAACCATCCTCGCGCCGCAGACGGGCGACAGACGCGACGAACCGCGCGGGATCGGTCATCGAATGGGCGAGGTCCTGACAAGCGGCCAGACCCAGAAAGCAACCATAGGCCGTACCGGAGTCGGCACCGACGGCATCGGCAAATCCTCCGTCTTCGCTTCGATAGGCCAGCAGATTCCGCAACAGCCCGTCACGCAAGGGGGCATCGAGGGAACCGTCGGAGAGGTCGGTCCATGCGCGAATCAGACATGCAAGATGGACAAAATCCAATGAATCTCCCGCATCGAAGGTTCGCAAATACCGTCCGGCTCGATCACGATCGAAGTCTGCACCCAGCGCAAAAAGCCCTTCGATGGCGAAGACGGTGTAGTAGAGATCGCTGATGCCAGCGCGGTTACAGAAACCTCCGTCGGCGTTCTGGTGGGAACGGAGATACTCGGCGGCGGCCGAGACGGAATCACGCAGATGGATTTTGGCCTGCGCGGCCGCGCGGATCATGTCGCTTCGTATGGTCATGGCAGCATCGCAACCTTCCGATATCGTCAAACAGTTTGCACACCACGCGCCGCAAGAGGGCCTTGAGATCGCCGCAGGTCAGTTCCGCCAGACACTCCACGGCCCTTCCTCGCTGCTGTTGCATCATCCCTTCGGCGCGGGTGACGGCTCCGAGATTCCACAATCGCTCCTCCAACTCACGAGCCGCGGCGGGTAACTGGATCCGTCCAGACCAGACCTCTTCAAAGAACCGGCGTGACTGATCCTCGGCCCGTTCCATCCCAACCGCCAAAAGAATCGAGGCCCTGACCGACAACGGATCGACATGTTCATATCCCGCGTATAGGTCATCCAAATCGTCGCGGATCTGATAGGCGATGCCGAGGGCGTCACTGTAATGACGCAGGGTTTCCATGAGCGGGGCATCCGCTCCGGCCAGGATGGCCCCCAATGACAACGCCACTTCGAAGGCGGGGGCCGTCTTGCAACGGAAGTTCTCAATCACCTCATCAACGGTGGGGGCCTTGTCCCGGCTGCGTGCGGTCAGTTCGGCACCCTGACCGATACACAGTTTCCGATGACCGCAAGCGGCGACCTGAAGCATGCGAATACGGCGATTGTCATCGATCGGCAACTCGGCCAGAAGGCGATACCCTTCGCCGATCAGGGTGTCGCCGACATTCAACGCAATGGGGACGCCGAGCTCGACATGCAGGGTTGAACGGTCGTAACGCAGGCAATCCTCATCCTCGATATCATCATGAATCAGAGACGCCTTATGAAAACACTCGACGGCCAGAGCGGTGTGTCGCAGGAACCGAGGCATCGAAGCATCGCCGGAGAGGGCCTGATACACACCGGCGGTCAGGAATGGTCGATACCGTTTGCCCCCCCGCTGCATCCACGCCACGGCCGTATCTATTGCGGGAGTATTTCGGCCGAGCACCGCAGCCAATTCCTCGATCGAGAACCACATTTCGACATTATCCCGCAGTTCAACGGCGTTGATTCTTCCGGCCGAGGAGTCCTCACACAAGTACATCGCCTCCCAGAGCCAATCCAGATCAAAGGCCGTATCCTTGCAACCGTCGTACAGAAGCGGAATGGCGATGCCCGGCACCGCCGCCGCTTCCATATATCCGAAGGTCTTTTCCAGCACCGACAGGCAACTGGCCCCGATTACCGCTTCGATCTTGCCGGATTCGATCATGGACATCACCACCGGCGAACCTTCCGCGACGAGTACCGAATATCCCAGCGCCTCTGCCTGCCGCTGAATGGACTCGATCACGCATCTGCCGCATCCGGCACAGATCAGGCCAAACTCGTCGAACTGGCCTTTGCAGGACTGCGAATCGCGGAGGCATTTGGGCAGGAGGATCAGACGGCGCTCAAACGGAACGGACGCCAAGGCCGGACGCCACGCCTCGTTGTTGACCACGACGGCCGCAAAGTCCAGATATTTGGGATCCAATCCCGCAGCGTTCAGAACACCCTGCGAGTGGATCTTGAGTTCGTCCAGCGACAATGGAGGGGTTACGCCGCCTTTGGAGACATACTCCCGGGCGACAGCCAGCAGACGATCCCGCATCGCCTTTTTGGCCGGGATGTTGTCTTGCGGGGGACGAATGCCCGCATGAAGGGACAATCCATCAGACGGCATAGCGAGCCCTTTCCGGTTCACTTCGCGATGCAATCCTCTTCGAGACGGCCTTGAATTGCCGCCGCCAGGTCGCGATTTCCATTTTTCCGAGCTGTCGCATCAGGGCCCGTTTGATCCACGACACACCGCCGGCCCGCTGATTATCCCAGAACAATCGAGGAACATTTCGGAAATTAATCTCGTAACATTTGCGATACAACTCCAGATGTTCGGGCCGCATGGTATTGATTCCGAACCGGGTTTCCGCTCGAATCTCCGCAGGATCGACGGGTTCATAAAAGATCGGGAAGACCACCGCCCGGAAGGCCTGGAGCCGATCGACCAATGCCTGTGTGCGGCGGATATCCTCGGCGGTCTCGCCCGGCAGACCAAGGACCAAACTGAAGACTCCATAAAATCCCGTCCGCGTCAATTTTTCGCCCGCGCCCACGATCATATCCTCCCACTGATCGGGATTCAGCGGCGCGATCTTGCCTCCGCTGTTGGCAGCGACGAGTCGGCCATTGGCACTTTCGGCGCCCATATTGACCCAGAGAAATTCCGTGGGTTGCCTCCAGTTCATCAGGCCGCGAATTCTCCGAAGCTCGACATCCGAAAGCTGCATTACGGTACTAATGTTGGCATGATCGATCTGCAAAAATGACAATCCTTCAATCGCTCTCATTTTTTCGAGCAGGCCACAGAGGGCATCGACATTCGGACGAACGCCTGAACCGCCGTACCGGAAGAAGTCTTCACTGCCGCTGACAACCGCCCGTACGCCGGCGTCGCGATTGATCCGCAGATCTTCGCAGATGATTTCCGGCGGCAGGTGAATCATCGGCACTCTCGCCATCGCACAGAAGCGACAACCCCGCCCACACCCGCGGGAAAGTTCCACGACCCCCATGCACGAAGCCCCGCGGATCGGCCGGATCTGTTCGACACACGGCATTGGTCCCACGACATGGCGCGCGGACAACCGGCCGTCCATCAGGCCGCGGATTCGACCGGGACCTTCGGCCTCGAAGTACCCCTCGAACACGGTATCGATCACTCTTTCGGCGGTTTCGTCGGGATAGGCGCGCCATTGCCACGCCCCCGGCCCGCCGGCGATAACCTTATATCCGAATTGCCGTTTGACCCGGCCGATTTTGTCGAGAAGCTGCCGCATCCAGAAACGCGTATAGAGTTCGCCACCCCAGAAACTCGTCGTGGTGGTATTGCTCATACCGTAACCCAATGGGTCACTGGAACTGACGCCCACCACTTTTGTCCAAGGTCCCAGAACGCGATCCAGGGCCTCGGGAGTTGTGATCACCACTTCCTCGAGCGAGAAACCGGATGCCAATAATGATGATTCGATGCGGCGAAGTCCGAGGGGGGCAAGCATGGCCCGTCCAGCCGAATCCGTCGGGGCCGGGGGTGCCAGAAAATATCGCATCGCCGCGGCCGGCACGCGCGTGGTCTGCATGGTGGCGAAGATCCCCTCAAAAAGGATCTTATACGACGCACTGAGGGTCCGGTCGGCCACCAGCACCACTGACGGTTTTATTTTTTCGCTTCCGGAACGCATCCAATCCCCATTCTGGTTTCAACCGGCAACTTGAAATTACGATCCATCTCGAATCAGGGTTTTCCCCTTTTTCGCGCGTCGCAGGGCCAACATTTCCTTGAGATGGTCGGGTGACATCTCGCCGGGCATCGTCCGGCAAGCTTTCCAATTGTCCTCGGTGACCTGATCGCCGTTGATCGGACTTTGGGCGTATTTGGGGAATATGATAGCCGCATGTGGACATACCCGCGCACAGGCCGGGCAACCGGTCTTGCAGCCGGCCGGATTGGTCACCTGCACGGCCCGATCTTTTCCGGGGGAATACACTCCGAAAAGACAAAAATCCAGGCATTGACGGCAACCGACACAACGGTCGTAGTCGATCACCGGGAACCAGGGTGTCCAATCGTCCGGTTTGTCGGCTTTTCGTATGCTTTCGCAGGCATGGGAATCGGGTACAGGCAATCCAGCCAGGATCGTTGCGGCATCCTGCGTTCGCATGTTCCATATCTGCAAGGACTCGGTCTTCTCCACGCCGGCCCAATGTAACAGCCAGCGCACGGCTCGCGGATAACAGGCCACTATCGCAAGCCGCTGATTGGCGGTTGCATCGAGCAATTGCGGGTCTCGCCGAGCGGCCAAGCCGCACAAATCGGGGATAATCCATGAGCCGGGACGGCCGGAAACATTTTCTCTCACTGTCGCCAAGACCGCTTGTGGCACAGCTTGGGCAATCGCACACTCACACAATAGAATTTCAACCCGCCCCATCTGAACCCTTCAATTCACATTAGAAGCTCTATCGAAACCCTATGAACCAATCATTCTGGTTCTGGATTCCCGCCTTCGCAGGAATGATACCTTCAGTTTTAGAAGAACCTTCTATCCTAAGGGCGGGCCTGACAACCCGCCCTTAAACGCTGAGATAGTGAACGAACCCCGATCCCGGCTAACACTCAAAAGCCGTTATTTCACATCGAGACAAACGACCGTTCCCGGAGTATTCCGCAGGTAGATTCGGCCGTTGGCCAGAACCGGCCGGGTCCAACATTTGCCGGAAAGGATCTGTGCCTCGACAACGGGCTTAAAGGCCTGCGGATCAACCGGAGCCACAAGCAATTTGCCTTTCTCGCTCAGGACGATCAACTTTCCATCCGCGACGGTCAGGGATCCTTTTCCGATCGAAGTTTCGGTCCATGTCTCCTTGCCGGTCTTGAATTCCAAGCAGCGGAGCTGGTTTTCGTCGATACCGTAAACAAAATCGCCGATCATCACAGGCCCGCTGATCTGCGAACGCATGGCCTTGTTTTCCCAGACATTGATCCCCTTATCCCCTTCGATACGGAATAATCCGCAGCCACGATCGTACCCGGAGGTCACAAATACATGATCACCGACGACAATGGGATCAGAGGCATTGACATCGTAACTGGTCTCCCAACCAAACGACCAGACCTTGTTTCCCGTAGAGGCCTCAACGCCATAACAGGCCTTACTCCCAAAAATCGCCAACATGGATTTGCCATCCTTAATGAAGAGGATGGGTGTAGCGTATCCCGACGGCGACTTATCGCTCTCCCATACGGGTTTGCCATCCGTCTTATTCAGCGCAAGTCCCGCACCGCCGACATTGAAGATCACCATCGGCCCGTGAATCAACGCCGAACCGGCGAATCCCCAGGTCGGCGGATCGCACGGGGCTTTGGCCTGCCAGACAACCTGGCCCTTGTCGTCCGTGAGGCAGAAAATTTTTCCACTCTTGCTGATCCAATAGACCTTGCCTTCGTGGACAGTCGGGGTTGCGCTGGGTCCTCCTTCGTAGTACTTGGCCGTCAGGGGTTCATCGTATGCGTATGTCCATAACTCTTTTCCGGTTTCAGCATCGAAACAATACAGGACATCCTTCTTCTTGTCGATATTGCCCAAAGTATAGACCTTACCGCCAACCACCGCAAACGATGAAAAGCCAATTCCAACCTCCGCTTTCCACAGCACCTTGGGGCCTTCGGCCGGCCAAGTCGTTGAAAAGGATTCCGTGGAGATATTATTCTGATTGGGGCCGTTCCAGCAGGGCCAGTCCGCCGCTTTTGCCACACCCGCCCCTATCGTCATTGCCAACACTACCACCGTTGACATTCGCTTCATTCTTTTCCTTTCGTTTTACTATGATTTAATCCAACTTCATTTGGGATTCTATTATACCCGTTCGGATTGCCCCTGTCAAACCGCCTAACCAGGCAAAAGGGAGACCGGCATGCCACGGGGGAAAATCGGCGTTTCATAGAAAATCCGAAATTGAAAATTGCCCCGGCAGCAGGCTTCTGGTATGATACCCCCCCGATTGTCGGGTCCAGTACTCGCGATCGGCCTTGGAGAGGTGTCCGAGTGGCTTAAGGAGCAGCCTTGGAAAGGCTGTGTAGGGCTTGCTCTACCGTGGGTTCGAATCCCACCCTCTCCGGTTTTTTCACTCGGAGACTGTCCGAACTTTCGTTGAATTGACAAGACAATTGATATGGCTGCTTCCATTTATTCACGGTTCGTCAAAGATCCTTTGATCCTGCGGGATGAGCTGGCGATCGATCGGACATTGCTGTCGAACGAACGGACACTGCTGGCGTATTTGCGTTCGGGCGTGGCACTGGCGATTGCGGGAGTAACGATGACGCACTTCTCGCAGGAAAGCTGGTTCTGGGTCGTGGGACTGATGTGTATTCCGGCCGGAGTAGTCGTCAGCGTCATCGGGATTGCGCGATATCGCAAGATGGATCGCTCGATACGATTGCTTCGTGAACAATCGGCGATGGATTCGAAGAACGGAGGAGAACCGATCCAATCCTCGGAAAGAAATGCTGAACGCTAATGTTCGGCTCAGAAAGTTTTATTCGTTACTTATGGGTTTGATCCATTCGATGATTTCCGAAGGTCGCAGGCCGGATACTTCGGCGATCTGACGCAGGGTTTGATCGGGTTTTGCCATAATTCCCGCTTTGGCAAGGCGGTCAAGAGCCGTTTGTATTTCAATCTTTTCGGCCGAACAGATGCCCTGCAGAGTCATGCGGCCGTAACCGGCACCCGGTCCACCTCCACCGGTTCCCAATCCTCCCGAACCGCCTGCACCTCGACCCCCCTGGCCGAAACCAGCGTGACTTTCGTCATCGATGGATTGTCTGCCCTGTCCACCACCGGGTCCCCGTCCCTGGCCTGTTCGTCCCACAGCGATTCCGTATAGTTCCATTGGAGTCATACCGTATCGCTCGGCGACTACACCAAAAAACTCAGTATCCCAATCGGCCTGGATCTTTTGGGCATCGAGATTGGCTCGCAGGGTCGCCACATCCCGGCCGGAGGCATCAGCGACTTGTACTAAAGTCAAGAGTTCGGCATGGGGTAATGGGGCCCGCTGCGAGGAGTTATCCCAGATGCGTTTGGCTTTTTCGCGAAGGGCAAACACCTGATTGAACGGCGAAACATCAGCGAGGGTTCCCCATAGAAGCAGACCGCAGAGAACGAGAGCGATGATCCATTCGGAACGCAGGAGCAGGATTTTTGTCATCCGGTTGCGGAAGTAACCCAGCAAGGCGCGGCCATTCAGCCAGATATGGATGAGAGACGAAATGAGAAACATCGCCGAGAAACTGAGGTGGATAGCGGTCCATTGTTCTTTCGTCAGGCCGTACAATTTCCAACCGGTCCAATTGGCGATCCGACCCGGTGGCGTAAAAAACATCATCACGCCGGAGATGACCATCGCCACAAACGAAATCGTAACCAATAACGAAATAAAAGCCCGAAACTGAAATTTCCAGCCGGATGAAATTGCCATATACAATACTCCGTCAACCTATTGATTTCTTTGTGTTTGAGGGAAACACCTACGAACCAACCGGAGTACCGGTTCGGAAATTTCATGCCTGTCAGAAAAATAATTCGGATTTTTGGTAAAACGAATTTACTCGCCTGTTCGAATTGAAAGCCAGTTTTCGGCCAACAAAAGCAGGTCTGTTATGTCCACCGTATCATTGAAGTCGAAATTGCCGGCCTCCCACGAAACCGCGGGCTCGGGTCCAAGGAACCAGGAACCCGCTACGATCCCCAGATCGATCAGGTTGACACCTCCATCCCGATCGGCGTCGCCGGGGATCGGTTCCTCCAACACGATTGGATTCCTTAGATTCAAATCCCCGCTAAGCTCAAGATAAATGTCATCGAAATACACAGGCCCAAAGTTGGGACCGCTGTTGCCGCCTGCCGTTTTAATGAAGAAGGTCAACAAGTCGGAATTTGTACCGGACCGAAAATCAAATACATCATCACCGTCTCCGGCAGCCAGTTTGTCCGCTTCGGAGGCGTCGGCGCCTGGAATATCGTTCAACCAGACTTCGTATGAATTCAATAACGCATCCACACGGACCCACAGGTTGTACCATCGATCTGGAACCAGCGTCTGGACAAATTCAAAATTTCCCTCTTCGTCGTCCCAAACCCGCAGATCCAGATTCTTGGCGCTGTTGGCCAATCCGATCTCGGGGGCAAAGTCACTGAACTCGCTTGGATACCGAAGTCCCGATAGACCCACAGCAAAGGTCTGTTTCTGACTGATCCGAAAACGCAGAAACAACATACGGGCCGTCCCATCCGGGATTCCAGTATGTTCCACGGGAAGCGATTTACGAATGATGGAAGATTCCGACGGTACATAGAGGACTTGATTCAATGGATCGGCAGGATCCTCGACAATTCGATTGTCTCCACCCTGGGAATACCATGCATCCTGCCCGTTGAGGGGACCGATGGGTTCATCTTGAAAGTCATCGAACTGCCGATAAATGGCAGTTGTGCTTCCGGTAACCCATAGGACCCCCAAAACCATAACGATTCCCATTAAACGATTCATAGTTCCCCATCCTTTCTATTCACTGTACCGGGGAATTCGAATTCGAGACCTCCCCGTTTGGGGAGTATGAGGACAACGGAATATTATGGAACGGCACCCTCATACTCCCATGACAATGTTTACGGCAATGTAGCCAGAATCTTATTAAAAGCGGCCCAATGATTTTTGGATCCGGCCAGCAGGTTCGTCAGGACATTGAGGATATCCTGCCGGGTGTACAGCGGAATCATTTCCTCTAAATCCTGGATATCCATTTCTTCGATGATGACGCCGACCTCCAGAGCATCTTTCAAGGAAAGCGATCCCTTCGCGACCAACTGATCGTATAATCCCTGTATCACCGGATCCGTAAAGACACCGACGGCATTGGTCCCCACAGGGTCAGGAATACGATACTTATCCAGCAAATTCTTGACCGCGTCCATGTGGCGCTGTTCCGAAACACTAATATTGGAGAATATGGTTTTGCCCCACAGATCAAACATGGCCAGGTACACATCCCGGGCCAGTTTTTCTTCTTCGCGGAGAAACACAAGTTCGGCTTTCTGCTCGGCGGTCAGAGCGACCGGGGCTACGCGTCGCAGGGCTTGCATTGCTCGCCCTCTTGCCAGCAACGGGCTGGCTACACAAATCACACAAACCGCAATCATAACGAAATGCTTGGTCTTCATTGAATCTCCCGGAAATTACGAAATCCATCTTACGAATCATGATTATTTTTTGATCGGCGCATTATACACTTCTATGGTGTCAGAACCCTCAATAAATACCGTCTCCTCGCCATCCCAGAATGATCCGGCCAATGAGACAACGACCTCTCCA
>JAAYVQ010000262.1 GCA_012517095.1 Phycisphaerae bacterium | reverse complement strand
TTCCAAAACTCTCTCCAGTATAACGGAATATTTCGTACAGTAAACTCGAAAATCCAGTCGGATCATTGTATCTATTGACCCACGTGAATCTCGGCAGTATAGTATCCGTCCCAGAGGAATGAGCTATGCCCGAATCGCTAAAACCTCCGTATTTGGAGAAAGTCGAAGACCACGACTCGATCGCCGTCTGGATTGTCGATGGCGCCTACATCCGCGGTCACATCGACGAGGAGTTCACCAACTTCGGCCAGCATTACCGGTATCCCTACATTCCGCTCAAGGAGTTCTGGCTCGATCGCGAGGCCCACGCCGACGAGCGGCATTTCTTCGTCGATCACCTCCTGACCGAATATGAACTGATGGCCAAGGGCATGTCGTACGAGGAGGCCATCGTCGTGGCCGATCGCGTCGAACGGCGCGAGCGCCGCCGCGCCGGCGATGTCAAAAAATTCACCCGCGGCGGCACGGCCCTGCCCGACCCGCACCAGGTCCACCAGCGGCTCTGGAAAAAGCTCGAGAACGGCATCAGCGTCTGGATCGTCGACGGCCGGATGGTCCGCAGCGTCTTCGACATCGACTTTACCGCCGGCGGCCACGACTATGTCTACGAGTTTGTGCCGGAAAACGAGGTCTGGATCGACAACGACATCGACGACGACGAACGCGGCTATGTCCTTCTCCACGAGCTGCACGAACGCAACCGCATGGCCTCCGGCTGGCCGTACAACAAGGCCCACGCCGAATCCAGCCGGCTCGAGAGCCGCTGCCGCCACCACCCCGACCTGCTGCACGACGCGCTGATGGCCGAGGGGTGGGGCTGATCGTGCAACCTGCCGACTTGATTGAAATAGTTAACGAAACAGCGAACGGATCCACTGCGGCCATTGATCGGCATTGGCGCCGTTGAAGGCATGAGCTCCGAACGCCGCGCCACCGAGAGCCATCCATCCGACGGCACAGCCGCCGATGGCAATCGTTCCGATCGCCAGTCCGCCCAACGCCGCTCCAAGTCCAACAGCCACTCCGCCCATGGCTATACCCCCGAGACTCAAACCGCCCAAGCTGAGCAATCCCGTCGAAAATCCCCCAATCGAGACAATACCGATAGAAATTCCCCCAATTGCAATGATCCCCTTGGCCACCCGGATCTTTCCGGTCCTCGGATCCAGATTCGGCCCATACACAATATGCACCAGCGGCAACCCGAAAAGAGAGGTCCTCGAACGAAATTCATTCCCGTACGGAAATCCTCTCCGCGAAATACCGCAGTGGGGACACATCACGACTTGGTCCGAAATCTCCTTCCCGCATTCATTACACGGTATCAGTGCCATGGCGATATTCCTTAATTAAGTTTCAACCTCCCGTAGTTCTGGCGGCGTATTGTATAAGATATAGCTGCTGAAATACCTATCGGCTTAAATTTTTATCGGACACAAAAAATTTTTCAAATTCCATTGACACACGAGATATAGGGGGTAGGATGGGTTTGATTCAAAGATGTTGGGCTGAATAAGCGTCAAACAAGAGAATAATACGGGTGGTATCGGTGCGTTGCCCTTTTTGCAAAGAAGACTCGGACAAGGTCATCGATTCGCGTTCCAGCGACGCCGGGAGAATTATTCGACGGCGTCGTGAATGTCTGGCCTGTAAACGCCGATTTACCACCTATGAAAAAGTCGGCGAGAGTTTCAAACTCAGCGTGATCAAGAAAGACGGCTCTCGCGTTCCTTATGATCGGGAAAAAGTGGTCATTGGCCTGCAGAAGGCCTGTTACAAACGACCCGTTTCGGCCGACCAGATTCAGGAGATCGCCGACCGGATCGAAGAGGATGTGTTTCGCTGTTCGGACAAGGAAGTCACATCGCAGTTTATCGGTGAGCGGGTGATGAAGCATTTGCGAGCGGTGGATAAAGTGGCGTATATCCGTTTCGCGAGCGTCTATCGGGAATTCACCGATGCCGGCGAATTGATCGAAGAGGTCAGCCAGGCCATTCGCGAACCGGATCTGACGGATCAGCCGGAGTTGTTTCCGGAATGAGCGGCGCCGCTGAGAATAAATTCGCGGTTGGATTCCAATCGCGGGGAGGCGAATGCCATGATGCCGACCGATTCGCTGCCGGAAGAAGCGATCAGCGAAACGCTGATGCCCGACGAAGTGTTCCTGTCGCAGAGTTCGCATTTTGTGACGGCCTGGTGGATGCCCCCAAGGCCATCGGAGAATGCCGCCCAGCAGGCCCAGGCCTTCGCCGAAGTCCGAACGGAAGTTCATGTATCCAGATGCGTAAATGACTGGTCGATCGACTGATCGACCCCAAACGACGGTAGTCGGGAGGATTGCCGGATGCCCTTGAAGGTCATCAAGACCGACGGAACGGTCGAAGAATATCTGCATACGAAGGTCATCGGAACCTTCAACAACGCCCTCGGGCTGATCGATCAGCCCAATGTGTTCGCCGCCGAGCAGTTTGCCGAGGCGATCACTTTTCATCTCTATCACAAACAAACGCAGCAATATGTCGCCAGCGATGAGATCCATCTGATGGTCCAGGCCGTCCTCTCGGCCACCGGATATGGCAACGCCGCCGCGGCCCTCAACGCCTGCCGCATGAACCGCGCGATCCGTCGTCGTCGCGTCGAGATTGTCGATTCCGACGGCGACCGAACCGATGACCGACAGCCCTGGAACAAGGCCATCGTCGTCGATGAACTCATGACCGAGCGCGGCCTGGATATGCACACCGCCCGCGCCATCGCCGCAACCGTCGAGGAAAAGGTCCTCAACCTCGGCATGGGCCGCGTGCCGAATTCGCTCCTGCGGCAGATCGTCGATCACGACGCCGAACAGATGCTCGCCGCCCGCGACCAGCTCGAACTGATCACGGGTTAAACTTGTCTTTCCCGCCAAAAATGTAACCCCCCGGCTTCATGCCGGGTTTATCGACGAACAGGGAGATTCGTATGCAGGTGGATTGTCTGTCGCTGGGAGATTTCGGCACGAACTGTTACTGCGTTCGCAAATCGGCCGAGCAAAACGACTGTGCGATCCTCGATCCCGGCCTGGGTGCCGAGGTCCTGGTGCGTTTTCTCCAGCGACGAAACCTCCGGCCGGAGCAGATTCTTCTTACCCACGGCCACATCGACCACATCGC
>JAAYVQ010000261.1 GCA_012517095.1 Phycisphaerae bacterium | reverse complement strand
CTTGGCTGCGGCCATCGCCACAACCGCATCCGAATCCGACAGTCCCTTCGCCACAAGAGGTATTGCGGTTGTGTCGCGCCGCCATCCGAGCGAGTCGATCAGGCCGGCCTTGACGATGCCGGAGGTCTGGTCCATAGCGGCACGAAGGGCCGCTCCCGCCTCGGGGCACGGCATGGCTTCCAGCGCATACCGCGCGGCATGGCCGATTCGTTCATCACCCAACAGGGCCGCCAAGGGTTCGACCGATTCGAGAGTGCCGCTGATTCTCAACTGCTGGCATGCGTCGCATTTTTCAACAACTCCTGCATCCGACTTCAAGATGGAGATCAGTTCCTTTTCGTCGGCGGCTCCGGCCGTGCACGCAGCCAATAACATCCACGCCGAAAGAACGATATATTGGAACATCGATGTATTCATAATCAACCTCTCTTGCATCAGGATGATATCTTCATTGCGTCATGCTTTACAAGGTCCACATCGGACGCGGCGTATAGGAAAGCAATCGATTCGCCGCTTCGTCGCCAACGAATTGCAGCTTGGCCGGGTCCCAGCGAAGGTTGCGTTTCAGCGCAAGCGAAATCCCGCCGATGAGAATCGCATTGATGGTGTACGCGGCGACTTCGGGGTTGCAGATGGTCGTTTTTCGGCTGCGGATACAATCCAGAAAATTTCCTGAGTGGCTGTTGGCATAGTAGACGCGCTGATCTTCAGGCAACAGGGGCTCTCGGATAAGATTCGCCGGATACGACACGATGTTGCTGCGATCCACCGCGATCCGGCCGTTGGTCCCGACAAAACAAGCCCCGCCTTCGGGACCCACCGGTTCGTTTGGATAGCCGGTCGAATGAACCACCACGCCGTTTGAATAATGATAATGAATGACGCCGTTATCGTATTCGACATCGATGGGGGCCTTTTCATCGGGATTCACCGTCCATTGAATGATGTCGTAATGATGCGGACTCCAGTTGATATCGCCGACAAACAAACCGGTGAGCGTATGTCCGGCCTCGCCGCCAAAGGGACGCCACGGCAACGGCCCAAGCCACATCTCCCAGTCAAATCCTTGCGGCACGGGCACCGATTGATTCGAGGTCCACGGCCGGGGCATAAACGCTCCCGGCTCGCGGAACGCATAGACTTCTTTCAACCGCCCGATGCGTCGATTGCGGGTCAGTTCGCAGGCCTGTCGAAACTTGCCGTCGTACTCCGACCGCTGCTGCGTGCCGGCCTGATAAATCCGTCCGTATCGACGGGCCGTCTCGACCACCATCTGGGACTCGCGCACGGTGATCGCGATGGGCTTTTCGCAGTACACATCCTTGCCCGATCGCATCGCCAGGATCGACATCGGCGCCGCCCAGTGGTATGGCAACGCAAGCAACACGGCATCGATGTCGGGGCGGGCGAGAACCTCTCGAAAATCATTGTAGGACTTGACACCGTCGTATCCCGGCTTGTTGAATCGATCCGCATAGATCTGGTTACATCGTTGCCAGGCCGCCGTCCGTCGTTCTTCTCGCACATCGCAGACGGCCATCACCTGAACATCCTCGCGAGCGACATATCCGCCGGGGACATAGGTCCATGCCCCCCCCATCAGATGCCCGCTGCCCTGGCCGCCCAGACCGATAAAACCCATGTTGATCCGTTCGCTGGGGGCAACCGAACCGGCCTGACCCAACGCACGGGAACCGACCAGATACGGGACGGTGACTGCGGAAACCACCCCCTTGAGAAACGCTCGACGATGAAACCGCCTGGATACCATAGTATTGCTCCTATCGAAGGTTGAAGGTTCAGCGATAATCACGGGGGCATTGTACCGACAACCTTCTGAAACCTCAAGAGCCGATCCGAATCCCCTCCACCTGCCGTCCGGCCGCATCATAATGAATCTCCTGCGTACAAATCAGCTCCTCATTCTCATCGATGTTCGGCCCCAAATTCTTCCACACCCGTCCCGCCGCATCATACTGGGTTTGTGTTCGGGATAAACAATTCGCGGTATCTACATTCGGAACTGCACCATCCGACTTCCATGCGATAGTACTGGGCGCAGATTGACTGTTATTCCCGGCGTTATGAACAACATAGGTTTCCCAAATCCGCTTTCCGATCGGTTCTTGACCAGAGGCCGGAGCCACAGGATGACCCTGGCCATCCACAACAAACGGCGCCAGTTCGATCGTCACATTCTTAGATCGCCGCGTCCCGGCCACCGAGCGAATTTGCGACCGCAGGTCATAGACATACGCCCAGCTCAAGGACAGCGACTGGCCGTTTTATTCTCTATGGTTGGGTTATGCCCCGATTATCGACTTGTCAAAGAACGATGTCTTCTATGGCGCTGATCTGATTTCTCAAATCACTTTAACTGCCGCTTTGAAACTCCATCATTGATGAATTCTTTAGATTATAAAACGGGGGTAAATTTCGTCTTCAGTAAAGGTCCCATATCGTAAAAACCACGAATTGCTTTTTGTTTCAAGAGTAATTTAAGCACTTTTTGGGAAACAAAAAACTTATTGAATGGATAAAGATAGACCCGATCCTTTACTGCTATCCCCTGTACTTGAAAAAAGTCTTCCATACGCTTATTGGATGGAATTACTTTAAGATTATCAATAGTGTCGAAATATACCACATTATGCACAGGACAATCACATTTTTGAATCGTTATGTCATCCGCCTCACTTTCTATCACCTGTGGAATACGAGCCAGATAGGGTGATTCAATCTTGGGTGACTTATCATCAATCACTTCCTGATATGTGATATAGTTGATGCCGTCGGACTTATGATAATTCACACTTTTGGCAGAATCTAAAAATTCTACGGGTTCATAAATTAAACCTGTCACGCCCTCAGAATCAAAGATGCGTTTCAACCGAGCCGATACAAGTAACACTTTATCTTTACCACCATAATGTAACTCGGCGAGATCCAACTTAGCTGTTTTTCTCTTTTTTACTTTGACCGGGGACAATAAAATCTCACCCACTCGACAGTTCTGACTTGAACTACCGGGAAAGTACCCCCCACAATCGGGGATACGTGTATTCCCAAAAGTGTATTTACCATATTCCAAGAGTTCGGGTCCAATTGTAAAATAGGCATAATTACATATTTCATTTTCATCGATTTCGATAGTTATCCGCTTTTCACACCTATTATCTGCGATCATATCCGAAAAAACATCATCTAAATACTTCACTATATCCTGGTTTTCCAAATCAACTATAATACGGGGACACTTTCCATAAGAAGGAAATTCAATGAAATAACTCTTAATAGAATCTGGAATGCAATTTACAATTTCGATATACCCTTTAAGAGCATTACTATAATGCTCAGAATTTCGACCTTTCGGTCGATAATCCGCAGTTACATACTTCATTTTTATTTCCGTTCTTAAATTATGGAATAACTAAACCAATTACCGCAGGATTAAAACCAGCTAATGATCCATTTTCAATTACATAATTCAATAATGCACAACCCCACTCGAGTTGGTCGCCATAACTTAATCGAGAAAGGTAATGTTGAAGTGATCCTGGGGCACCGTTCATAAACGAATATCCCCCGCTATTCAAATATCGCGTAATTATTCGATGTACCCCTCTTGGTAATTTAATTAAATTGCCAGCCGAATTGATCAAATTACTTCCAAAAGTCTTGAGGTTTCCCCAACCACGGCCGACCAGATGATGAATATCATTAACGCTATTTCCAAATCGCTGCAAGTTTTCTAAGGATTTTGTTGATAATTCAAGATACTTATTCCGGAAGCTAAATATATCACGAACATTTCGACAATTATTTAAAAGAAGGTTGTAATTCACCCCCCCAAGACCACTTTCAACCGTAGCGCCTTCTGAAACGGTAACTTCCGTCTCGGTTATACTACCTTCTCGACCCGATGGGTCTAATTTATTAATCCCTTCGTTCAGGCAATACAGATACCGATGCAACTCCAGCGGCTCTTCGAAGGATCCCTCATAAGGATCTCGGGAGGTGAATCGATACATAGCCAAGTCGTACTGTCTGGCGCGGAGGAAGTATTGGCCGAACTCGGAGTCGAAGTACTGGCCGGTGAATTGCCAGGGGTTAGCGACGGTTTGCGTAACCTCAGACGGGAACGACTGACCGAAGGGTTCGTAGGTGTAAGTGTTGACGACCGCGGCGCTGGTATCGATGACTTCCCGCACCGAGCCCAGCCGATCGTGCAGATAGAAGTACATCGCATCGCCAAAGTATCCGTCATGCTGGGCGATGATCTGGCTGTTGGCGTAGAGGTAGGTCTTCGTGATCGCCTGATTGGGGTCTTGAACCGCCGGATCAATCTCCATCAGAATCGTCGGCAATTCCGCGGCCGTATCGACGATGTACTTGCGACTGGCCGTGGAGTTTACCGTTCGCAGGACCCGGTTACCGTCCGGATCGTACCGCAGGGCGACCGTGGTACCGCCGGAGGTCGCGCTTCGCAGCTTGCTGTCCCAGTTATATGCCAAAGAGCGACTCAATCCACTGATCATACGCCCGTCGGCGTCCCAGTCAAGCGCATTGACGCCCTTGGCGGTCATTAGGTCGCCGTCATAGTCGAAATCGGTTTCGTTTCCGCCGATGGTCTGCTGCGTGACATTGCCCGCCTTGTCGTAGGTGTAGCTGGCCGTCCATGTGGTGCTGTTGATATTGCTGACCGAGGCGGTCTTCAACTGGGACCGCATATCATAGCCGTAACTGAGGACATGCTGCCGCGTCCCGCCGCCGACCAAAGTCAGCGTCTCCGTCCCGGCCCGCAGACGGCCCAGACCATCCACCGTCGTACTTGCCAGCGTAAACGACGGCCCACCCGTCGTCGAAAATCCCGTCAGCCGATTATCGTCATTGTAGCCATACCCGACGGCGACGGTATCGCCGCCGAAGGTCCCGTCGAGGTAGTACGACAACCCGCTGCGGTTGCCGTTGTCGTCATAGGCCAGCTTGGCCACCCAGGGCGTGGTGATCCCCCGCAGCGGCTCGGCCACATACTCCAGCCGTCCGGCCTTGTCATACAGATACGCCGCATAGTACATCGTCGCCAGGTCGTCCGGCTCGATCACCCGAACCTCGTTGCGCTGCCCGTCGGCCCGCCAGCTATACAGGACCTGCCAGCCATCCTGATCGACCACCCGGCTGACCCGGCCCAGGGCGTCATGCTCCCACGAGATCTTATTGTTGCCGCCGATCCGATCATCCGCATTTCGGTTATCCGTAACCTGAATCCGCCGACCGAAGCCGTCGTAGGCGTAATGCACATTTCCGCCGTCCGGGTAATTGGCATCGGCGATCCGGCTTTGTTGTAGCCGTACAGGGTCTGCTCATTGACATCGACATTGTTGCGCTTATCAACTGTAACGCCGGCCAGCCGACCCAGAGCATCGTATCCATAATCCAGCTTGGTGGAGGGACTCCCGGTTGACGGAGTATAGACCGATTGACACAGACCTGTCACGCTATCGAAGGCATAGCCAATGCTCCCTTGCGGCGTGGACAGCGATCGAACCCGCCCTT
>JAAYVQ010000032.1 GCA_012517095.1 Phycisphaerae bacterium | reverse complement strand
TATAAATAGTTATGACTGATTAGAATGCCCGATCGAACAACGGTGGATGAGATTTTTGAATCGGTATCGCCAAGATACGACCTTGCGAATCGTATCCTTAGTCTGGGACTGGACTTACGGTGGAGGAGGCAAGCCGTACTATTGGCGGAAATCGGAGAGGGGATGCGGGTGATGGATCTTTGCTGTGGAAGCGGGGATATGGCATTTTCTGCTGTAAGTGCAGTGGGAACAAGAGGATATGTATGTGGATATGACTCGGTGGAGGCCATGCTGGAAAGGGCGAGGGCAAAATGGGAGACGATGTATCGTAAGTATCATTTTCCAAAGGAGTTAGCGGAGTTCAAACAGGGGGATTGCGAGAAATTGAACAGGCCGGATCGATTGTTCGATGCGGCCACTTGCGCGTTTGGAATTCGGAATGCAACGAACATAAGTCGATTTATAGAAAGCACTTGTGGGAATTTGCGGCGGGGGGGAAAAGTGGTGATCTTAGAGTTTTCGCTGCCTCGAAATTTCTTTTTTCGAATGGTTGCATTAGGGTATCTGATTATTGTTGTGCCGATCCTGGGGTGGATGATTACCGGAAAATTAAGGGAATACCGCTATTTGTCAGATTCAATTCGGACATTTTCGCGGGATATTGATCTTTCGAAAATGCTAATGGATGCAAAGTTTACGAATGTTCGCGCCATTCCGTTATCCGGCGGGATTGTGACAGTTTATGTAGGTGAGAAATCAACTTTCTCTCAAGTCACTAGTCCGCAAAAACCGTATTTCCCGGAATTGCGTTGACAGATTACCGGGATCGTCCTATAATCAGTATAATAATCCTGCTGGATGAGCGTGATCAAAAGGCCACACGGAGTACAGGGTGTGTTGAAACAATCGCTCCGCGATCGACAACTCGCTTTCGTGTCGGCACACAGAGTGCCTCTATGGGGGATTTTTGTTTTCTTTTTTCCGGTTTTCCTCCGCACACAATATGCCCGCGCGGGCATCAAAACCGTATTCGTAAGGAGAGTTCCATGATACAAAGAATCAAAATCATCTCCCTTGTACTTGTGGCCGCGGCGTTGTCCGGGTCGGCGTTCGGGGCAATCGTTCTCAGCGACGCTCAATGGATGTCGGCTACGATATCTCCACAGGCATCTGTTACCGACATTCCCGGCGATCCGGGCTTGCTCGTCGTCGTGGATAATAGTTCGGCAAGCGGCGAAATCAATGTGTTTATGCGAGATTTTGGCGGCGCCGATCTCTCAGCCAGCGGTTCGACCTTTGAGGTTGAATTGGAAAACCTCAACACGGTTCCGGTTACATTCAACCCCGTTGTACAAAATAATGCGTGGTCAAACTGGGACCAGGACTGGTTCACGCTTGCTGCCGGCGAATCACGAAAATATACGGTCAATGTCAGAACGCCGACGAATGTCAATCGGATTTACATACAAATTCGCGGCGCGCCGGCCGGCACTTACACATTCAAGATCAAGGGCGGTATTGTCGATTTTTCGGCTTCGGATCCAGATCCCAAGGATGGCGGAAAAGTCGGCGTCATTTCCACGGGCAATCGGCTGTACTGGACGAATCACAGTATCGCCGATCCGGTCGCCGGAAGTAATCTGGTCACGGAATTGTTCATCAGCACTGATGCCAACGATTTGTACAACAATCCCAAGACGACCCGAATTCCCGGGTTGACCAATTTCGGGGATGTGCAATTGGTTGTCGGCAAAAATTACGCATGGGGCGTGAAGGCCACCGAGCCTGACGGGGTGACGGTCTATACCAGCCCAGTCTGGAAATTCGACGCCGTACAGCGCGTCCCAAGAACACGGTACGAGGCAGAGTATTCCACGATTATTCCGGGGGATACGGCGCCGCAAGTACGCAATGTGGGGATAGCCAGCGGGGGTAAGATTATCTGGACGAACTGGGGCGGCGTCGATCGCGGTTCGTTTGTCTTCGATGTAATGATGCCGGCGGATGGAACCTATCATTTGACGATCCATTATGCCATTGATGGCACCACGGATCGAGGCGACAAGATCCAGATTAACGGCGTGGCCGGGGGGGACACGATGTTTCCCGGGACCAGCGGCGCCTATTCCGATCTTGTCGTGCCGGTGACTCTGAAAAAGGGCGTAAATACCCTTGGGATTGTCACGAGCTGGGGCGGAATTTCCTACGATTATTTTGAGCTGAATCTGGACGACATGACGGCCACGAATCCATCGCCGAAGGTTGGCGAGGTTATCCTGGTCGGCAATAACACTCTGTCCTGGACTCGGCATAGCGTTTTCGATCCGAAGTATACATCGGATACCAAGTGCACCGTTTATCTGGGCACGACCGAGCCGAATCCGGCATTACCCCATTATGGGTATTCGGCCATCGCGACGGATATCTCCGCCAGTTCCATTCCGGTAACTCTGGACTGGGGCAATAACTATTATTGGGTCGTGGATAGTACCGTCCCCGTCGATCCGAATAGTGTGACCTTCCCGGGTTATCTCTGGAGGTTTACGACCGTGGATCCCAAACCAGTGGTCACGATTGACGCGACAAAGATCATTGGGCCGGTTCGCCGGATGGTGCCCGTATGGCTGAAGCCGACGGTGACCGATCAGGGCAAACCCGGACTGAGCTATCAATGGGAACTGACCGGCGGTCCTGAAGGCGTGGCGATCGGCGATATTTGCGCTGATCCTGCGGCGCAGAATCCACAGTTTACTTTCACGAAGGTGGGACTGTTTACGCTGGCTTTGAGCGTGACGGACGGTTCCGAGAATGTCACAACGGCTTCGATCGACATTCTGGTTGTCGAGTACTATCGCGCCCTGCGGCTGGAGTGCGAGGATGGCACAATCGTTCCTGGAGATACCGCCCCGCAATTACGGACGGATGAAAATGCCAGCGGCAATCAGGTCGTCTGGTCCAACTGGTCCGGCACCGACCGCGGCTCGCTGGTCATCGACGCCAATGTTCCGAATCTTGCCGGGACCTATGACATGGTATTCCATTACCGTGTAGATGGCTCTGGCGCCCGTGGGGATAAGTGGCAGGTCAACGGAACCCAATTGTCGGGTGGAGACACGATGTTCGCCGGCACAAATGGTGCGTATGAAGATTTGTTGATCAAAAATGTGACGCTGATCGACGGCACCAACCAGATTAAGATGCTGACATCGTGGGGCGGCATGTGGTACGACTACATTGAATTCCCGGCGATTAAGGCCCCGCTGGCCGCGTACAATCCGATTCCCGAAATGGTCAGCACCGTACCCTCCACTTTATCGCAACTGAGCTGGAGCGTCGATCCTAACAGCGCTGAGAGTGTGATTACGAGTACCGTCTATATTGGAACGGCGGCGCCCGATTTTAAACTGCCGGATTATGGGATGACCAAAATTGCGGGCGATACGGGAACTTCGGCCATCGTTTCCGACCTGCTGATGGATACGACCTATTACTGGTTAGTGGAATACACCGACAGTGAGTTGCCAGGCCAGGTTTTCCGCAGTGCAACCTGGCGGTTCATGACGATCGATCCCTGCGTCTTTTTCGCGTTGGTGGGGGACCTGGATCATAACTGTCGCGTCAATTTCGACGACCTGATGATTCTGGCGGGGGCGTGGATGGCGGCCGAGAACGGATATCTTCTGGAGGATCTTGCCGATTTGGCGGCCCACTGGATGACCTGTATTGATCCGGAAACAGGCCTGCCGACCGGTTGTGCCCTGTAATCTTCGATTGTTCGCGTAGGGTTTCAACAGCCCCCGGTCGGTTTGCCGGGGGCCGTTTTTCTCCGGAAAGGATTATAATGCCATTGCGACTCCGGAAAATCGTGATATTAAGTGGCCTATGTCTGACCGCGGCTATCGTTCCGGTTCTGGGAGCGACGGAGATTTCGGGGATCGGACAAAATTCCGGCGAAGTCGGTCGATACGCGAAATTCGAAGTCTCGTTTTCGCTTTCGCGGACTTACAATGATCCGTTTGATCCGGCGATCATCGATGCAGTGGTGATATTCACGCGGCCGGATCTTTCAACGGTTACAGTGCCGGCCTTTTATTTTGTACCCTATGAAGTTGTCGGAACCGATCCGGAAACATACTCCAATCCCGGGCCGGCCG
>JAAYVQ010000260.1 GCA_012517095.1 Phycisphaerae bacterium | reverse complement strand
GGGAAAAATCTGCGGATTACCTTGGAACAGGTGTCGTCGGTGATCCGGGGTTTGGCGTGGACGATCTGGGAGAAATTCCCACATGCGTGGAAGGAGAAGGCCCGGACCTGCTTGTACCATCAGGAGCGGAATGCGGCATCGTATGAATCGCGAAAACGAAAACAGAAAACCAAACGCCTCATCACCGACAGCTCATAGCGCTGTCATATTAGGATGCAGGGGGTAGGATTTTGAAATCAGACCCCGGATTGCATCCGGGGCTAATCGGGTTGGACACCTTTGGTGTCCGGGGAGAGGAATTCCGCGAACGCGGGATGGAAAAAAAGGGCACGACATCCACCGCCCGTGGGTCGGTGGCTGCCACCCGGCGGTGATGAAATGACCCCCAACTGAATTTGGGGGCTTCGATGCCGGAGCAAAGGCGGGGATGATACGGAAAGGACACACGCCGTGTGTCCCTACGACATCCACCGCCCGTGGGTCGGTGGCTGCCACCCGGCGGTGATGAAATGACCCCCAAATGAATTTGGGGGCTTCCATTGGTGTGCACTGCGTGAGCGGTTTGCATGGGTTGGCAAGAACGGTGAAGCCAACCTGCGAGGCGAGGGCAAAGGCCCGTCGGTATTATTTGGCGATACAGGCCGGATTGTCGGGGGTCAAGATGCAATCGATGAGCCAGTCGGCGGCGAAAATCGCCAGGTCGGCCAGGTCCACTTTGCAGTCGTCATTGAGATCCCCGGCCAGATTGAACTGACATGGAGGTCGATCCGTTTGGGCCCACGCATCCAGTTCGTAGAAAATGAAATCGCAGCAGGTACCGGAAGGGGGAAACCCGCCGGTCAGACGAACACGATCTCCTTTGAATGTCAGACACAACTTGATATCCTGATCCACGGGTTGCTCGGTCTTTCCGGTGAACTCGATCTGGGTGGGGCTGATTCGCTTGCCGACGAGTTCGGTCATTCTGAACAACTCGCCGAGATCGCGCTTGTCGGAACCCAGCGGATCCAATCTCTCATACCAGGCCTGGACGGAATCAAACCGGGCCGATTCGGAGGCGGGATCGACCGTAAGCCGGAACGATCCCCAGACGGGACAGGTGAACATCATCCCCGCAATCCCGCCGCTGATCGTCAGGATGCTCTGCTCGGGCAGAAACCCATACTCGGTCGTCGCGGGCGGGGGCGATACCCGGAATGTGCCGATCGTGAAATAGGGAATCGGCAAGAATCCATCCTCCACGGGGCGAATCCTGACGCGATACACGCCCACGGCCAGAGGGTCCAGGGTCCGGGTCTGATGCCAGGAGGAAATAACCTGAAGGCAATAGTGATCGGACATATCCAACTGGATATCCCAGAGGATGTCGTTGCAGACGACGGAGATAGCGGAACCGACGGGGACACAACTGTCGGGCCACTGGCCGCTGAGGGTCAGGGTGATCGCTTCGGTACTATTCGGATGGGGCGGAGCGATCTGGAGGGTATAGGACGATGGATTCCACGCACCCTGAGCCAGGGATACTCCCGCCAAAGCGGCCGTGATCGCCAGAACCGAAATGATTTTTGTTTTCTCCATGGTTTCAACCTTCCTTTCTTTTCGACCCGAATCGATCCTTGACCATTGGATCAGACGGTATTCACCCCGAAGGTACAAAGACATGCAGATGTACCATCCATTATAACCACGGATTACGCGGAATTCACGGATTTTTTCACTCAAAGCGAATAACGGTCCGCATGGGTTCGCACCTGCGGCAAAGCCATCCTACGAGGATCAATAACCCCCAAATAAATTTGGGGGCTTGTATGCGAAATAACCCCCAAATAAATTTGGGGGCTTGCATGCGAATGTGCGGCGGTGAAAGAAAAGGGGCACGCAGAAGCGTGCCCCGGAAACACGGAGAACGAATTGGGGATTACGGACATTCGGGATAGAGGCCGCACTTGAGCCAGTCGGCGGCGAAGATTGCGAAATCGGGCAGATCGACTTTGCAGTTTCCGTCGTAATCCAGGGTCTGCGGGGTCCGGCAGAAATTGCCCACGACGGCGGAATAGAGATCGGCGACATCGTCGGCGGAGACGGCATAGTTGTAGATGCGGAAATCGTCCATCAGGCCGGTGTAGAAGGCGTCGTCGGTCCAGTTGCTGTCGCCGAGAAAGTTGCTGGTACGGGTGACGATGTTCGGCATGGAGCCGAAGGAGCCGGTCTGGATCGGCAGGCCGTTTTTGTAGATCACGGCATTGCCGGTCTGGTCGAGGGTCACGACGAACATCTGCCAGGCGTTCAGGGCCAGGGCACCGGTGGCAGTGACGGTTCCGGCACTGGTTCCTTCCCGATAGAAGCTGAAGGACAGGTTGTTGGTGGCGGCGTTCCGGCTCAGGTAGATGTTGTCGCTGGACGCGCCGTTTCCGAGATCGACAAAGCGAGCCCAGGAGCCCGCGACCGTGGGATTGGCCCAGACGGCGATGGTCAGCCCCGCGGAGAAGTCGGAGAAGTCGTCGGGCAGGTCCACGAAGTCGTCGGTTCCGTCGAATGTCAGGGCCTGGCCGGTCTTTTCGTTGACGCCGCCGGTAAAGACGGGCTCGCCGGACAGGGTACCGTCGAGATTGGAGGGAGAGGAATCGTCGGCGTTGTCGTCGAGGGCATAGTGGGCCAGCAATCGCTTGATCGTCACGCGGGCCAGGGCGCTTGGGGTCTGGCCGCCAGCGCTGGTTGCCTTGCAGAAATACCAGGCCTCGTCGCCGACGGTAAGGCCAGACAGCAACAGGGTGTCGGAGTTGCCGCCGACGGGGGTATCATCGGCGGGAGTGTTGGTAGCTTTATCCGCGCTGCGATACCAGGCAAAGTTTATCGTGGAGGCGCTTTCGAAGACAGCGGTAATCGCGTCGGCGTTTTCGCCTTCAAACTTCGCCTGGGCGGCGGGGGTTATGCTTTTGAAAACCGGGGCGGAAGTGGCCGTAAAGCTCCAGAAGGGTCCCTGCAGGAAATTGGGGTCGGGATCGGTCACCGAGTCATAGCAATCCACGCGCCAATAATATTTGCCGTCCGGAAGCGGGACGCTGAATCCGGGGATATCGGCGATATTGAGGGATTCGATAGCAGGGGCAAACGAAAGCATTTCCACACGCGGATCCAGGACATTCGGGTCGGGGCCGAAATAGACATCGCACCTGGCGATACCTTCGATGAGATCCCAACTTAGCTGTGTGAGGGAATTGCGGTTGACGCTGGAACCATCCTGCGGCTGGGGGTTGAGGGCGCCGCCGGTAGAGGCGTTGGGCATCGTCAGCGTGGGCGGGTTGAAGGTCGCGTGCTCTTTCGTGGCGACTTCATCCTCGTCGTTAGGGCCAATGAAGAAGAAGCTGACCTGGCCGTTTGTATCGGCTTTGAGAAAGGAGGTCAGGTCAAGAGTAGCAGGATCGGTCACAACAGTGATGGGATAGACAATCGTCGTGGGGGCGCCGGGGCTGATGAAGGTCCCCAGCAGGGTCGCTTTGGTGAGGTCAAGGGCATAGTTTCCAGGCGTTGCCGTTGCCAGGCCGGGAGCGGTGTTGTAGGTGATGCCGCCGGCGCCGCTTTCGATCCAGAAATCATTGGGGCCGTCGTTGACGCCATAGACACTGATCGTGCTCGCCCCACCCTTGATGTAGGTCAGATCAAAGGTCAGGGTGGCTCCGCTCAGGTCGCCGGTAACCTCGCTGATATCAAAGCGAAGGTACATGATCTTGCATCGCGTATTGGCGAGCTGACGCCAGGCCCGCATTCGGACATCCGTGCCGAAGTTCGCTGTTGGACCCTGTGAACCCGGAGGATTGTCATTGGTGACATAGGTGTCGGCGCCGGGGTACTTGGCGTCGTCGGTGGTTCGAACGATTCCCGCCTGAGCCACAAGCCCGGGCAGAACCAGCAACACCACTGTAAATGTGACAAGCGTTTTCATGATGGAATCCTCCGAAAAAGATTAACGATATTTATTGCATCCACTTACTCCAGATTCGACAATAAAGACAGATTGCATAGAACAGGAGCGAATCCTCCGATGATTTGCCGGGAGCGGTCGTGTATCTTTGCTTTGCCGTTTCGTAATCACCTCTCACCTCGCCTCGGCGCTGGGGATGGATACTTTTCATACCCACGCCATTTATGATTATACGCAAAAGAGGGGAAAAGTCAATCTTTACAAAAAATATAAGCGGACCATTTGAGTCCGTATTACACCGGATCCCCCGATCACAGGGGAAAACAACTTACGGCCAAACGGCTACGATGAAAGGCAAAAAAGGGGACCGGTACAAGCTGCCGTGGCAGAACGGTACCGGTCCCTCGTTGAGTTATTTGACGGGGTAGGGGGGCAGAGCGGGGACAGCTTTTTCCTTTGTTTTGAGCTCTTCAAGGATGACCTCGATGGCCTTGTTGAGCTGGTCGTCAACACCGGCATATTCGCGGGCGGGATCATTATCGACGACGATATCGGGATCGACGCCGTGGCCCTCAATGATCCACTTGCGGCCGGCCAGGTCGTAGCGGGAGAACTCCGGCTTGTTCAGTACGCCGCCGTCGAGCAGGGGCAGGGTTCCGCGGATGCCGACGACGCCGCCCCAGGTGCGTTTGCCGATGAGCTTGCCGAGCTTGCTCTGCTTGAAACGATAGCTGAACAGATCGCCATCGGAGGCGGAATATTCATCGCACAGGCAAGCCATCGGACCCCAGATCATCGCATCGGGATCGGGGTGGGGCTGGCCGCCGCGGGCGACATCAATCATGATGGCCTGACGACGGAGCCGTTCGATGAGCATCGGCGAGACATTGCCACCGCCGTTTCCGCGGACATCGATGATCAGGGCCTTCTTGCGGATCTGCGGGTAGTAATATTTAACAAACTCGTTGAGGCCTTCGGGGCTCATGTCGGGAACATGGAGATAGCCGCACTTACCATCGGTGGCCTTGTTGACGGTGTCGATATTGCGCTGGACCCATTCGAAATAGTAGAGCTTTTGCTCGCTGGCGATGGGGATAACGGTGACGGTGCGGGCATTTTCGTCGTTGGGCTGTTCGTTGAGTTTGAGGACAACCTGCTTGCCGGCCTTATTTACGAGCAATTTATAGATATTGTCCACATTGGCGGGTGCGCCGTCGATCGAGAGGATGAAATCGCCCTGGCGGGCATCGACGCCGACCTCCGTCAGCGGCGAACGAAGCTGGTCGTCCCAGTTCTGGCCGGGGAGAATGCGATCGATCTTCCAGAAACCGGAGTCGTCGTCGCGCTGGAGCTTAGCGCCGAGCAGGCCCAGAGAGATTCGGTCGGGATGCGGGAAATCGCCGCCGCCGACATAGGTGTGGCCGGCGTTGAGTTCGCCGATGAGTTCGCCGATGATGTAGGTCAGGTCGGCGCGGTGATTGACAAACGGCAGGAGTGCTTCATAGCGGCGGCCCATACCCTTCCAGTCCACGCCGTGGAGGTTGGGGACATAGAAGAAGTCGCGCATTTGTCGCCAGCATTCCCAATAGATCTGCTTCCACTCGGCACGGCGGTCGAGAACGACTTCCATCTCAGACAGTTCAAGCGGGTCTTTCATTTCGAACCTGCCCTTGGGCAGGTCGATGATCGCAAACCGGCCTTCGGCTTGGACGAGCATTTTTTTGCGGTCGGCGGAGATATCATAACCGCCGATGACGCCCAGTTCGGTTTCTTTGCGTTCCTTGAGATCGTAGGCGAACAGGAGCGTCCTGCCATCCCTGGAGCCGTGGCGGGCGTAGTAGAGGGTGTCCTCCACGCTGATGAGTCGAGAATAGCGCGAGGTCGGCACGGGCAAGGCGACAATACGGGAAGACAGGCCGTCGCGATCGACGCGGACCTCGACTTTTTTATCCTTTCCCTTGTCTTTTTTGTCGGCATCTTCTTTGGATTTGTCGTCCTTTTTTTCCGATTCATCGGTGGGCTTGTCCGGGTCTTTTTTAACCTCGACTTCGTCGCTCTTGGGGGCAAACGGATTGGGGACATCCTTGGCCAGGGGGATCATATAGATGCGCGACATGTCCAGGTAGATATGGTTCCATTCGGTGCTACCGTAGATCGGATTGAAGTCACGGTCGGAGACAAAGAAAATGTAGCGTCCGTCGGAGCTGAAGGCGGGATCGTCACAACCGAACCAGCCGTCGGTCAGGGCGACGGAGTTTCGATCCGCAAGCGAGTAGAGATAGATCTTGCTCATCGTTTCGGTCTCAGGACGGACGAAAGCGATCCACTGGCTATCGGGTGACCAGACATAGGGGCCGAACTCCCATTCGACGGCCTGATCGACATCGGTGATGCCGCCATCTTCGACATTGACGAATCGAAGCCGCAGGCGGCGGTCGGACCAGAGGATCTTGCCGCTGTCGGGCGACCAGACGATTCCATAGAGGTAGGTGTCGCCGTTGCGGGTGAGCTGTTTGGGCTGGCCGGAGCCATCCTGCGGGGCGATGTAGATTTCATCCTCGCCGGTGGCGTCGGAGATCCAGGCAATCCACTTTCCGTCCGGAGACCAGACGGCGTTGCGTTCGTGGACGCCGGGGGTTTTGGTCAGATTCCGGATCTCGCCGTGTTTGGCCGGGACCGTAAAGACATCTCCACGTGCGCCGAAGACGGCTCGCTTGCCGTCGGGGGAAATGTCGGAGCTGGTGATCCGGCCGGAGACCTTGACGATCCCGGTGCGGCCCAGGGGGAGATCCTCACGGATCTGGATTTCGACGCGCGTGCATTTCTCTTCTTCCAGATCGAAACGGTAGATCCAGCCGCCGTTTTCAAAAACGATGGCGTTATCGCCAAGGGAGGGGAACTTGATGTCGAACTCGGCAAAGTCGGTAAGCCGACGGGTCTTTTGGCCGTCGAATTCATAGACATAGAGGTTGATGCGCTTGTTTTTGTCGCGGTCGGAGACGAAATAGATCTTGTCGCCCTTCCACATGGGAAACAGGTCCAAAGCGGCATTATCGGTGATATTTTCGAGCTGTTTTGTATTAAATTCATAGATCCAGATATCGTCGGCCATGCCGCCGCGATATCGCTTCCAGGTACGGAACTCACGGAAAACGCGATTGTAGGCGAGCTTGTCGTCTTCGGGGGAAAACGAGCAAAAGCCCCCTCGCGGCAAGGGCAATTCTTCCAGTGGGCCTCCGTCGGACGAGACGGTATAGAGCTTGCCCTGGAAGTCGTTGAAGGAGTTCATGCGGGAACGGAAGACGATTCGGCTGCCGTCGCTTTTCCAGCCCATGACGATATTGTTGGGGCCCATGCGATCGGAGACATCATCGCGGCCGAGGGTCGGCGTCCAGGTCAGGCGCTTCGGTTCGCCGCCGGATGCCGGGATGGTAAAAACCTCGGTGTTTCCGTCGTACTGGCCGGTGAAGGCGATGGTTTCGCCATCGGGGGAAAAGCGGGGGAACATCTCGTAACCATCGTGGCTGGTCAGGCGACGGGCAACGCCGCCTTCGGCCGGAACGGTATAGAGATCACCGGCGTAACAAAAGACGATCGTGTCGCGGTGGATCGCGGGAAATCGAAGCAGGCGGGCCTGGTCGTCTGAAGCAAACCCGAATCCCGCCGTGAAGAGAACCGTTGCCAGAAAGATCACTAATCGTTTCATGAATACACCCTCAATATGGACTTAGGACCGATGGATAGCATACACCGCCAGAACTCCATCGGGCATCATTATACCCATATCGGACATCCGGAGGCAAGACCTGACCTTTTCGCAGGCAAAAATACCGAATTCCGCGTACTGATAAGTCGGTCAAAATCCGGGCCATGAATCGGTGAAAGCCAATCGGATCACAGGGCTATAGAATATCTTTCCACTGTTGTCCCCTGTCTCGATCAGGATAACGGCACCACTGAAAACCGTCTGTAATTCCCCGTGGGTATTGCTTTAACGGTCAGGAGGGTTTATGATGGAAGAAATCGTTTCGGGAAGGCCGGGGCGGTTTTTCGGTTGAGAGGATTTGGAAAAGGAGTCATTATGAGTCATTGTGTTCATCGTAACGGATCATCATCGTCGCAGAATATGACGCACACTTCTCGTCGGGAATTTCTCGCCGCCGGAGGCAAGGCACTGGCTGCTTCCGCGGTTTTGCCGTCGATTTTGCCGGGGCTGTATGCAGCCGAAGACAATACCATCCAACTGGCATTGATCGGCTGTGGCGGCCGAGGCACGGGCGCGGTCGCCAATGCGATGTCGGCCGGAGGTCTGGTCGTGGAAGACAAATCCGGACGGCAGGCCGAGGGCGGAAAAGGCATCGGCGGGCCGGTCAAGCTGGTCGCGATGGCCGATTTGCGGCAGGATCGACTCGACGAAAAACACGCCGTGCTGCAGGATCTGCTCGGCGACGGGGTCGATGTGCCGAAAGAACGGCGGTTCCGCGGTTTTGATGCGTATAAGCACGCGATCGATTGCCTGCGGCCGGGGGATGTGGCGCTGCTGACCACGCACGCGGCATTTCGGGCGGTACACCTCGAGTACGCGGTCGAAAAGGGCGTGAATGTCTTTATGGAGAAGGATTTCGGCGCCGATCCGGGCAGTATTCATCGGCTCATCAAGGCCGGAGAAGCGGCGGAGAAGAAGAATCTGAAGGTCGCCTGCGGGTTGATGTGCCGGCATTCGTCGGCGCGGCAGGCAATGATCCAGAAGATCCGCGAGGGAGCAATAGGCGATGTGATGATGATCCGCGCGTATCGCATGGATCCGGGGTATTTTATGCCGCCGTTTGCGAAAAATGAAAACGAGCTGCTCTGGCAGCTAAGCCCTGGGCATCCGTATCAGTTCCTGTGGTCGTCGGGCGGAATCTTCATCGAACTGATGATCCACCAGATCGACGAGTGCTTCTGGATTAAGGATTCGTTTCCGGTCTCGGCCCACGGCGTGGGCGGACGATTTGCCGGCAGCACCGACGCCAGCCAGAATCTGGACAGTTACTCGATCGAGTACACCTTCGCCGACGGAACCAAGGCGCTGGTTACGGGCCGCTACATCCCGAAATGCTTCTCGGACTTTGCGTCGTTCGTCCACGGCACCAAGTGCGCGGCTAAATTCTCCGGCGACACGCACGCCCCGGACTGCTGGATCTATAAAGACCAGCACATCGATCGAGCCAATGTCGCATGGCGGCCGGAGAAGGAAATGGTCAATCCCTGGCAAGCGGAGTGGGACATTCTGTTGAATGCTATCCGCAATGACAAGCCGCACAACGAGGTTCGCCGCGCAGCGCTTTCGAATCTTGGGGCAATCATGGGCCGCGCGGCGGTACACATGGGCCGGGTGATCACCTGGGACGAGATGATGGCGTCGAAGTTTCAATTCTTCGCGGGGGTGGATTCGCTTACCGATTCCAGCCCGGCGCCCGTACAGGCCGATGCGCAGGGTCGATACCCGGCGCCAAAGCCGGGCGAGTGGGTGGAGGTGTGAAGACGCGTAACCGTTTCGCTTTTTGACCCTTCGATTGCGCTCAGGATAAGTTTTCGATATGCAGTCCGGAATTCGATAGAATTGCATCTTCATCGGCTGGTTTTTTCTTGACAGAAAAACCACACCGGGTATTGTTTATTCATGACTCGGCCAATTTCGGGAGGAGCTCGTGTTCGTGATGAACTGTTCGTAAACCGATGGTTTAGAATGGAAAGGAACGAACGATGGCAAGCCGTTTGAGTCTGTCGATCGCTTTTATGTGTCTGCCTCTTGGAGGAATTCTCAGTACGGCGGACTGCCCCAGTGCGGATCGTACCGGAGACTGTTTTGTCGATCTGGAGGATTTGACGATATTGGCCAACAACTGGACGGAGAATCTGGAAGACCTTGTTCTGATGGCCAGTCAATGGTTGACCGGCAATCCCCACTCGGAGGAGATCACCGTTCAGACACGGGAAAACGCCCCGGTTCTAATCGAAATCCCTTCGGTAGATCTTCAGGGTAATCCGATTCAATTTTCGCCGACCGTGTTCGGATTGCCAAAGCGGGCCAGTTTCGATCCGCAAATCAATATTCTCTCCTGGCAACCCTGGTATGACCAAAGCGGACTCTATGAGCTGCTGTTTTACGGTGTGGCATCCGAGTATTCCCAGAAGATCCAGATCGAAGTGGAAGATGTCCCTCTGAAAACATGGTATGAGGAATGGATGAACAGCCCCCAGACCCAATCGGGTATGGTTGAATATTGACAGAAGGGTCACCCGTATTCCATGCGATTGCGACAATCGCGATTGATTATTTTGGATTTTAAAAAACCATCCTTATTCCGGCAGCCCTAAGTCGTTTGCGAACATCGAAATTATCTTGACTCTGAAATGGCGTTTTTGGTAATATAGGAGAAATTTATATTTTGAAGTAACCTGTCACTGTTGAGGAGAGTACGATGAAAAGGGCAAAGGCGATGATGGTGGTTCTCGCGATTGCGTTTGTTTCACTGCAGGCCGGAGCGGGGGTGGAATTTGACAGTTCACTCAATTATTACAAGGATGGGGCTTATCAATCCATCGAGGACGACGGCTCGGACGATACACATATCAGTTACCAATCGTTTTCCGGCG
>JAAYVQ010000031.1 GCA_012517095.1 Phycisphaerae bacterium | reverse complement strand
TTCGATCTGCAGTTCGACGCCGGCCGGCAGGGGTTTGCCCTCGGCATCCAGCACGATCAGCCGGGCGTCGCCCTTGCGGATCTGTTCGATTCGAGCTTCGGCGCCGGAGAGGATCTGGTCTTTGGATACGGGCTCAGCAAGGGCGATCGAAGATAGAATCGCCACAAGTAATGCCAATCGTTTCATGGTTTCCTCGCGTCAATCCTGGAATAGACGAAATATCCCAATTACCGTCATTTGGTATCGGAACGAGTTGCTACCCGATAGAGCCAGACGGCCAACAGGGCGAGCATGGCGGCGCCGAGGATTTTGTCGCCGAACCAGCCGTCCTGAATCAGGGGGATTTTCCACCCATATTGTTTCCCCAGAACGATGGGAACGGCAATGATGATACCCATCAGGGATTCGCCGGTGATCAGACCGGAGGCCATCATCACTCCGGGCCGCATGGCCCGTTCCCGGGCGGGTTCATCGAGGCCTTTGGATTTCAGAAAGCGGGTCACGGCAAAGTGAATCAGACCGCCGATAAAGATCGAGGTGGACAGTTCCAGCTTGAGGTAGATGCCGATCGCCACGGCCAGCACGGGCATTCGAAAGGCGATTTTCCGGCGTTCGAGCCACAGATCGGTGATAATGATGACGATGGCAACGCCAATACCGATACACACAAACAGCCAGGGCAAGCCGCCTTTGAAGACACCCTGAGAGACTGAAGCCATGAGATTCGCCTGCAAGGCGGGAAGGGCCTTGGGGCCGACATCCTTCATGCCGACAAAACCGTAGGCATTCATCAGGAGGGTCATGATCGGGGCCAGGACAACGGCTCCGGCCAGCACGCCGACCATCAGGAGGACCTGCTGTTTCCAGGGCGTGGCGCCAAGGATATAGCCGCACTTGAGGTCCTGGAGGTTGTCACCTGAGATGGCGGCGGCACAGCAGATGACCGCGCCGATCATAATCGCGGCGGCAGGACCGACGGCGGAGTCTTTGCCCAGAAGCAGCAGCAGGATCAGGGCCGAGACCATGACGGTGGTGATCGTTACGCCGGAGATGGGATTGTTACTGGAACCGACCAGACCGGCCAGATAGCCGGCGACGGCGGAGAACAAAAAGCCGGTAATGAGCATCAAGATCGCCATCGTCAACGAGACGGAAACGGATCCGACAAAACTCTGATAGAGCAAAAACAACGGCACCACCGACGCTACGATCAGGGCGACAATCCACGGCATCGGCATATCCTGTTCGGTACGGGGGATCCCGGCGCCGCCGTTGGCCTTCTGTCGATACGCATCCAAGCCGCTGGCCACGCCGCGATAGAGGGACTTGCGGAGTTTGAAGAGGGTCCAGATACCGCCGATAAGCATGGCGCCGACGCCGATGTAGCGGGTCTTGGTGTACCAAATCTCCGAAGCCCATTGGAGAGCGTTCTTGTCCGCGGGGGCATCGGTAAAGAAAGAACAGATCGGGATGGCGACCAGCCAGTTGGCCACGCCGCCGAGAAAGACCAGGATCGCGATGTTCAGGCCGATGATATAGCCGACCGAGACCAGGCAGGGACTCATCTCGGAACCGAAACAAAAGACCGAGCGGCCGAATTTGCCTCCGACCATGATCGCGGATTGCCAGAGCCCGAGAAACTCGGAGGCGACTTTGAACAGGCCGCCGACGATGGCCGAGGAGATGATGATCCACAAGCTCTTGCCGCCCTCACTGCCGCTGCGAAGGACTTCGGCGGTGGCGATACCTTCCGGAAACTGTAAATTGGTTTCGACAATCAGGGCTCGGCGAAGGGGAATGGAGAACAGAACGCCGAGGATGCCGCCCATGGCGACGATGAGGGTAACCGTCCAGTAACTGAAACCCTGCCAGACACCGAGGATGACCAGGCCGGGAAGCGTGAAGATGGCCCCGGCGGCAACGGCTTCGCCGGCGGAAGCGGCGGTCATGACCATGTTGTTTTCGAGGATGGTGCCGCCACGAAGCATTCGCAACACGCCCATCGAGACAACGGCGGCGGGAATCGAAGCCGAGACGGTCATCGTGGCATAGAGGCCAAGGTAGGCGTTGGCGGCTCCGAGAATCACGGACAGGATAATTCCCAGAAGAATGGCCTTAACGCTGATCTCAACCATGGGGACATTCGAGGACGGTTTACCTGAGTTCTGCATAATGGGCGCTCCGTTGCCGATATTGGGGGTCATATTATTTCACAAACTGGGCGGCGAAATATTTGGCCGTCAGTTCTTCACCGGTAGCACGGCGGATCATCTCGTTCCAGGGATAGATCATGCCGGGCTCGAAGACGGACGTGCGGAGGAATTGGCCGACCTTCGGCTGGCCGACAAGGCCGGCGGGGATATTGTCGGTTGCCAATTTATGGTAGAGCTGTGAGGCCAGCAATTCGCCAAGGAGATAATTGTGATAATAACAGGGAACGGTGACAATGTGGATCTTGGCGGCCCAGTCGGGCTGATTACGACCTTCGGGGCTGTTCTGGAACTGATATTTTTTCTTGATCTGCCACCAAAGGGCGTTAAGGTCCTGGTCGGGATCGGCATAGAGCCGCTTTTCAAACTCATACATGACCATGGCCCAGCGTGCGAAGACCAATTGTTTGTACCGGAGCATCTTTTCGGAATCGCCGGCGACCTTCCGGGCCTGGTCATCGGTCAGTTGCAGCATGGCCTTCATCCATTCCGGATTGACGCTGAGACGACCGAAGAACATCGCAATGGCTTCGGTGGTGAAGGAGTGGGCCTGGTTGCGGAGCAGATAGGGAACTTGCGGGGAGTTGTAAAACGCATAGACACCGTGGCCGAGTTCGTGGAGGGTCGTATCCATCCATCGTTCATCGTCCTTGAGATTCAGGACAATCCGTACATCGCCGAGGCGGTCAATGTCGGTGCAGAAAGCGTGAGGATTTTTACCCGGCCGCTCATACAGATCACTTCGCCGGAGAATATTCTCGACGGGCAGACCTATACCAGCGTAGAATTGGGTCGCCATGGCAATGATATCCTTGCCTTTATAATAGGAATCGAAATCCACATCGAGAACCGCCGGGACTTCCTGGAAGAAGGGGTCGTGGTAATGCCACGGTCGGATCTGTTCGGGGGAAACGGAATACCGCGGGGCCAGCGTCTTGTCGAGTTCGGCCTTGAGAGCCGCGAAGGGCTTGTCGGTCAGACGGGCCAGTTCGGAAAAGATCGCATCGATCTGAGGAACGGATTGCTCCGTTACCTCAAGCGACATCGTATGGAAGTTACTAAAACCGAGCTGTCTGGCGGACTGGTTGCGGAGCTTGACCAGGGTCAGAACATCCGGGGCGACGGCGGCTCCAACCTGCTGAGAGGCCTCCCAGGCCTGGCGGCGAAGATCACTATCCGTCAAGGTTTTGAGCATATCCTTAATCTCGTTGGAGGTCACCGTACGGCCTTGATAGGTTCCACGGAAGGTGTTGAATTTCTCTTCAACCTTTGCGGCCTGCTGAACCATTTGTTTGAGGAGGTCAGGGTCGATCTGGTTGGGAAGATAACTCAAATACACGATCTCCAATTGTCGGGCCAGAAGAGGATCCTTGATCTTGCCCCCCTGTTTCCAGGCCTTGACTGCGGCGAATTCTTCGCGATTGCTGTAGATTGTGCGGATTTTGAGGTCCAGGTCGGCGGACTTTTGAAAATCCTCGGTCTTGCCGGACAATGCGGCATTCCATGCGGCCAGATTGTACTCTTTGAAAAGGGGTTCAACCTTTTGAAGATGAGAATCCAGAAACATACGGAGGGCCCTTTCAGGATCCGTCGTTTGTCCTGTGACCATGGATACACTCCAAAGAAAAGCCGCGACACAACTCAGAATCTTCATATTCTCCCTTTCACATTGGACACCGATTCGACACGATCATACCAGAATTGTGGGATTTGTCCACGAGTTTGGATCATTTTCCCGAGGGAGATCTTGTAGCTGTGATCGGTCGGGATTATAATCGCAGCTCGTTTGTTTTCTTTGGAAAGGATTGATTCATGCAGAACCGAAGGATCGAAGTCATTCTCCTGCTTGCAGGAATGTTTGTCAGCGGATGTTCGTTGTGGCCAACCGAGACGGGAACCGAAATGAAATCGCAATCCGGGGCATCGGTTATTCGAATCGGGAATCTTCAATGTGAATCTCTGACGGACCCGGAGGGCATCGACTCGCCTCAACCGCGGCTGGGATGGATCCTTCAATCCGACGGCCGGGCCCAGTTCCAGAAGGCCTTTCAGATCCTTGTAGCCAGCCGGGCTGAAATCTTGGCGACCGGCAAGGGCGATCTGTGGGACAGCGGAAAGGTGGATTCGGATCAGACGCTCTATATTCCGTATTCCGGGAAAAAACTGCCTTCGTATCAGCGGTGTTTCTGGAAGATTCGGGTATGGGATCAGAACGATCGGGTTTCGGCCTGGAGTCCGGTTGCCAAATGGTCGATGGGGATTCTCGATGCGGCTCAGTGGAAGGGACAGTGGCTGGCCTATACGAAACTTCGCACGCCGACTTCGGACGATCAGGTACTGGGAACCTGGCAGCAGACAGCGCCGTCGCCGATGTTTCGCCATTCGTTTCTGGTTGATGGGCCGGTACAGTCGGCGATGTTGTACATCTGCGGCCTGGGGTATCATGAGGTCCATCTGAACGGAAAGAAAGTCGGCGACCATCAACTCGATCCGGCTTTCACACGGTATGACAAGAGCTGCCTGTATGTGACACATGATGTGACGGGACAGATCCAGACAGGCCAGAATGCCATCGGCGTGATGCTGGGCAACGGGTGGTACAATGTGCACACACCGTGCGAATGGAATTTTGAAAAGGCCCCGTGGCGGGATCGGCCGACGGTCATAGCGCAACTTCGGTTGGTGTATGCCGATGGGAGGGAGCAAATCGTGGCCACGGATGAATCGTGGCGAGCCAATACGGGGCCGGTGATTCTGGACGGGATTCGGCAGGGTGAATTTTACGACGCACGGCTGGAGATGGCCGGGTGGGACAAGGGGGAGTTTGATGATTCGGAGTGGGCCAAGCCGGAGATTGTCGCAGGTCCCAATGGGAAACTGCGGGCGATGATGATGCCGCCGATCCGGATCACGCAGACGATCAAGCCCGTGATCGTTAACGAGTCGTCGCCAGGGGTGTTTGTGTTCGATATCGGCCAGAACATGGCCGGATTTGCACGGCTGACGGTTTCGGGGGCCAAGGGTACACGAATCGTGCTCCGGTATAGCGAACGGCTGGATGAGAAGGGCAACATCCAGCGAAAAGAAATCGACATGTTCCGCAAGGGAGCCCCCTTCCAGACGGATGTGTACATTCTCAAGGGCGAAGGAACCGAGGTCTGGCAGCCGCGGTTTGTGTATCACGGGTTTCGCTATGTGGAAATGACGGGGTTTCCCGGAAAGCCCAATGTGGACAACCTGCTGGCTTGCGTAGCCCATACGGACTTTGCGGCGGCGGGGTCGTTTGCATGTTCCAATCCTCTACTGAATAAGATTCAGACGCTGACGCAATGGTCGTATCGGAGTAATTTCCACGGGTATCCGACGGATTGCCCGCAGCGGGAAAAGAACGGCTGGACGGGCGACGCTCACCTGGCGGCCGAGCAAGCGATGTATAACTGGCATAACGCGGCATCGTATGCCAAATGGATGATGGACTTCCAGGATGAGCAGCGGGCGACAGGCGAATTGCCGGGGATCGTACCGACCAGCGGCTGGGGATACGCATGGGGTAACGGCCCGGCGTGGGACAGCGCGTATTTATTGATCCCGTGGTATCTGTATCTGTATCAGGGCGATACACGGCCGTTGCAGATCCACTATGAAAATCACAAACGGTATGTCGATTACCTGACCAGCAAGGCCAAGGATTCAATCGTATCCATCGGGTTGGGCGACTGGGTCCCGGCCAAGACGACCACGCCGGAGGCGATAACCTCGACGGGGTATTACTATATTGACACGCTGATTACGGCCAATACGGCCCAGATGCTTGGACGAGTTGATGAGGCGAAAAAATATTTCGAGCAGGCCAAGGCGATCAAAGCGGCGTTTAACAAGACCTTCTACAAGGGCGACGGGATCTACGACAAGGGCAGCCAGACGGCACAGAGTTGTGCCTTGTTTCAGGGACTGGCTGAGTCAGCGGAGATGGATAAGATTACGGGCGAACTTGTCAAGAATATTGAATCACAAGATCATCACATCGATACGGGAATCCTCGGGGCCAAGTACATCTTTAACTCCCTGGCCAACAACGGACGGATCGATGTGGCGTACAAGATGGCCACGCAGACCACGGCCCCCAGCTACGGTAACTGGATTGAAAAGGGCGCCACAACCCTGTGGGAAGACTGGCCGGGGGCATCGTCCCTGAACCACATTATGTTCGGGGATCTCTCGGCGTGGTTCTACAAGTATCTGGCGGGTATCCAGATCGATCCGGATGCGCCGGGATTTGGGCATTTTCTGATCCAGCCGCAACCGGTCGGGGATTTGAAGTGGGTCAAGGCCCACACCGATACCGTTCGCGGGAGGATCGAATCGAGCTGGAAGATCGAGGGCGATAAGTTTATCCTGGCCGTGATCGTGCCGGTCAACACCACAGCGACGATTTTTATCCCGACGAGCAATCCGGAAACCGTCTCCGAATCGGGCAGGGCCATCAGTCGGGCAGCGGGATTACGCCAGGTTGGATTATCGCGGGATCAACTCGTCCTTGACGCGGGAAGCGGACGATACGAGTTTGTGGCCAAGAGGCTGAAGTAAACGCGAGAACACAATTCGAAAAAAGTTTTGAATAAAATCGCACAGGATCGACCGATATATGGTATGCTTTATGTGAGAATCCGTCTCATCCACGACGGAGGCAGATGCGCCCGGCCATCGGGCGTACGGAAAAACGAATTAAAGAAAGGGTAGTACGATGTGTAGGACCTGCGGATGCAGCAAGCCGGCAATCAAGAAAGTCAAAAAGAAAACCGCCAAGAAGAAAGTCGCCAAGAAAAAGAAAACGGCCAAGCGGAAATAAGGCCACGGCAAAACACAACTTTTCGACGATCGGCTCCGAATCCGATCAGCCCGGCGCGGTGGAAAACCAGAGCCGGCTGGATTCGGGGCCGATTGTCTTTTGATTTATCCCTCCCCGTTCCCTGCTTCTGACAATTCCCACAGTTTTTCACAAACCGAACGCAACCGAATATTGCATCCGGACTGTTTCTGCGTTATCATTTTGTCCACACCCAGAAAGATGAATTGACTACAGCCGGAGTATTTGTGATGTTGGATCAGGAACAACGACTGGACGATTTTAACGCGAGCCGACGACGGCAGGCGCTGAATGAGTTGGCGGGTAAGATGCGTGGCGGGTCGATCGCCGTGGATCCGATCACAAACAGGATCAACCTCCATGCGCACACTTTTTTTTCGTACAACAGCTACGGGTATTCACCCAGCCGGTTTGCCTGGCTGGCCAAAAAGACCGGACTGGCACTGGCGGGGATCGTGGACTTTGATGTCCTCGACGGCATTGATGAGTTCCTTGAGGCCGCCGCGATTCTGGATCTGAAGGGCTGCGGCGGGATGGAGACGCGGGTCTTTGTGCCGGAGTTTGCCGACAAGGTGATGAACAGTCCCGGAGAGCCGGGGATTTCATACCACATGGGAGTCGGATTTCCTTCGGGCAAACTGACAGGAAAGAACAAGAGCTTCCAGAAGGGATTACAGGATACCGCCCAGCAACGAAACCGCGAGTTGACAGGTCGCGTAAACGCGTATCTAAAACCCATCGAACTGGATTACGACAAGGATGTCCTTCCACTGACTCCGGCGGGCAACGCTACCGAGCGGCATATCTGCCTGGCTTATGCCCGCAAAGCGGTCGGGGTTTTCGGCGAGGGTGATGCACTGGCACGGTTCTGGTCCGACAAACTCGGGGCAGATGCGGTTAAGCTTGGACTTCCCGAAGGAAGGGATCTTCTGAATACGCTTCGCAACAAGACCATGAAACGGGGCGGTCCCGGCTATGTTCAGCCCGACGCCGGGGCGTTCCCGAAGATGGCCGAGACCAACCAATTCGTGCTGGCGGCCGGCGGAATTCCCACGATGACCTGGCTGAACGGTCAAAGCGACGGCGAGAAAGAAATCCGGCATCTGATCCAGATCGCGATGGACTGCGGTGTGGCGGCGATTAATATCATCCCCGACCGCAACTTCACTCCCGGCAAGAAAGACGAACTGCTGGCCAACCTGCAGGAGGTCATTGCGATCGCCTGCGAGTTGGAACTGCCGATCGTGGTCGGCACGGAGATGAACAGCCCGGGTCAGCGGTTCGTGGATCAATTCGAGACCGCCGAGCTTTCTCCGTATGTACCGGTTTTTCTCAAGGGAGCCCGGATCGTTTATGCCCATAGTGTTCTGCAGCGTCTGGGCAAAAAGGGGTATTGCAGTTCCTGGGCGGAAAACCAGTTCGGCAGCATTACCGAGAAAAACCGATTCTTCGAAGAGGCCGGGACACGGCTGTCGCCTTCGATTGAAAGCCGGCTCCTCAATGGACTAAAACAAACCAAACCGGAAAAGATTCTCCAACAGATCGAACAGGCAGGGACGCTATGACATCGTATTCGATCCCGAAGACTCAATGGGCCGTTCAACTGACCGGTCCGGATGAGTTGCGACTGAACACCAGCAAACCCATCCATCGGCCCGGACCCTATCAGATCCTGGGGCAGGTGGAAGCGGTGGGGTTGTGTTTTTCGGATCTCAAATTGCTCAAGCAGTTTTCCAAGCACGCCCGCAAGGAGCGGATCGGCAGCGGGATCGATCCGGCAATCCTCAGGGAAATCCCCAGCTATGTGCCCGACGAGACGCCAACGGTTCCCGGCCATGAGACCACGGTGCGGATTGTGGCCGTGGGCGACAAGGTCAAGGGCGTACGAGTGGGAGCGCGATACCTTGTGGAAACCGACTATCGATGGCTCCCGACGACGAACTCCAACGCCTCGTTCGGATACAACTTCGAGGGGGGATTGCAACAGTATGTGCTGATGGATCAGCGAGTGATCACTTCGCCGGAGGGTGAGGTGTTTTTGCTGCCGGCATCGGAGAAACTCAGCGCTTCGGCGGTGGCGCTGGTCGAACCGTGGGCCTGCGTCGAAGAGGCGTATGCCGTCCACGAGAGAACCACGCTCAAGGATGGCGGAAAAATGCTGGTGGTGGCGGACGGGTCGATCGACAACAAACTTTTCACGGCCTTTCTCGGGCGATTCGGATCCCCCGCCCGGATTACGATAGTCGCCCGCGAATCGTTTTCTCTGGATTCCATCCCGGTTGTTCGGGCCAATTCCGTCGACGAATTGCCGGCTGCGGGATTCGATGATGTGATTTATTTTGGAAGCAATCCTGCAACCGCCGAGACCTTATTCGGCAAGATTGCGGCCAATGGATTGATTCTCTTTGTCCAGGGGGGCAACCG
>JAAYVQ010000030.1 GCA_012517095.1 Phycisphaerae bacterium | reverse complement strand
TGCCGTGGGATCCGGAAAAGCTCGACAACAAGAATGTCGGGATCCCGGTCAGCTACCGGATCATCAACGATGTCAAGAGCAAGCTGGGCAAGTTCGCCCTCTGGGGCGGCAAGGCGCGGCTGTTCCAGGATGACGGCCACAACAGCACGATCTTCCTCGGCGAGGATAATGCGGCGCTGGTTCCGGTCGGCGAGAAGATGGAACTGTATATCGGCGACAGTCGCGACATCGTCGTCACCCAGCGGAAGATGACCGACGCGCAGATCAACCTCCGCAAAAACAACGATGGAGCCGTCGTCCTCTTCGACACCGACGAGGTGATCACCGCCAAGATCGAAAACTTCAAGGATTCGCCCGCAGTCCTGACGATGATCCAGCATATCCCCGGCCAGTGGGACATGGAAAAGTGCAACCTGAAGTACACCCGCAAGGACGCCGGCACGCTGGAGTTTGAGATTGAGATGGCCCCGCGAACCGAAAAGGGTCCCTCGACGCAGGAACTGACCATGCACTTTCACCGTCGGAATGTCCGGCCGTAAGGTCCCTCACGCCAAACTGAAAGGAACTGACCATGAAACGCATACTGATTCTTAGCGTGATGATGGTGATCGGAACAGCGACGGCCAAGGTGGATCTGACAACCCTGCCCACGCGCGAGACCGTCCAGATCACGATCTACAACTCGGCCGACATGACGCTGGTTCGCGAAAGCCGTCCGCTGACCCTCAAGGAAGGCGGCAACAACCTGCAATTCTCTTGGGAGAATACCCTGATTGATCCGACGAGTTTGGAGATGCTGCCCAAGGCCAATGCCGACAAGATCCAGATCTCCGAGCTTTCCTATCCGCCGCGGGTCAAGAACCTGGGGCTTTGGGAGATCACCAGCGGTGTGGCGGGTAAGGTTCCCGTCGAGATCACCTACCTGACCAGCGGTCTGTCGTGGCGGGCCTTCTACATGGGCACGATGACGCCCGACGAAAAAACCATGCGATTGCAGGGTTATGTCCTGGTCTCCAACAACTCCGGCGAGGACTATGAAAACGCCCAAACCCGCCTGATCGTCGGCCAGGTCCACACCCTCGACCAGATCGCCGATCTGGCCCGGCGCGAATATCCCTATGGCCGGCCGGGACCGGTCGTACCCATGGCTCCCGCTGCAACTCCGGCTCCGGCGCCCATGCGGGCACGGGGAGCGGCGGCCAAGGCCGCAGTGTTGTCCCTGGAATCCACCGCCGAACCCAAACAGATTATCAAGGAGGGCCTCAGCGAGTACTTCCTCTACACTATCGAAGGTACCGAGACCATCGAGAACGGTTGGTCGAAACGATTGCCGAGTTTTGAGGCGAGTGAAGTACCCATCATTAACCTTTACAAGTACGAAGAGGAGCGCTTCGGCCCCGCCGTCGTGCGGTTCCTGAGCTTCAAGAACGACGCCGAACACAAACTGGGCGAAACGCCGATCCCCGGCGGACTGCTGAAGGTCTATCGGAATCTCGACGAAAAGCAACATCTGGCCTATACCGGACAGTCGGAGTTCAAGTATATTCCAGTCAATGAAGATGTGGAACTAAACCTCGGCACGGTGGCCGATGTCGTCGTCGAGGCCAAACTGATGGATACCAAGTCCGACAACTATCGCTTCGATCGTAAAGGAAATGTCAATGGCTGGGACGACATCTTGTCGTATCAGATCGAGATCCGCAACACCCGCGATCTGCCGATTAAGATCGAGATTCAGCGAAACTTCCCGATGCCCTATTGGGACCTGACTAACCAGGGAACCTTCGGCGACTTTGTCAAGATCGACATGGATACCGTCAAATACACCCTGACCCTTGAACCGGCCTCCAAGGCGGTATTCAATTATGTCGTGACCTTCTACCAGGGCGTGCGATCGGAAGACTGGACGAAAAAAAATAAGGGATGATTGGATAAAAGCGATATTGTGAATGGTTTTGTGAAGATTCCACGGAATATGAAGATCGTGGACGATAGGGGGTGATCATGGTAACTCGTGCAAACATCTTTCTTATACTCTGCGGTGTTGGGATATTGTTGCCGATGTCGGCGATTGCATTGAGCATAAAGATGGGGCCGGACATTAACTTTCCGAAGGGGTACGATTCCACGAAGACAAAGGCCATCCTGAAAGTCGTTCAGAACGAGCAGTATCACTTTGTGGACGGCGTTTATAGCCACTGGCCTCCGGACTGGGGGACGCGCCTGAGCTTTGAAGGGGATGTCACCAAGCTGAACCAATTCATGGCCGAATTGCATCAAATACCCGGTACAACGATGCGTCTGATTCTCTACCGCGGCCGTAACGACAACTTGCGACAGGACAGCAGTTGGCAACTGGACTATTCACAGGCGCACCCCGATCGTCTCACCCTGTATCTTAATGTAAATTCCACCAATATCGATCTATATAAAATAGTATTTCCGGAGTGGACGGGGTCCGACAAGGTTTCCCCGCCCAAGGAAATCTCAGAAGTTTTGGGGCGGGATGACCGGTGTATACGGCCGGAAGAAGGAACCGAAAAGAACAAATAATTTCCATTTCCGATTTTCCATTTTCAGCTTATCATGGCGGGTGGATTTTCCCGTGGGGGAAAACCCCCGATTTCAGATATCATGGGTTCGGAGTCGGTTCCGAGCCCATTTTTTTTGGAAAGGATTGTCGGATGCGGCTTGTTACACTGAGCTGGATATTGACGATGGCCGTTGGCTCTGTGGGAGCCGAGACAATCTTTCTGGAGGCGGAAGGATTTTCCGATCTCGGCGGTTGGGTCATGGATACCCAATCGATGGATCAGATGGGTTCGGCGTACCTGTTGGCTCACGGATTGGGTCTGCCAGTCCAGGATGCGACTTCGACGGTCACCATCCTGCGGGAAGGGAAATATCACCTCTGGGTCCGCACACGTGACTGGGTTGCGCCCTGGAAGGTGCCCGGCGCGCCGGGAAAATTCGAGGTGATGATCAATGGGAAAGCCGCGTCGGCGACTTTCGGCGCACAGGGCGACGCCTGGCACTGGCAGGATGGCGGCAAGGTTACCATCGACCGGCCCGAAGTGAAAATCGTTTTACATGACCTGACCGGTTTCGACGGCCGCTGTGACGCGATTGTATTCAGTGATGACGATACGCTCCCGCCGAACGAGCCCGGGACACTGGCCAAGTACCGATGCACGATGCTTAAACTCGGGGCTCCGAAAGAGGAAGGCGATTTTGACCTGATTGTGGTCGGCGGGGGGATGGCCGGGACCTGCAGCGCGATCTCGGCGGCCCGGCTTGGCCTGAAGGTCGCCCTGATCCAGGATCGGCCCGTATTGGGCGGTAACAACTCCTCGGAAGTGCGCGTTCATCTCAACGGCGAAATCTTTCAGCAGCCGTTTCCGAAATTGGGCGCCGTCGTCGCCGAACTGGACAGCGGCAAACGCGGCAATGCCCAGCCGGCCGAGAATTACGACGATGCCAAAAAGCTGGCCGTCGTCAACGCCGAACCGAATATCCGGCTTTATTTGAATACGCGACTATCCTCCGTGGAAACCAAAGACGGCAGGATCGTCGCCATCACGGCCCGAAATGTGCGGGGTTCGACAGAGCACCGCTTCGCCGGTTCTTTGTTCGCCGATTGTACCGGCGATGGATCGCTGGGGGTTCTGGCCGGGGCCGACTTCCGCATGGGCCGTGAGAGCCGCGTCGAAACTGGCGAATCGCTCGCCCCGGAGAAGGCCGATTCGTTGCTGCTGGGGACTTCCGTGCAATGGTATGCCCTCGACGCCAAAGAGCCCCGCTCGTTTCCCGATTGCCCGTGGGCCGTGCAGTTCAACGAGCAGACCTGCCAGCCGATGACCCGCGGCGATTGGGACTGGGAGACCGGTCAAACGCGAAACGCCGTGGATGAAATCGAGTACATCCGCGATTACGGCCTGCGCGTCGTCTTCGGTAACTGGGCGTACCTGAAGAACCATTATTCGCAGAAACAAAAATTCGAGAACGAGCGTCTGGCCTGGGTCGCCTATATCGGGGGTAAGCGAGAATCGCGACGACTGCTGGGCGATTTGATCCTGTCTCAGCAGGATGTCCAGCAGCCGGTGATCTATCCGGATGCGATGGTCACGGCGACCTGGACCATCGACCTGCATTATCCCAACCCGGAAAATACAAAACACTTTCCCGGCGAGGAATTCCGTACCGTTGCCCACTTCACAAAGCATGAGCCCTATCCAATCCCCTATCGTTGCTTCTACTCGCGGAATATCGCCAATTTGTTCATGGCCGGGCGCGATATCAGCGTCACCCATGTGGCGCTGGGTTGCGTGCGGGTGATGCGGACCGGCGGCATGATGGGCGAGGTCGTGGGTATGGCCGCTTCGCTGTGCAAGAAATACGGCACCAATCCCCGCGGCGTGTATGAATATCACTTGGAGGACCTCAAGGCCCTGGCAAGCAAGGGTGTCGGAAAACTCTGATCGACCCTTGAGCGGCCGGCCGGATTTTGGTAGAATGTCTGCACCATAAGGCAATCAACAATTTCTTCAGTGAAAGGGTTGGTATCATGCGTTTTTCGTCGCGCCGTTCATTTCTTAAGCAATCGATCCTGTCGTGTTCCAGCATCCCTCTCCTGACGCAATGTTCCTGTTTACGGGCTGCGGATCCTTCCCCGACGGCGTCCGAAGAAAATGCCGAATGCTGCGAGAAGAAGGGCTGCAAGATGCGGTTCGGCTTGGTCACCTATCTGTGGGGCCAGGACTGGGACCTGCCGACGGTCATCACCAACTGCGAAAAGTCCGGCATCCTCGGCGTCGAGCTGCGGGTCGATCACAAGCATGATGTCAAGCCCTCAATGACCCCCGAACAACGCAAAGAAGTTCGCAAGCGCTTCAAAGATACCCCCGTGATCTTCGTCGGCATGGGCACAAACGAGCAGTACGACAATCCCGATCCGGCCAAGGTCGCCCAGGCCATCGAGAACACCAAGGCCTTCGTCAAGCTCAGCTATGACTGCGGCGGCTCGGGCGTCAAGGTCAAACCCAACCAGTTCCACCCGAATGTCCCCAAAGAAAAGACTCTCGAACAGATCGGCAAGAGCTTGAATATCGTGGGCAAATACGCCGCCGACTTCAAGCAGCAGATCCGCCTGGAGGTCCACGGCACCTGCGCCCCTCTGCCGTATATCAAGCAAATCATGGATGTGGCCGACCACCCCAATGTCACCGTCTGCTGGAATTCCAACGATGAAGACCTCCAGGGTGAAGGTCTGGAAAAGAACTTTGCGATGGTCAGCAAGCGATTTGGCGACACCGCCCATGTCCGCGAACTGAACATCGGCAAGTACCCTTACCAGAAGCTGATGGACCTTTTCGTTGGTATCGACTATAAGGGCTGGATCCTACTGGAGGCCCGGACCGCTCCCAAGGATCCTGTCGCCGCCATGATCGAACAAAAGCAGGTGTTTGACAAGATGGTCGCCGACGCCCAGTCCCGAATCTCCTGAAACTAAGTGGGATTTGTCTGTTCATTTGCCGGATTGTTTGGATCAAAAGATCAAGTATGCATCGAGAATATGCAGAGGAAAAACCTTGCCCAGATCCAAAGAAAGTTAATCAAAACCATTGCTATTCATTTATAAATCGGGTATAATATTCAACGCTGAGGTCAGGTGATCAAAATTCAGTACGCGCTGGAGCAGGATGTATGTGCTGGAGGAGTTGTGAACCTGTTAACAGGAAGAGGATACGATATCTGAATCGGTGGAACGAGTCTTTCCCCTTCGGTCCCCAAAGGTTCGGCCGGTCTTTTTTTTTCCTCCTTTTATTCCGATCCGTTTCCCAATCCATCCGTCAATCCGCCGCGGACTGCGTTTGTACCCCCGCGGTTTGCCATATAGCACAAAAAACCGTAAATCCTTATCCAATTTATTGTGGAGGACTCACAAGATGAAAATGAAAGCACTCTGGATGTGCGTGATCGGAGCGATGTTGGCCTCGTCTGCGATGGGCCAGATCATTACCTCGGTCATCCGTGCGAACGGCCAATCGGATACACGAGACCCGATTGGCACCTATAACGGCAGTACCGCGCCGTTGCCAACACAAAATGGCGGTCTAAAAGACGGTAATTATATCTATTCAGATCGCACCTATACCTGGATCAATTCCCCGACCGGGACCCTCGGACCTCTGAATACTCCGCTGATCGGCTCAGAATATGTCCGGACCTTCAACACCGATAAGGCCACAGGCGAAACCGATGTTACCTACACCGTCACCTTTTCGATGGCCTGTACGATCTGGATTACAATCGATGATCGTGCCTGGGGGACTCGTACTCCGCAACAGGCCGCAGATGAAATCACCAAGGCCTTTGCTGCCCCAGGGTCATTTACGGACACCGGGTTGGATGTATTTGTCAACGGCGACAGTAACCGTCAGCTCAGTGTGTTCGCGGGGACTTTTGGACCGGGAACCTATGTGTTTGGACCCAATAATAGTGGAAATGACTTTTATGTTATCGGTGCCGTTCCTGGAGATCCGAAATTTAACCCTGCCCCTCTGGTGGATGCCGGCCCCTTGCAGGCCTTTGCCAAGCCGACATTTCCTCTGGTGGTGCAGATGAATGCGACCGTAACGGATGAAGATCCACAGGATCCGACCGAGCCGCGAGGCGTTATTAGCTATGCCTGGTCCATTGTCTCCGGACCGGCCGGAGCCACGATTAGCAATGCCGCCATTGAGGATCCCACGGTTACCGTCAACCTGCCCGGCGAGTATGTGATGAAGCTGGTGGGTTCCGACGGCAGCAAGCAGGCCGAAGACACGATGACGATCTATGTCAATGATGTCAGCAAGAATATGCTGATGGCCCACTGGAACTTCGAGTCTTTGACAACGACCAACAAATCGGTCGTCGATGTGGCCAAGGGCAACAACGGCGTCTGGACCGCGGCCGAACCCAACCAGGTCCCGACCATCGTTCCCGGCTGGATTACCGGCAGCACGCAAGCCGTGGACTTCCGAGCCCCTGCGGCCAATCCGCCGATCGTCAAAGTGCCCGGCCCCGGACGGGTGGATGTGACCATCGCCGACACGGAGCCGAATTTTGTCAATACCCCGCGCTATGCGATCACGGTTTCGGCCTGGATCAAGGTCAGCGCGTTTTCCACCACCTGGTCCACGGCGGTCAGCAAGGGCGACGACAGTTGGCGTCTGGCCCGCCAGAGCCGCGATGGAACCAATCAAAATGCCATGGCGATTCACTTTAACGGCCTGACTCCCGGAGCGGGAATGCCGGGCAATGGACCCAATGGAACCATCAGTGTTAACGACAACTTCTGGCACCATGTCTGCGGCACTTTCGACGGCGAAAAGATCCGTCTGTATATTGACGGCGTCCTGGATGTGGAAGGCCCATACACCGGCCTGATTAACACCAGCACCTATCCGATTCAGATCAGTGGCAATGCCCAACAGACGAATCCAATTCGGCCATGGGATGGAATTCTGGATGAGATTCGGGTTTATAACTACGCCCTCGACGAGGCCGGGATTCGAGCCCTTACGGCTCAGGGCAGGACGGTTCCGTTCGTCGATGCCGGAACGATTACCAGCCCGCTGACCTACAAGACCGGCGATGCGGTGCCGTTGAATGGTCGGGTGTTGGACTATGGAGTCCCCGGCACGGTGACAACCCTCTGGACCACCGTCAGCGGTCCGGACGGGGCCGAGGCGACCTTCGCCAATCCCAGCAGCCCGG
>JAAYVQ010000259.1 GCA_012517095.1 Phycisphaerae bacterium | reverse complement strand
GCCGGGACATTCGTTACGACGATCTTGCGGGCGGTCGCGGCGGCGATATCCACGACATTGGTGCCGGTGGCCAGCACGCCGATATATCGCAACCTGGGCAGTTGTCGGATCTGTTCGGCCCCGAGAACGACCTTGTTGGTGAAGACGGCCTCGGCGTCTTTGGCCCGCTCAATCGTCAATTCCGGCGGCGTGCGATCAAAGACGGCCAGTTCGCCCAGCGAACCCAGTTCCTCCCAGCCCAGATCTCCGGGATTCATCGTAAACCCATCGAGAACGACCAGCTTCATAACGACCTCACTTCAATCGCGAATAGCGGGTATCTTTTTGTAGTTTCGCCGCCATGCCTCGCAGATGGCCCAACGCCTTATCGAAGAACGTCTTGTACCCTTCGCAAAACCAGCTCTCGGCCGTGAGACCCTTGCCGCGAACCAGCCGGTCCTTGGGGCATCCGCCGCGGCACACATCCAGATATCGGCAAACGAGGCACTTGTTGGCGATCTGCCGCTTGTCCTCGCCGAAGGCCCGTTTTCGCGGTGAGCCGGCCAGTTGGTCGATGGGTGTGTCGTGAATGTTGCCCAGCAGATAATCCGGCTCGACGAAGAAGTCGCAGCAATACGCCTGGCCATTGTGCTCGATGACGATGTAGTCGTTGCACAGCGGACCCAGCGTACATTCGGTCTGGCCACGGCCGAGGGCATACGACAGGATGCTGTCGAACAGCCGAACGCTGAGTTTGGTGGGCCCGTACGCCATCCACCGCTCGAACATCCGGCACAGAAACCGGCCGTAGCGCGGGCCATCGATGCTGTAGGCGGCCATCTGTCCAGTCGTCGGATCGATTTCGGCGCAGGGGATCAGTTGCAGAAAGCCGAATTTCTGCGCCGTGAAAAAATCGAACAGATCGTCGGCCCGCTCGACATTTCGGTCGTGGATCAGAACCAGGATGTTGAACTCGACGCCGTGTTTCCGGCAACACTCGATGGCCTTCATCACGCGGTCGAACGATCCACGGTCGGCGTGGTCCCGGCGGTAATGATCGTGGATCTCGGCGGGACCATCAAGACTAATGCCGACGAGGAATTGGTACCTGGCGAGGAATTCGCACCAGCGGTCGTCCAGCAGCGTCGCGTTGGTCTGCAGGGCATTGGAAACCCGTTGGGCGTCGCGGCCGTACCGCTTCTGCAATTCAACGACCTTCTCGAAAAACTCCAGCCCCATCAGCGTCGGCTCGCCCCCCTGCCAGGCAAAACTCGACATTTCCAATCCCAGACCTAAGTAATCGCGGACCATCACCTCGGCGGTCGCCTCGCTCATGCGATGGCGGCCATCGCCGAACAGGTCCGACTTGCAGGCGTAAAAACAATAGCGGCAGGCCAGATTGCAGTCCGGCCCCGCCGGTTTGATCAACAGTGAAAACGGTCGCATGTCCTTCGTTCACATCCCTTGCGCGATTCATCAGGCAACGCCGCGATCGGCGATCTTTGACACGATATATTTTATCGGCCCTTCAATTCAGACGCAACCCCAAGGACCGAAGAGAATTTTCATGCTCCATTTGGATGACGACCGATTATTTCGTAGGTTTTACCTGTATTGGCTTACGGAACCTCACCAATTAGGGGAAAACTATGAAAAAGTTATCCATCGCAGTGATATTGTTGACTATGGGTCTGGCCCTGTTCGGATGCCAGGAAGAAAAGAAGACCGCTTGCGCCGCAACCTGGAGCGTTGCCGACGCGCGCCTGGTTCCCGCTTCGACCTCTGCGCCTTCCTTCCGGAACGAATTTCGTTTTCTGGAGAACGAGCAGCTTTATTATGGGATGGAAGCCGAACGATCGCGGATGGCCCAGAGCAAATCCGAAGGCAAACTCTACTCGATGAATTCCGCAACCGCGATTACCGTAAAGAATTCGTATTGAGCGACAGGAGCCGCCCTGCCGAAACAACTGAGGGTGGCGAAAGCAACCGGATTGTTTCGGCAGGCCATGAAATGGACTTTCAACGACAAGTCAACGAAGCGCTGGACCGGCCAACCCCGGTCCGTTATACATCCACGATCATCACGGCAATCGTGATCTCGCTGGTGATCGGCGCCGGCGGCTTGTGGTTATCGCAGCGGGCCGCCAATGCCATCCTGACCCGCGGAACCAGTCGTCTGGCCGAAAAAAAGGATGCGATCGCCGAAAATCTCCGCAAGTATGAACTCCTGGCCTCGACGCTTTCGACGGAAATCGAACAACTCCGCAATGAAAACACGGAACTGAACCGGAAGATTCATCTTGTGGAGATTCAGATCACCGAGGCGAAAAAACAAGCTGACAGGGCCAAAGGACTCGCCGAACAACTCTCCGACGCCAACGCCGAACTCGACCTGGCCGAGGCCAAAATCAAATCCCTCACCGCCGAACTCGATGCCCTGCGCCAACTCACGAGGCCTGTTACCCAACCTGTCGCTTTAAATCCGAAATAAACCGAGGCGGATTACTCGGATCCCTTCTGCTGGATCTTCGCCCAGGCGTCTTTCAGGGTCACCGTCCGGTTGAACACCGGCCGGACCGCCGAAGAATCGGAATCGACGCAGAAATATCCCATCCGTTCGAACTGATAGCGCGTCAGCGGCGCGGCATCCTTGAGCGACGGCTCAACCTTGCATTCGGTCAAGACCTCCAATGACTTGGGATTGATACAGGCGGTAAAGTCCTGTCCTTCCGGCATATCGTCGGGATTTTCCCGCGTAAACAGCGTCTCGTAGAGTCGGACCTCGGCGTCGATCGCCTGTTCGGCCGCGACCCAGTGCAGGGTGGCCTTGACCTTGCGGCCGTCGGGGGCGTCGCCGCCGCGCGTGGCCGGATCGTAGGTGCATCGCAGCTCGATGACATGGCCCGCGGCGTCCTTGATCGCCTCGCGGCAGGTGATGAAGTACGCATAGCGCAGCCGGACCTCTTTGCCCGGCGACAGGCGGAAGAATTTCTTCGGCGGATTCTCCATAAAATCCTCCCGCTCGATATACAGCACCCGTCCGAAGGGAACCTTGCGCGAACCTGCCCCCGGATCCTCCGGATTGTTGATCGCATCCATCCACTCGACCTGGCCTTCGGGGTAATTTTCGATCACGACCTTCAGCGGCCGCAGCACCGCCATCACCCGCGGCGAGGTCTTGTTGAGCGTCTCGCGGATGCAATGCTCCAGCAAAGCCATATCCACCGTGCTGTTGAATTTGTTGACGCCGATGACCTGGCAGAAATAGCGGATCGCCTCGGGCGAATAGCCGCGCCGGCGCATCCCGGAGATCGTCGGCAGGCGAGGATCGTCCCAGCCGCCGACGAGTTTGTCCTGCACTAACCGCAGGAGTTTGCGTTTGCTCATCACCGTGTAGGTCAGATTCAGACGGGCAAACTCGATCTGTTGCGGGTGATAGATCCCCAGCGCGTCGAGGAACCAGTCGTACAGCGGCCGATGGTTCTCGAATTCCAGCGTGCAGATCGAATGCGTGATCTGCTCGACCGAATCCTCCAGGCCGTGCGCCCAGTCGTACATCGGATAAATGCACCACTTGCCGCCGGTGCGATGATGGTCGGCGTGCAGAATCCGGTACATCACTGGGTCGCGCATGTTCAGGTTCGGATGCGCCATGTCGATCTTCGCCCGCAGGGTTCGGCTGCCGTCGGGGAACTCGCCGTTCTTCATCCGGATAAACAGGTCCAGATTTTCTTCAATGCTGCGGTTGCGCCATGGACTTTCCCGGCCGGGCTGCGTCAGCGTGCCGCGAAATTCGCGAACCTCTTCGGCCGTCTGATCGCACACATAGGCCTTGCCGGACTTGACCAGTTGGATCGCCCAGTCGTACATTTGCTGGAAATAATCGCTGGCGTAATAAAGATGCTTGCCCCAGTCCCAGCCCAGCCAGCGGACATCGCCGAGGATCGAATCCACATATTCCTGCTCTTCTTTGGTTGGATTAGTGTCATCGAAACGCAGATGGCACCGCCCGCCGTACTGCGCGGCGATCCCGAAGTTCAGGCAGATGCTCTTGGCGTGGCCGATATGCAGATAGCCATTGGGCTCCGGCGGAAACCGCGTGACCACGCGTCCGCCCCATCTGCCCGTGCGGTTATCTTCATCGATGATATCGCGGATAAAATCCCGGCGAACTTCCGGGGCCGATCCGGCGGCGCCCTTTTCGTCGTGCGTTGTCACAATCAATCCCTTCTGAAATTAATATTCCATCCCGAGGGCAAAATTATATCGGCCCGCGATCATACCGTCAACGAACAGGATGTCTGACGGGTCGTACCTTCCTTGTTGCCAATCGGGGATCGATTCTGTATGATGAAATCCGAAACGAACACGATGATTCAAAATGGGAGACAACCATGAAACGCCGTGAATTTCTGTCCAAATCGCTTGTCGGCCTGGGAGCCGTAACTTTTGCCCCATCGTTCGGTTGCACCGCGGAAGAACAAGTTCAGCCAAAACCGGCCTTCTTCGATCCTCAGCAGCAGGATATTCCGTTGGGAAAAACCGGCATCAAGATGTCGCGGATGTGCATGGGAACCGGGATGCGCGGCGGAAATCGCCAGTCCAACCATACCCGCATGGGCAAGGAAAAATTTGAAGCACTGATCCGCTATGCATACGAACACGGCGTACGAACTTTCGATCTGGCTGACCTGTATGGAACACATCCCTATGTCATTCCAGCACTTAAGGAAGTCCCCCGCAAGAAGATTCAGATCATTTCCAAGATCTGGTTCCGGTCCGGCGGGATTCCCGAATCGGAACGGCCCGACGCCGATATCGTCATTCAGCGATTTTGCAAAGAAGTGGGGACCGATTACCTTGATTTGGTCTTATTACATTGCGTAACCGACAAGGATTGGAACACAAAATTGTCCAAACAGATGGAAATCATGGATAATTTGAAGAAAAAGGGGGTTATTCGCGCTCATGGGGTTTCGTGTCATTCTCTGGAATCGTTGCAAACCGCCGCCGATGAGCCGTGGGTGGATTCGGTCCATGCCCGAATTAACGCTTTCGGTGATAAAATGGATGGTTCGCCCGAAATTGTGATGCCGGTTTTGCAGAAAATGCATGCGGCCGGAAAGGGAGTGGTCGGAATGAAGCTGATTGGAGAGGGAAATTTTCGGAATGAGCCGGAAAAGAAGGACAAATCCGTTCAATTTGTGCTGCAATCGGGGGCAGTGGATGTTTTGAATGTGGGGTTTGAAAGGCCGGAAGAAATCGACGATTTTGCCGGCCGGGTCGCAAAAACGCCGGTATTCGCAAGGGTTTGAGGGTTTTGTATTTCACGCAATACCATCAAGATGCGGAGATAATCCGCAGATTATACAGTTTATCCCAGATAAGGTTTTCACTACAGTTTGTCGTACCGCTACTCTTTTTCGTCCATGAGCTGGCGGAAGTAGGACGGGGGTTTGGCGTCGAAGGCGAGGGGTTTTCCGGTCTGGGGGTGGGGGAAGCGGATGGAGCGGGCGTGGAGTGCGAGGCGCCGGTAGCCGTCGTCGGGCCGGCCGTACTTGCGGTCGCCGACGATGGGGCAGCCGATGTCGGCGAGGTGGACGCGGATCTGGTTTTTGCGGCCGGTGAGCAGGTCGATTTCCAGCATCGCAAATTTGGGAGTCTGTTTGACGACTTTGTAGGCGGTGTGGGCAAGCTTGCCGCGGGAAGGATCGTTCGTTGAATAGACTTTCAGGCCTTTGTTTTCAGCGAGATAGGAGCTGATGGTATCTTCATTTTTTTCCGGCCGGCCGTGGACGACGGCAATGTAGGTTTTTTTGACCTGCGTCCAGTTTTCCTGCAGGCGTTCTTTGACCGGCTCGCTTTTGGCGAAGATCAGAACACCCGAGGTCCACTGGTCCAGCCGGTGGACGATGAAGATGCGATTGCGGGATTTGGGATTTCCTTTGCGGACATATTCGGTCAGCATGTAATAAGCCGTGCGCGTACGGTTGGTGGGCGTGCCGACGGCCAGCAGGCCCGCGGGCTTATCGACAACCAGAAGCTGGTCATCCTCGTAGAGAATGTCCAGGCCCCTGGGCAAATGTCGAGTGCCGGGATGTTTGGGGTTTCGATTCATTCGTCTCTCACGCACAGTCGTTGCACAGGAAACAAATAACACAGGATTAACAGGATCGGCAGGAAAATCAACGATTAAAAACAAAAAGCACAATGACAATGCAAAAATCGATTTGTCCCGGCAAACGGGTGGACCCCGACGGCCTTTGCACGACGGAGACGAGCATGGCTTTTGAGATTGTATCTTGTTATCCCACAAGGATTTACAAAATACCACATTGTCCAGTATTTGTCCGGGCACTGGAGTATTTTGCTTGACTTTCGGCGAGAAAGAGGTATGCTAATAGTCGGAGGTGCAGGGTAACTGTGACGAATTCTAACGACTCCAACTCGTCGATCCGGATGGTCCTTGTGGCCGAGAAGTCCGATCGCCGTCTGACGCGGTTGCAGGCGGCGCTGGATGGGGTATCGGTTGCGCCGATTCTGTGCCGGGATATCTATGCGGCCCTTCGCGAGATCGTCGGAAGCGCGGGGCATTGGTTAGTCGCGGGGGAACTGTCGGAGCTGTGCCGGCAGAACGGACGGTTTATCGAGATCTGCGCGATGCGCGGCATTCCGTGCATCGGCTGGCTTCCATCGCGGCCAAGCGGACAAGTCATCCGTGGCTTGGATGCGGCCGTGCGGGCGGGGCTGGAGATCGTCGGGGACTCGGAGACTCTGCAACGGGCCGTCGAACGGTATCTCCATCAACTCCGGACGCCGGCGCTGACCGCAAGCGGCGAGCGGACGGGAATTCGACGCGAAGAGGCGCTGCTGACGGAGCAGGAACTGGCGGCCTTATTTGGGGATACCTGATGAAGAATCACGCAAATCATCCCGTCGAATCCCCGAATGTGTTGCTGGTGGGGCCGCTGGAAGGGACCATAACCGATTGCCATCACTTTCCACGACAGATCCGCCATTGCCGCAGTTTGTTGGACGCGATTACGCTGTCGGAGCAGCACCGGTTCGATACGATTTTCGTGGCGATGTCGGGAATCGACGGGCATCTGGACTCGGCGCTGGGGGCTTTGCGGCGGATGTGCCACGGCGCGCGGATCGTGCTGCTGGCGGAAATGCAACAGGAGATCCTGGCTCGACAGGTGGTCGGCATGATTGGCTCGCCGCATCGGATGGCGGACGAGTACCTGATCTGTCCGGTGGACACGAAGGCGATTCTGGAATGCGGGCTTGCGCACGCCGCACCACACAGTCGTGACGCGACGGTTGCGGAACTGACCCGGCGAGTACAGGAACTCGAGCAACTGGCCACCCTGGACGATTTGACGGGGTTGAAAAACCGGCGATATATGCGGGAGTTTCTGACGCAGATCCTGTCGCGGGGCGGACGCGGCCCGTGGCATGTGACCTTGCTGATGTTCGATATCGACGATTTCAAGAAATACAACGACCTGTATGGGCACACCGTGGGCGACGCGGTGCTGCGGCAGGTGGCGGTGATGATCCAGCGCTGCTGCCGCAAGCACGATATCGTCGGGCGGATCGGGGGCGACGAGTTTGCGGTGATCTTTTGGGATTTGCCGTCGGAGCGGGAACGAAACACGACCAAGTCAAAAGATGCCACCGGGACAACTCGGCCGGCGGTGGAACGACGGCGGCATCCGTCGCCGCACCCACGCGAGGCGTACTTTATGGCCGAACGGTTTCGGCGGCAACTCAGCGCAGCAGATTTGACCTGCCTGGGGGCCGAGGGGAAAGGAACGCTGACGATCAGCGGCGGTCTGGCTTCCTTTCCAGAGGACGCCAAAACGCCGGAAGAACTGATCGCCAAGGCCGACCAGGCGATGCTTGAGGCCAAACGGAGCGGGAAAAACCGGGTCTATCTGGTTGGAAAAGGACAGAACGGAACAACATAGAAGGGAGTCTATTCCGATATGGATCGTCGCGGATTTTTGAAGATGACGGCTGCCGCGGGATTTTTAGCGGCACCTTCATGGATGAATTCGGCCGGTGCAGACAATTCCTCCAAGCCGAAATGGAAGACGGCATTCGGCCTCAATGGTTTTCAATCCTCCTCAGCCAAATACGGAAAGTCGTATCCGATCTGGGAAGTGCTGGACTTCGCGTCCCGGTCGGGATTTGACGGGATCGAAATCCTGCCCGACTGGCCGCCCCAGATGGGGGGATATCCCGCTCCGGAAGAGCAGCGGAAGATCGGGGCGATTCGCCGGCTGTATGAGGGATTCGGGTTGCAGATTTTTTCGATCCAGACTTCGGCGGGAGATGCGTTCCATCCGGATCCGGAGACGCGGAAGAAATGGATCGCGGGTTGGCGAAAACAGGCACAGTTTGCCAAGGCGGCCGGGGCCGAATGCATTGGGATCTGGCCGGGCGGACCGCTGGGTAAACAGACTCTCGACGAGGCGATCGACCATCTGGCCGAATCGTTTCGCGAGGTTTGGAAGATCGCGGGGGATCTGGGATTGACGGCTTCGTTCGAGATCGAGCCGCCGTTTATTTTCAACACCGAAGAACACATCCAGCGAATCCTGGCCAAGGTTCCCGGATGCAAGACGATGCTGGATCCGAGTCATTTCGACCTTATGAGCGGGGGCAAAGGCCAGGTCAGCGCCATGCTCAAGCGAGTCGGGGTGGGGAATATCGGGTATGTGCATTTCACCGACTGCGACGGCACGCTGCGCGACGGCGGGACCAGCAAACATCTGCCGTGCGGAGACGGGCATGTGGATATCGACGCAACGCTGACGACATTGCGCGAGGGCGGATATTCCGGCTGGAT
>JAAYVQ010000258.1 GCA_012517095.1 Phycisphaerae bacterium | reverse complement strand
TTGCCGAACGCCTGCATGAACACCGTCACCCATCGTTTCCGCCACGGGTTCCACGCCATCGATCCGCTGTGCGGCTTGACGGGGGTTCCATCGGCCGCCGAGGCCAGGTTTTCCTGCGGCTTGATGATTTCCCATGTACTGGAATCCTGCCACGCTTCGAATGTCGCCGGACATCGCAAGGTCGGCAGCGGATTGCCGAACAGTACCCACACTTTCCCGTCTTTATCTTTCCAGAATACCGGGTGTCCTTCCGGTACCGCCGGCGGCTTGGGAACGGCTTCCGACTTCGTCCAGATCACGCGCAACAATTCAAAATTCGCCGTCGTGTCATTCCAGACGCACAACCCCCACTGATACCCCTCCATCGGCGGTTTGACCTTCAGGAACGAGCCCACCAGGTGCGGCACGCCGGATTTATCCGGCAAGCTGACATACCCCGTCACCCAGGTCGGCCCCTCGCCCGGCATCACCGCGATCCCGCGCGGCGTGCCCTTGTCATCCGTGATATACTCCAGTGGCAACCGCAGCGGCGGCTCGAATTTAGTCAGCGGCTGTATGGCCGTGGTGGCACTGGTCCCGTGAAAGATCCCCAACGGATATTTCGCCAGCGTCGTATCGCCCCACAGCCAGAACATCCGCCCGCGGTGCGCGGCATTCTGCACGCTGTCACAACCCAGGACACCCGACTCCCGCCAGTCCAGCTCGCGGCCGAGTTTCTGGCTCTCGGCAAATAGCCCCCCTCCCGTCAGTCGCCCCAGCCGTTTGGCCAGATTCGTCCGGACCACCTCGACCTTCAGCGTCGCGCCGGGCTTGGGTGTCAACCTCACCCCGTGGTAACCAAAACCATCTTTGGGAACTTCATATCCGTTGCCGATCACATCAAACCATGTTTCGTGTCCCATCAATTCCGGCAAGTCAAACGCAATGACTCCTGCATTGTCGGTGAAGAATCTCACCTGATGCGTCGTCCGCAGCTCCACCAGCGGCACCGGCCAGCCCGTCCCCTTCTCCACCACCTGAATGCAACAGGGTTCCCCGGCCGATACCGAACAACTCAAACCCGACAAACACGCCACGGTTAGAATCAAACAAACAAGCTGACGACCGACTGTTGAGGATTGACAATTACAGATCATGTGGATTTTCCGTAAAAAGTTTATCGAGATTCCACCCTGCCGTATCGATCGCCATTTTCCGTTTGAAAGAAATCACTCGACCTTCTCAAGCTTTATATAATCGAGTCCAAACATATACCGTTTAATCGCCTTCTCGTTGGCCCCGACAATCTCGATCGTCAGCGTATGCGTACCCTTGTCCATCGCCACGGTCCCCAATACCGCTTCGGTGGTCGTCACCTCGTCGTTGTACAAGTCCAGCGGTCCACCGAGTTTTTGCCCGTCGAGCGACAATTGTACCTGCCCATAGTCACCCGCCAGCGTCAGATTCACCTTGACCGCATATTTTCCCTTGTTCTCCACGGCAAATTCCAGCGACAGCGTATCCCCGACCTTGCCGTCCCGCCACCAGAGCTGTTTTCCCCAGCTCCAGTTGTGTTCCGGCAGATTCTGGACTTCGGTTTCGCCTCCGGTCTTTTTGACGATCTTCAGCGTCTCGCCTTCGATCGCTCCGGCCACTTTACGATAGGGAGACGGCACCGGAACGACTGCCGCAGCTGCGACCTTTGGCAACGGCTCCACATTGCCCTTCGCCCCCGGCCGGGCATACCAATACACCGTCGTCGCGTACTCCATCGTCGCCTTCGTCCAGTGCCAGACCTCAATATCGAATCGGACAGACTTCTCGAACGGAATCGCATCCAGACTTCGAACCCGAAGATTCGTTACCCGCCCGAAATTCCGCGGACCATCCGCCCGCGGCTGGGCATGAAACGGATCCTCAAAAAATTCGGGCGTACAATATGCATAACCATAGTAATCCTCCGTCCCTGTTCCCAGATGCGAAGGAAACGCCTCGCCGTCCACAAAGATTTTCTCGTCGCCTTCGCCCCACCAGTCCGGCGAAGTATTCATCACCGTAAGCACATCCCCCGCCAGCACTCCCTGCCCCTGCGCCGTCAGATAGTTCCAATCGAATGCCGGCTGCGAATCGAACGGATACCGGTACTGCCAGTTCGCGTGAAAATGCAGACTCCGTTCATCCCACCTCCAGGACCGCTGCTCGACGACCAAAGTCGCTTCCACCGGTTCAGCGCCGAGATTCTCCATCATTACCGTCGCGGTCTTCTCAAATGGCATGGGCCAGTACGACACCAGCGTCCCGTCCTTCTCGACACCCTGCCACCAGCCTTGATAAGGATTGAGTCCCACTCCGCTGCCGAAAAAATCCCCCGCCGGACACCACACCGTCGCCTCACCGTCAAATTCCATCCGCAAGACCAGACTCCGCAGTGCCTGTTCCAGGTTCGTCGCTTTGATCTTCATCGCCAACCGACGGATCGCGCCGGGTCCCGACAAATTCGCCGATGCCGTTGCGACGGTCCCGCTGACTTGAAGATTGGTCGTCGCCGTCACGGTCGGCTCCAGGGCCTTCCCCGGTGTCAACAACAGCGATTGAATCTGCTGCAACCATTCGGCGTTCTTCTTGAGGGTATCCGTCGCAAAGCTCTCGACCGCCGTCCCTTTGGCATAAGTCCGGTAATTGACCTGGTAATAAAACGGATCCTGATTGTTCCTGGTCTCCCAGAAATTCGGTCCGTCATAGGTGATCTTGCATTGCTGGGCATACGGAATCGGCAGATACAAATTAAACCCCCTTGCTCGCAACGCCGACAACGGTTCCCCCGTCAAACCCTTGCCCCCAACGATCTCTATCGCTTTGCCCTCGATTACGGGGTTCTCGGCCCCGTCAATATAAAACCGCAGCGTCCCCGAAATCGCCGGTCCCGTACACCAAATCCGCACCACACAGCCCGGTCCCTCGGCATCCATCATGACCCACTCCGTTCGACCTTGCCGCTGCTCTTTTCGGACATACCAACTCCAGTCGTCGTTGGCAAACCAGCCCGGCTGGTCCGGCGCCAGCGTTTTTCGGTCAAAGCTGCTGGCTTGCAAACATCGGTACGCCGGATTCGGCAACCGTGCGATCGTGTCGCGGCTGACCATTTCCTGCAATAGCGACACAAAGCTTACCGATCCCTGCGATGCCGGGGGGTTGACCGCTTGCGCGCAAACCTTCGGTATCGTGGATAACAGTACAAAAAATATCGCTATCCTCTTTCTCATACAGAGTCCCTTCCATCAAATTTATGGAACTACATTATACCGCGCCAATATTCACTTCCGCAATTTTTTTGCGGCCTTCATTTCGTCGCCGGCTTTCGATGCCCGTCTCGGCATTTCGCGGTCAACCTCTTGCAAATTCCCCGCTGTCCGCGATAATACTCACCACAATTACGATAAGAAAATCGACGAAAGGATCCGAATATGCGCTATGTCCCCGCCGCCGACCGTTACGATAAGCTCATCTATAATCGATGCGGAAACAGCGGCCTTCTTCTGCCGCCGGTTTCGCTGGGTCTATGGCACAACTTCGGATCTGTCGATACCCTGAGTAACGCCCGCTCGATGATCCGCGCGGCCTTCGATGCCGGTATCACGCATTTTGACCTGGCCAATAATTACGGCCCCGATCCTGGTTCGGCCGAGGAAAACTTCGGCACGATTCTTTCTACCGATCTGGCCGGCTACCGCGACGAATTGGTCATCTCGACCAAGGCCGGCTATCGTATGTGGCCGGGGCCCTATGGGGAATGGGGCAGTCGAAAATACCTGCTCGCCAGTCTTGATGCCTCCCTTCTCCGGTTGAAAATCGATTATGTGGACATCTTCTATTCCCACCGTCCCGACCCCAATACCCCACTGGAAGAAACGATGTCCGCCCTCGATCAGGCCATCCGCTCCGGCAAAGCCGTCTATGCCGGCATCTCCAATTACCCGCCGGATATGACGGAAAAAGCCTATCAGATCCTCGCCCGAATGGGCCATCGCCTCCTGATCCACCAACCCAAGTACTCCATGCTCGTCCGTACGCCCGAACAGGGCTTGCTCGAAACTCTCGGCCGGCTCGGTATGGGCTGTATCCCCTTCAGCCCGCTGGCCCAGGGTCTCCTCACCGACAAATATCTCCACGAGATCCCCGCCGATTCCCGTGCCGCCAAGCCCACCGGCTTCCTGCGGGCCAGCGAAATCACCCCCGCCCTCCAGACCAAACTTCGGGCCCTCAATGGTGTCGCCGCCGCGCGGGGCCAATCGTTGGCCGAAATGGCCCTGGCCTGGATCCTTCGCGACAAACGCGTCACCTCCGTCCTTGTCGGTGCCAGCCGTCCCGAGCAGATCGCCAAAAATCTCTCCGCACTGAATAACACCCGCTTTGCCGCCGAGGAGATCGCCCGGATCGACCATATTCTTGCGGGGGCCTGAATCAAACGGGGAACCCGACGGGTTCCCCGATCAAAGGGATACTTATAGTAAATACCGATATCGAATATTCATATTCGATTGTCTTACGGAGTTCTCCGGATCATGGAAGCGTCCCGTTCCATTCCGGGTCCGCCCGGCCCCAGCCAATCCCGGGTGGGTGGCGGAGTTCGAAGGGGGCTGGAACTGACCTGGCCGCGACCCAGAAATAGAAGCGGAGGATCCTTTTCAACCTTTTTGATCAAATTATATTTTTCCCGGATTTCCGGCCTCCAGAAACCTTCTCCCAGCGCCAGATGTCGCAGATCGCTGCCATTCATGCTGTACAGCATCTCCTGATACTCCTGACGCGTCAACATGCTCCCCCCCCACTGAGTCGCGGACGCAATATCCACCATGATCGCGCCGGTCGTGTAATCGATTGTCTGGGGCAACGACATCAGAGGGTCCTCCATCCCTCCCCCCATTCCTCCGCGACGCATCATCGTATCACGATTCATGCCTCGCATCCCCGGATCCATGCCTTCCGTCATCACAAACGGATTGTCAACAACCCCCCCAATCATTTCTCCGCGGCTCACCTGAAACGGTTCGCTGCGCCACTGGCCGAGATGGAATTTGGCCACCTTGACTTCCAGCTTGTCCTGTTCGGCCAGGTATTTCTGAGGGAAGAAATAATACATCGGTTCAATCCGGATCAGATCGCTTGCCTCTGAATACGGACTCCACAGAATCACCCGTTCATTCAGGTCTTTCTGGTCTTCGGCCGTCCAATTTTTTCCGGCAACCGGATTAAATACGCCGATCCGGATCCGATACTGATAAACACCGGGGCCCGGGAGAGAGTCGTCATGCGCCCAAAAAACCGCCGGCTCCGTCAACTTGGACCAATCCAGCCGATCCCCCAGGCGTTTCTTCTCGAAATCACGGACCACGTCTTCGCTCGTCCGTTCCGGTTTGGCTCTTGGACCCGTCGTCAAACGGCTCGGATCTCCGCCCGTCATATACGGATCGTCCATTCCCATCCGTCCCGTTCCCGTCCGTCGGCCGGGATTGTTCATCATACGGTCGTCTCGCGTCTGACGCTGGGGTTGCCGCTGCTGCGTCGTTCGGCCTCGTGTCGGATCCGCGGGAGTGCGGTTGTTCTTTTGCTGATCCCGGGCTTGCTGCATCGCTTCCTGTTTCTGTTCCCGTTCCTCCCGGCTGATCTGCTCTTCTTCTTTCGTTCGCAGCTTGCGATATTCGATATGATACGATGGAGCCAGCCATCGTTCCTTGGGCGAAGCGATATCATACGGCGCCGGTTGCAATATCGCTTTTTGAATGTCTATCGGCCGCATCAAATCCATCTTCACTGACAAATTCAGGTCCAGTTCGCGCGTCGTCTCGGGAATTTGCATCAGCGTCTTGTAGGCGTTGATCTTGGTCGGTCCTACGCGACCCCACTCCGACCAGCTTCCATCCTCGTTTTGTTGCCGCCGCTCCAGCCCGACTCCCGCGAACACCGGTGATGCCAGTTTCTCGTCGATCCAGTCAGCCCGTATTCGAGGATGCGCAAAACTGGTCCGAAATGCCTGGATCATCTTGGGAATATCCACGGTCCCCTGTACCGTCACAAGATCCATATCCCCCAGTTCCGTCTGAACCTGACCATAGGGGAGATCTCGATCCACTTCCTCAATCGGGCGATATACCACCGTTCGTATGGAATCGGCCGCCACCCCGGTCACCTCGGGAATCTCCGGCAAACGATAGATGCGCCGGTCCTCCTTCGTCGCCAGGCCCGAACCCGGGAGTGGAATCATGAAAAACGGAATCGATTCCAACGGGTCTTTAAAGGTCTTGTGATAGGCCTCCGTTGATGACAAGGAAAGAACAACCGGATCGGGAGGAGTATTTAATCGTTCCTCAAGCCGTTTCGCCGATTGCTCAATCTCCGAATCGATCCGGCTCGGAGGAACCTTGCCACGACCCGGTTTGAGTTCCTGACCATAGGGATTGCTCAGTACAAACGCCCAGAGCAACCATAAACTGACCAGAGCGCTGATACCAATCGCGATCTTGTCAACATGCTGTTCGATGGATAATCCTTTTTTCGATTTCATGATCGAGATCCTCGTGTGTCGATGCTCTTATCGTTCCGAAAAACGGACATCGTTATCTCCTGTCTCGGCCCATCGGGGGCATCGAGGTCTGAGATGGAGTCGTTCCGGTTCCCGATCCGTCGGCCGGCGTCGCCTGGATCCCCAGGTCTTTCTTGATCGGTTCCGGCTGGATCGGATCATACCCCGCCCGATGAAAGATGTACTCGCAATCCAGCATCAGCGTGACCACCGCATTCGGGCCGTACCGATACATCTGGTGTTCCTCGTTGGTCATCTCCACCGGATCGATCGAACTGCCCAGGACCATGATCGAGTTGTGCTTGAATTCAGATTCTTTTCCATTGGCCGCGAATCCCGCCCGGAATTTGTGCGTCTTTTCGCTGCACAATTCCCGCAGAAAAGACATCACGGACCGGTTGTCCACCACAACGCCCAGGTAGAAATGGATCACGTCAATGTCGGGGCTGCAGTACCGCTGGGTCCAGGCCTGGGCGGCATTGGATCCCCCTTCTCCCCCCATCATATACATCGGACTCACTCCCCCCGATGACATCGCCTTGACCGGATCCAGGATATACAGGGGATTATCCCGCGTCCCCTCAAATCCACCGCTTGAATATCCGTAATCGGACATGCTGGTGCCCGTTTTCTGGAAGATGACAGGGCCGGAAAAACGGATCCCCACCAGCCGTTTGACCGGCGACGAAAATACGCTGCCGCTGGTCCCGTTCAGCGCCTTGATCGTCGCGAAGATGTCTTCGTACACCCAATACGCCACCTGGGTGTTCCAGCAGTCCCGGATCGCTCGTTCTTCTCCTTCAAATTTGTACTTCTCCCAAAATCCGTACCAGGAAAACAATTTGGGATTGGCATAAACCCCTAATTCTCCCGCCCGCTTGGTGCAGATCGCGTCAATCAAGCTCTGGGTGGACTTGTCCCGTATGGTACCCGGCTGGACTCGAATCACCCGAGACGCCTCCGGACCCATGTCTTTGCTGAGTTCTACTTCCGACGGCGCGTCCAGACCCCGGATATCCTGAATCAGCCCCTCCAGACTCCGGCGGAACTCATCCCCGAATTCCGAATAGATTAGCTGCGAAGTCTCCTTTGGCTTCGGGAAGATCTTGTAACTCAACAGCAATCGTTGCGAATCTTGTTTGGCCAGTTGATCCACCTGATTCACTTGTTCGACAAGTTTATCCATGGCAATTTTGGTTTGTTCGTACTGCCGGGCCGAAGGCGCTTCCGTTGCCAGTGATTCGATTCGACGACCGACATCGACGCTCTGACTTTGAATCTGCGCCTTGAGGGATCGGCCGGATAGCACGACCAGACCGAACACCAGCGCTGTCCCCACCAGAATTCCGATCGGAACCAGTAGCATCGAATATTTACGAAGCGAAGAGATGCTAAACCGAAAATTGATTTTAAGATCCAGTTTCATCGGATGATTCCTTTCTTTCGTTGCCCGACCGATTGTCCGGTTCGCCGACCCCTAATCAATTCCGCCCACATCCCGTTTCGGTTTGCGCCCGGAAGGCTTTTTTGCCGGGGTGGAAGCCGCCGGGTTCTTCGGAGCCGTCGGCGCGTTCGAAGGGCCGGATCCGAAGCTGTCCAAACCCATCGACGGCGTGACTGGTTTTGGAGCGCCCTTCCATGCCAGTTTGAAATTCACCCGGTACCAGTGGTCGCGTACAATGTGCTGCGGTTCCCCGAAATTCATCTTCACCTTACCCAAATCCTTTTCCGTCAGGTTTGGATTCGAATCCAGGTCCGGTTGAAGAATCACGGCAAAAGTCTTGCTCAACTCCTCCCGGGTCATTGGATCCAACAACACTTTCTCGGTAAAAATTCGGTCGGTGAGGGCTTGCGTCCCGATTCCCGTTCCCCGGCCATATCCCGTCCGGTCCGTGGACATAATCGCCGCCTGTTGTTCCGGCGTAACGCGAACGATTTCCTCCAGAAGCCCGATTCCCAGAGGGGTTCCCGCATCGCCGGGATCGACCTCGCCCGTTTCCAGCTTGAAATGCTTGATATCCCCCTTCTGGAACAGTTCAAAATCTGTCCCATTAAACACCTTCGACAGATTTTCCAGCCGCGTCACAAATCCCCATCGGGATGGATCCGATTTCACGTCGGTTGGATCGAGCAAGTCCTTGAACTCTTTATAGGGGGAATACCCCTCAAGGGTTACGACAAATCCGGCCGCATCGGTGGTTGCCGTCGTCGTTCCCGCCGGACCCATGGCCATCGGATCCACCATCCCACCGCGATTCATCATCGAATCCTCTCGGCCCGGAATACGACTCCGATCCCGCATATACATCATGTCGCTCATCCCCCTGCCCATTCCCACCATCGACGAGGTGACCGTTCTCCGGTTTCCCGGGGCTGCAAAATTCGCCTTGTCCAGACTCTCGGCGTAGCTGATCGTCAGTCGTGTCAGAAACAACTGCTTGCGTTCCTCGCGCGGAATCTGGGATACTATCGCCACATCCCCGCGTTCAAACGCTTCGTACAGTCCCGCTTGGGAGGGATTGTTCGTCGCATTCGGCAAACAGGAAAGGATCATCTGGTTCAGCCGCGGTATGATTTCCCGGTACTGGAACAAGGCCATTTCTTTGTCAAGGGTCGCTTTCAACTGGGGTTCGATGTCCGTCACTTCCTTGAGCTTTTGCTGGGCGTCTCGGGCCTGCTGTTCCAGTCGTACATAGGCCGCCCGTTTCTCTCGGTTCGAGCCGCTGTTATACCGGGCCTTGGCCATCTGAACATTCACCAGACTCACGATCGCCACGACCAGCAACAGGCACGCGGCCGCGGTGAAGTACTTGGCCTTCCGAGCCCAGGTCATCGCACGGGCCACCTTTCGGGGCAGCAGATTCACGCCGATCTTCGGTTCGTCCAGCGCCTGAACCCCGAGCCCATATACGATCCCGAAATCTCCGACATTTTCATGGAACTTGGCCGTCGACACCTCCGGTGCCAAGGGAAGCCGTTCGAACGACTCCGGCCGCGTTACGGGCAGGTTCAGCGTCTGCTGCAGGTACTTGGACACTCCCTGAAGTTTCATCCCGCCGCCCATTGCGACAACCTTCGAAAATCCCTTTTCTCGACCCGGACCGCTGCTGCTGTAAAAGCCCAGACTCCTCTGAACCTCGCTGCCCAGATCCGAATAGACCGGACGCATCGCCGTGAAGATCTGCCGCATGTATTTGCTCATCATCGCCGTGCGTTTGAGCTTCTCGGCCTTGTCAAAGTCCAGCTTGAACGCCTCCGCGACCGCCTCGGTAAAGGTGTTGCCGCCGATTCGAATGCTCCGTTGCCAGACGCTGTTTTTGTTGCAGACCACCAGCGTCGTGTTGTCGGTACCCATATCCAGAATGACCGTTGGCTTGTCGCCCGATGCAATCTCCTTGCGGTCGTAATATGCGTAATTATACATCGCCATCGGAGACAACTGAACCAGCGACACCGGCAGCCGTTCCCGGGCGAAATGCGCCATGATTTCCGCGATCAACTCGTTCTTCAGCGCGAAAATGCCCACCTCCGCGTCCGGACTGTCGGGATTGTCCGTCAACTGCCAGTCCCACTCGACCTCGTTGATGTCGAATGGAATCTGTTGTACCGCCTCGAACTGCACGATTTGCGGAATCTTCTTTTTCTCCACCGGCGGCAGCTTGATGAATCGTGCAAAGCTGTTCTGCCCCGATACCGCCAGGGCGAACTCGTCGGTAAGGGGTTCGTGCTTTTCGACGAATTTGTGCAGCGTCTCGCCGATCGCCTCTTCGCGGTCGCCGGAGCTGACGCCGTCCTGGTTGAGGATCCGGGCGTGTTCGAGAAAATCAAATCCGATCACCTCCGGCCCTTGATCCGACGGACGCAGATGCAACGCCTTGAGCGAGCTGTTTCCGATATCAATCGCCCAGATTCCGCGAGTTCCTGACGCCATGGTCCGATCTCCTGCTGTTGACTGAATGGTTCGTCTGTCAATGATTTTGGTTATCGTCGTCACAACCCCGACGCAATCGTCGCCGTCCGAGGTTCTTGTGCTTTATCCGCCAATCGCATACACTACAAGAGTCGATGAAAACCTATACCGTTACAACCCTGGGCTGCAAAGTTAACCAGTACGAAGGCCAGCAGATGCGTCAACTGCTGGCGGATCTGGGACTGTCGGCTGTTGCGCTCGACGCCGGTCCCGATCTGGTGATCGTCAACACCTGCTGTGTAACGCACACCGCATCCGCAAAAAGCCGACAATTGATCCGGAAATCCAGAAATCACAATCCGGACTCGATCATTCTGATTGCCGGATGTCTTCCCGTCAGCCCATCCGGATTCCCACTGGATTTCGGACCCCGCGTCATCTCCGTCGAGAACAAAGATCGACTCGCTGATACGATTGTAAGTCTTGTCGGCAAACACAGTTGCGAATCATCACAGTCGTCGGCAAACGCGCCGAAATTCCAGAACCAACAGTGTATCGAAACGGCCGACGAACGCAAGCAGAAAACTTTCAACGCTGAACACGAATTCTCGCAACTTCCGTTATTGAAAACCTTTACGGAACACAGCCGGGCGTTTCTCAAAGTTCAGGACGGCTGCGATGGCCGGTGTTCCTATTGTATCATACCGAAAATCCGGACGAGAGTTTGTAATAAGAATGTAAAATCCGCGGTGGAAGAGGCGAAAGCCCTGGTTTTATCAGGACATTGTGAGATTGTATTGACGGGTATTTTTCTGGGGGCGTACGGGCACGCAACCGTCCGTCGCAAGTTCTGGAATGAAAAAGATTTAGGCGCGTTTGTGAATCTGGTTGACCGAATTTCCCGGATTGAAGGATTGAAACGGTTGCGTTTGAGTTCATTGGAGCCGGGAGATGTGACGGATGAATTGTTGAAGTTGTTCAAAAAGCATCATAACCTTATGCCCCATCTGCATTTACCGCTACAGTCGGGATCAGAACGAATCCTCAAGCGGATGTGCCGGCAATACACGCTTTCGCAGTATGTTGCAACGATCGATAAGATAAGGACTTATATTGATCGGCCGGCGATTACAACGGATGTGATTGTTGGATTTCCAGGGGAAACAGAAGAGGACTTTTCGCAAACGCTTGCGATCGCTGAAGATATGGCATTTTCGAAGATTCATGTGTTTCGGTTCAGTTCGCGGGAAGGGACGGCGGCGGCGAAGATGCAACCTGTTGTCAGTGCTGAAGTTATAATCGAACGGTCCCAGCGGATGCTGAATCTGGATCGTCGGCTGCAGCGGCAGTTTCGGCGGCAGTTTGTCGGGGAGCGGGTTTCGGTGCTGGTGGAGGCGGGTAATCCACCGGCCGGAAGGACGGAACGCTATTTTCAGGTTAAAATCAGCGATTTGGAGGGTGTTGGACAGGCCGGGGCGGGGGAGATTGTGGAAGGAAAGCTCTTGAGATAGTCTCCGACGAAAGCAGCAGAAACGGGACAATTTGGCAGCAGAATCGGGATAAAATCCCCAGCAAGAAAGTGAATATAATGGGGGTTTTGTGGAGGGGGCACTGAGGGCAATTTCGACATTTCCGGCTCTGTAAGTCCTTGCATTTCAATGGCTTATAATCGTTTCTCGACAGCCGATATTTCCGAAACTTCGCAAGTCCTTGTTTATTCAAGGGTTATGAAAAACAGCACCAATCTTTTGACCGATCTTATTGTCAAGTTGAAAGAACCTGAATCCAGCACGATAATGGATATATCCCACATGATTTTGGGTGAATATACCAGCCCATTCCTATAGCTATAGTCTCAGTATGGGAATAGTGGGAAATCGGCCGGGGGGGGAATTGGGTTGAATTGTTCCGGAGGTATGTGATAATGATTGGTGAAATGGATGACCGGTTCACAGACATCAAGGTGCGAATGACTTATGGAGGTTTATTTGGCGACTCCGATCCAACGCAAGGCAAACGAGTTGATCCCGGCGGAGCGGAAGGAGACGATAAAGGTGGTTGCAATGAAGACAAATCACCGATTTCTGATCATAGGACTGTTATCTTTTCATCTCCTTCCGTTTTCGATGCTTGGGGCAAGAGACCCGTTTGGTCCGTCGGTCATTGTGACACCCCATAATTATTTCGAACTTCTGCGAGAAAGAATCGAGGCGGCAAGTCAATCGATTGTTTTGATGATCGATGCGGAAAGTCCCGACTATTTCTATACCGGATGGGGGGGGAGGGGCTCAGGAGATTTTCGTGATCCCTATCGATTTACCGATCCGGCTTTGGTTCCTCTCCTGATCGCCACCCTTGAAAACCGACCGGGTTGGACTCAGGATCCGTATTTGGTGAAATGCCAAAAGATCGCACGCTGTTATGCGGCCGTCTGGCTGGGGCGGACGAAGGATCCGCGGGCGTTGGAGCCGTTAATGGCGATTCTCAAGGATCCCGCAAATTCGGAGGAGGGGACGGACCCGAGAATGAGTCTTCGCTCCTTTGCCATTAAGGGATTGGGGTGCCTCGGGCATCCGGCTGCGATCGATCCGATTATCCAAGAACTGAATCGGGATACGGAATTTCGATTGCGGGGAATTCTTCCGAAGGTATATCAATCCGAGACAACCTATCTGATGGCCCTGGCGGGGATTCGGGATCCTCGTTCGCTTCGGTTTCTTCTGGAATACCTGACGGTTTTCCCCGGAGAATCAGAACAACGAAACCTGGATTTTCTTATCCATTCCTGTATGTGCATGTATATGAGGATTCATAGCCGGGAATTTTACGCTTACCTCAAGAAACAACGATTACCCGAATTACCCACTCGAGCTCTTTGGCGGCATTGGATGAAGGAGGGACGAAGTTATACGCGGAAGTGTTTTGAAGAAGAATGGCAGCAATTGCAATCCGGGGAACCGGATTCGAATGCCTATGGGGGATTTGCGATGGGGATCGAGAGACTGGGCATCCCGGTTCTTCCCTTGCTGATCGACAAAATCCGAGACGGAAAGACCGAGCTGATCCGAACTGTACGATCGCTAACCAATGAGGAAATCCCCTCGAACGCAACAAAAGAGCAATGCTTAGACTGGTGGCAACAGAATTGGACACGATGGACGGTTCCCTTCGAGGAATACGAACGAAACGACTGGAATCCCGGACCGCTTGCCTCAGACATCCTTCGACAGGCCGTCCTGCAGACCGTCGGCAGGGAAGAATACGAGCGACAAAACCTTCATCCCTATATTCGGAACGAATCGGAAAAGACGCCACCCTATTGGGCGTTCGGCCGGATACCCGGTCTTCAACATCCCGATGGGGTCGAATATCTCCTCAGCGTTTTGGAGCATGGCCCGGATTGGAAGGATGTGCCGCAGAATGACTTGGTTCGTCATTTTGCGCGGTGTTATGCGGCACTGGGTCTGGGAGAAAGCGGTGATCCGCAGGCGTTCGGGCCACTGGTCAAGGGGTTGGACGAGAACGATTACACGGAAATCGGGTCCGATCCGGTATTGGGGAAATATTGCATGCCTCGATATGCCGGGATCGCGCTGGGGGATTTTGACGATCCTGGTGCTGTGAAACCGTTGTTCGCAATCCTCGAAAAATCAGTGAATCCCCTGGTTTGCCGGGATTGTATCGTGTCGATTGGGTATATCGGGGATCCCCGAGCCATTGAACCTCTGTTACGACTGACAACAGATCATGAGGATTGGATTGCACCTATTACCGAGGCCTTGTTTCGCATAACGCGAATCCAATTTGAGGTTCAATCGTATCAGAAGGATGGGCAGTGGATTACATCCTATCCAGATTTCCCCCAATGCGACATTCAAAAGGGAGACGCTCGTCAAAAGGTGCGGGTATTTGAAGAATGGTTTCGGGATGGGGGCAAGTGGGCTGAAACCAAGTCGAAGGCGATTTATACGGAGTGGAAGCAGATACAAAATGTAACCCCTTCTGATCATGAAACGATTCAAAAACGATTTGGATCCGTCGGCATCGCGGCCTTGCCATTTCTGGTTGAGAAAATTCGATCCGGAGATCAAGATATGATCCACATTGCCAGGTCTCTGGTTCGAGGTGATATCGATCAATATCCCTCTCAGGAAATTTTTCTTGAATGGTGGGAGAAGAATCAGCAACGGTGGTTAATCCCCTATCCTGACTCAAGATTGAGGTAATATTCTATATTCGCGGAGAAGTGAAACGGGGGGACGAATCATGTGTGAAGGGATTTGGTCGCCTGCATCGGGATCGTCCTTCTTTTCAATTTTCGAATTCCGATTGGTTTTATGATTTCCGGATACGCGGGAATCCTATTGGACCATGACTGGGCGAGTGGCTCTACACGATATCCAAAACCCAAGGGGGTTGTGTTGGGCTTGGGCGGGGGGAGAAAATCGTGGAGCAGGGCTTGACAACGGGGGGAAGCAGGAATAGGATAACCATGAGCGGCGTTGGAACTCCGGAAGAAAACGCCATTGGCAAGCAGGAGAGGAAACGGAGCATCATCCCCCACCATGGAGAGACCCCATTGATTGTCCTGCGGACCTATTCCATTCACCTTATTGAGAGGGTCTGATGATGAGAACAAAAGCATTTTGTATCGCGGCGATGTTGTTGTGTGTGTTCTGCGGCAGCACCCTTGCCGGTACGATTCCGGCGGCGGTCAGTTGCCGGACGGAAGGGCTTGGTTACGCCGACACCAACCGGAGCGACGGGAGCAAGCTGAGCGTTCGGCGCACTTCCAACGGCAATAAGTCTTGGATTAAGTTTGATCTCGGGGCTTTGGAAGTCGGGCGGCTGGCTACCGCCACATTGACCATCGTTTCCATTGAAGCCGAGGGTGCCAATGAGAGCTTCAGCGTATCTTTTGTCAACGACGATTGCCGGGAGAATATCGGATGGGCCGAAAAGGAGATTACCTGGAATAACGCGCCGGGCAATGATACGACCAGTTTGGCGAATCTCGACCCCACGAAAACCACTCTGCTTGCGAATGTGAGTAGCCCGGATCCTATTTTAGTCGGTCAGGCCTTTGTGATCGACGCTCTACCGGCCCTGCAATCGGATAACGATGGGATCGTGCAGTTTGTTCTGCATAATTCCAGCGCGCTGATGAACTTCGGGACCCACGATCACTCCAACGCAGCGTATCAGCCGTTTATCACCTATACAGAAATTCCGCTGGGAGCCAAGAACCCGGTTCCCGGCAATAAGGCCCGCGTGGAGACAACACTGTCAAAACTGTCGTGGACGAATCCCGATCCCAACGATGGCGTCAGCCCGATTACCTGTACTGTGTATTTCGGGACCGATCCCAACCTGCCCCAGATGGATTCAGTGGCACTCGATCCGGGGGAGTCAAGCGTGGACCTGACGGCATTCCCGGGGTTTTTGCCGCTGGTTGATGACAGGCAGTATTTCTGGCAGGTGGATTGCGTCGATCCAAGCATGGATCCCGGACAGGGCCTTATCGCAGGCGTGATGTGGTCGTTCTTTACGGACAACAATGACGCGCCGACGGTCAATGCCGGACCCAACCAAGCGGTCTGGCTGGGCAAGAGCGGCACGGCCGGACAGGAGGTTGTACAGTTGAGCGGGACGGCCAAGGATGACGGGCTTCCGGAACCGGCGACTCTGATCTTGTTGTGGGAGCAGACAGCCGGACCCACCGTTGTGATTACGCCGACCGATCAGAAGGATGCGACGGTGACGATCACGACGCGGGGCACTTACGAGTTCAAGTTAACGGCCGACGATACGGCCAAGAAGGCCTCCGACACGGTGCGGATCGTCGTTGGGGACAATCCCTGCGATGCCTCGCATCTGGACACGGGGGCGGCTTATCCGGCGGCGGATGTCAACCAGGATTGCATCGTTGATCTGGACGATTTTGCCACGCTGATCGCGGCGAACTGGCTCCGTTGTACGGATACGCTGACCCACTGCGAGAAATAATCCGCCGTTGACACTTTGATTGGGATGGAAGAGCGATTCGGGTCCGTGTGAATTGATCGTGCGGCCCGAATCGCATTCGGTTGTGTTTTTGAAGATGCGGAAGCACGGATGAGCAAGAAGAACGGCTTCACGCTGATTGAATTGCTGGTCGTGATCGCCGTCATCGGGTTGTTGCTGGCAATTGTGATCCCGGCGCTGAGCATGGCCCGTGAATTCGGCAAGCGGACAGTGTGTTCGGCGAATCTCAAGTCAATCGGACAATGTTTAGTCCTGTATGCTGAAGCCCATGATGACAAGCTTCCGTACAATGACGATCCGGATCACCCCTATACGGCATACCGCGGCGACAAGGATTTTGCACTCCATCCATCAGGACGGACCCCGATGAAGCTGGGGCTGCTTTACGAGTCGGGGCTGATTGACGCTCCGAAGGCGTTCTATTGTCCGGCCAACCGGCTGGCGTGGGTTCGCTACGAATCGTATATCTCGCCCGGACCGTGGGGAACGCTTCCGCAGCGGTACAATATCGACGAGGAGATCAATAACTGGGTTCGCGTGGGATATTGTTATTATCCGCAGAGCGTCGAGAAGGACGCAAACCGGCTGCCGCTGGTGGCGGAAAAACACGCTAAGATCGATCGCAACAAGACGACCGTGACCGACCTGATCTGGGACTTTGATAACCTTTCCCATGTGGTCTCGAACAAACCGCGGGGTTTGAACGCCTTGTTCGGAGACGGGCATGTCCGGTTCAGCAATGAGCCGGAAGCGTTCGCACCGGCGCTCTGGACGGATACCGTTCGACCGGGAACGGTTCAGTTTCGGACGATTCTGAACCTGTTGCGGCCCTAAAGGCAGGATTATTGTGCATCGGGAGCGGAGGAAGACATTCCCACATCTCGAGAATGGACTTCGTTTACCCTCTTCAAGATAACCGGGTCGGGGATTTCCTTGAATTGGGGAAAACGGACGGAGTCCAGCACGAGCTGATCGAGGTCCTCGCAGGCGATGACGGGACGGAGGTCTTTGCTGCGACAATTGAGCCGGACATTTTCGAGCACGATTTCGCGGGCATTTTTGGCGAAGAATCCCCAGGCCGGAAGGGACCGGACATCCACGCCGGGCTTGCGAGCGGGTATCGCGGCCAAGTCCGCGGAAGCACCGCCCTCGTATTCGATCGAAACATCGCGGAAGACGACTCGGCCGCAGGGGGTGTCGGTCCAGCTTTCGACGGAGGCGGCGGCGCGGTTGACGCCGGTGGCGGAAAGGCCGGCGATGGTGACATTGTCGGCGGTGTTACCGGGGCGTTTGAGGATAACGGATATCGGGGCGGCGACATGGGTCATGGTGACCTGCGAGATCAGGACATTTTCCACGGCACCATCGCAGGCATCCCAACCGCCGGGCTGGAGGATGATTCCGGCCAGAGCATTGGTTCGATTGGATGTGCGGTGGGGCTGAAGGCCGGGGCCGTAGAAGAGGCAATCGGAGACGATCATGTCGGAGACCGGCCCAATGATGCGGATTCCGTTGCAGGAGCTGTTGATGATGCAGTTGTTGATAAGCAGACCCTTGACATAGCGGCCGGCGATGGAGTCGTCGCCCGTGAAGAGGCGACAGTCGGTAATCCGGATATCGCGGCAGGGTTTGTCACTCCAGCCGCGAAAGTGGATGCCATCCCAACCGCCGGTGATCGCGACATTGTGGACTTCGACTTTCTCGCAGAACTCGATCATAACCGCATAGTTGGCCGAGTCGCAGATGGCCATATCGCGAATGGCGACATTTCGGCAGTCGCCAAGAAGAAGGGTGTGGGGACCCCGCATTTTTTCTTCGCCATTGGGATTGAAGACCTTGTTTCCGTCGATGACACCGGGGCCCGTGAGAGCAACATTTTTTACGCCGACACCGAGGATCAGGGCAGAGTGCCAACTTTTGGCGAAACGGGCTTCGGGGGTATTGGACGGAGGCGCAAAGGTCTGATACTCTTTGAGGTCAGAAGTGCCGATGAGGGCCGCACCGGCATCGAAATACAGGGTGACATTGTCCCTGAGATGGACCGTACCGGATACATACCGACCGGGATCAAAGCGAACCTGTCCGCCGCCGGCTTCAGAGCAGACCGTGACGGCCTTGTTGATGGCGACTGTATCGAGAGTTTTGCCATCGCCGAGGGCGCCGAAATCGCGAACGGGATACACACCGTGGGCCCCGTGGCAGGGTCGAGGAAACGGAATCGATACTGAATACGAAATCGCGATTATCACGATCATTCCAAACGATTGATGTATTCTCACGGTCAGTCTCCCTTCCGATGGAGGACATCCTTTTCCGCTCAACAGTGTAACGGCCGGAACAACAAAGGGCAATACGATGGTTTCGGCCAAGCATTCGGCCGTCGTCTTTCGGAAGTTCGGCAATTGATTGCACGGGCAAAGCAAGGTAGAATCTATCGCAGAAAAACGGGCCATGTTATTGCAGGAGAAACCCATGAAACGGACGGAATCGAAGGCGACGGCGGTATGGAAGATTTTCGAGGGGATCGCGCGGATTCCGCGGCCGTCGGGCGGGGAACGGGCGGTCGGGGAGTGGATCGCGGAATTTGCGCGTCAAAAGGATTTGGCATCGCGATTCGATGGGGCGGGGAATCTGGTCGTGGAGGTCCCGGCCAGCAAGGGGCGAGAGGACCGGGCCGGCGTCATCCTGCAGGGACATCTGGATATGGTATGCCAGAAAACACCGGAATCGACGCACGATTTTGCCAAGGATCCAATCCGGCTGATCGAGCGGGAGGGGTGGATCTATGGCGATGGGACGACGCTGGGGGCGGACAACGGGATCGGGGCGGCGATGGCGATTGCGGCGGCAACCGAGCCGGGCGTGGAGCATCCGAAGCTGGAACTACTGTTTACGGTCGATGAAGAAACAGGGTTGACGGGGGCGACGGCCCTGCGGCCGGGATTTATCCGAGGCAAACGATTGCTGAATCTGGACAGCGAGGATGACAGTTTCACCGTGGGGTGCGCCGGGGGAGAACAAACGCAGATCGATCTGGCCGTCAAGGCCGGACGCGCTGACGGGCGGCGGGCGTATCGGTTGAAGGTGGCCGGATTGCGGGGCGGACACAGCGGAGTGAATATCCACGAACAACGGGCCAATGCGCTCAAGCTTCTGGGGCGATGCCTGGCGTGCCTGGAACAGACGGGCAACTTGAGAATCGCAAGCATTAGCGGGGGCAGCGCGCACAACGCGATTCCGCGGGAAGCGATTGCATCGATCTGGCTGGCGGACAAGCGGGCAAAGGCAGCGGAATTCTTGTCTTCACTGGAGACAATCTTTCGAAATGAATACGCGGGTGTCGAACCCCAGATCCACATCGAATTGACGGAGGCGGAGGAATCGGGCAAGACCTCGCTTTCGGCGGCCGGTACACGGGCGGTAATCGATTTGTTGTCGGCGATACCGAACGGGGTCCAGAGAATCTCGCGGGAATTCGAGGGTGTCGTGGAAACTTCCAGCAACCTGGCTATGGCGTCAACTGCGAAGGAACGGCTGACCCTCGTCAGCTCGCAGAGAAGTTTGAAGGAATCCTGCTTAGACGCAATGACGGGAATGGTAACGGCAGTAGCGAATCTGGCCGGGGCCAAGACGACAACGCTGGGTCGATACCCGGGATGGGATCCGGATCCGGGATCGGCGCTGCTGGCCGAGTGCGTACGGGTGTATGAAGGATTGCGGGGAAAGAAACCGGCGATCAAGGTCATTCACGCCGGGCTGGAGTGCGGGATCATCGGCAAGACTTTTCCCGGCATGGATATGGTCTCGCTGGGGCCGAACATCGAGAACGCGCACAGTCCGCAGGAACGGGTGGAGATCGCATCGGTGGACGCAAGCTGGGACCTCCTGACGACGATTCTTGCGAGGTTGTAAGCTTGGATAATTAGTATTGACAAGACACCCGGTTCGGGGGACGATATGGGTTCGGATGCGTCAAACGAAATCACAGTTTTTGTTTGTGGAGGGCCAAGACATGGCACAGCGGACGGCAACAATGGCAATTCTCGGAATCGTGATCGGGACGATGGTCTGCCCGGTATTCGGACAACAGGGACAGCCGCGGATCACGGGAGACTGGATGATGACCTCGGAGTTCAACGGTCAGAAGATGACCTCGATTCTGTCGCTGAACCGGGGCGAGGACAACCAACTCAAGGGGCGCTGGATCAATTTTATGGGCGTCAGCGAACTGAAGGACGTCAGGTTTGAGAACGGTAAGCTGACTTTTGTACAGGTCTTTCGATTTGGGGATCAGGAAAACACTTCGAACTTCGAGGGCACAATCGCAGAGAACACGCTGACCGGAACGCTCAAGGGCGAGCGGGGCGAGTTTGCAATGACCGGCAAGCGGGCTCCTCGGACTCCTCCCGCGGTAGGCGTCTGGGAGATGAAGGTCAAGATGGCCGAGCGCGAATACACCGGGACACTGACAATCAAAGCCAGCGCCGAAGGCAAATTGACGGGCGAGTGGAGGAGCGAACGCGGCGCCAGCGAGATCCGCGATGTGGTAGCCGAACGGAACAAGCTGACCTTCACGCGGAAGATGACGATTCAGGACCAAGTACGGGAATCGAGCTTTGAGGGAACCATCAAGGGTAACACCCTGACCGGAACCCTCAAGAGCGAGCGAGGTGAATCGACAGCCGAGGGTACGCGGGTCGGCGGTACCGTGATCGGTACCTGGGATCTGACGATCACCGCGGAATCGGGAAATCCCCGGATGCAAGTGCTGAAGGTGAATCCGGATTTGAGCGCTCTGTACGGCACAATCCCGGTGGAGAAGGTAACGCTGAACGGCGAGAACCTGAGCTTCCAGACCGAATGGTCGTTCGGAGACCAGAAGTCGGAAATCAGCTTTACGGCCAAGGTTGCCGGAGACAAATTGACAGGCGAGGTCGCAACTCCGCGCGGCACTCGAAAGGTGGAAGGCAAAAAGCAGCCGATGCCACAGATGCGACGGAGAGGAAATAATCCCCAGGCCCAGGCCGACAAACCGGCGGTCGATCCCGATCGGCGGCCGGATGTGGTGTATGTGCCGACCCCGCAGGAAGTTGTCGATAAGATGTTGGAACTGGCAAAAGTCGGTAAAGACGACCTCGTTTATGATCTCGGTTGCGGGGACGGGCGGATCGTGGTGACCGCAGCGCAGAAGTACGGCTGTAAAGCCATCGGCTTTGACATCGCGACCGAACGAGTGAAGGAATCGATGGAGAATGTCGCCAAGGCCGGCGTCGGCGACAAGGTGCGGATCGAGCAGCGAGATATCTTCACGCTGGACTTGAGCCCGGCCTCCGTGATCACGCTGTATCTGCTGCCGAGCTTAAATGTCAAGCTGATCCCGCAGCTCGAAAGACTTAAACCCGGCTGCCGGATCGTCTCGCACGATTTCGACATGAAGGGCGTCAAGCCGGATCAGGTGATTACGATGGATGCCAACGGTGATCCGTACGGCGACCACACGATCTATCTGTGGACCACGCCGCTGAAGAAAGAAGTCGAAGAGAAGTAATCGAATATCGCATTGAATCGCCGGGACGCGGGGTTTTGTCGGGCTTTGCGTCCCGGTTTTATTGCGCGGTCATTATTCCGCGTATTCGACCAGATAATAACAGGTCTTGTCGCGGGCGCCGTCGATCTCCACCGCCCCGCCGCTCACCGGTAAAATTTTGTCGGAACGGCAGCCGTTGTGATCCAGTAGAATAACCCTGGCTCCGGAACGCCCGGGCAACTGGATGCGGGCCTTGACCGGCTCCATCAGGACCGGGCCTTTGCCCTTGTCGAGAATGCGGTCATCGTTGAAGACCTTCATGCCGGTGTTGCGGGCGCGGGCAATGGCGGTGATCAACAGTTGCGGGGCGGTTTCGATGGTCATATCCTTCTGTTTGGCGGAGACATAGATCGCGGCAAAACGGCTTTTCAGTTCGATCGCCACTGAGCCGAGTTCCTGCCTTTTCCCCTCTGCAAAACCGGTAACCGCCCGCGTGCCGGGAGTATTGATCGTGAAAAATCCCGCATGTCGGTTTTCCAGCCCCTGCGTCCAACGGAGCTGTCCGGTGCTGGAGACAATCGTGCTGTCGGATGCGAACCTGGACAGGTCGAACTTCGGCGTGGGACGAAATGCCTGGGTAAACTCCACCGCGCAACGAACCGCCGCCAGCGCCGCGGCGGGAACCGCATCGGAGCCGAAGGTCTTGATGTCGTACTGCTGGTCCACCTGATCCTGGAAGCCCAGCTTGCCGTCCTCCATCGAGGGCAAATCGACGAACATCGTCGCGGTCACGGGTGAAACGGAGACATCACCCCGATGGACCTGTCGGGCCACGGCGGGAAATACGCCCAACACATGGGGAGCGGTTACATCCCAGCGGTCGCGACCGATGCGATCGCTGAAGGCGCCATTGTCGCCATTCTGAAACATAAAGGACACATCCCAGCCCTGCAGGCCCATACCGTAGGCGCCCAGAATCGCGGGGCCCTCGACCCCCCACTCGTTGGGGGTTTCGTGGATCCACTCGGAGAGCATGAATGGCCGGTCGAGGACTTGTTGCATGCCGGAGCTGAGCATACCCGACCCGGCCAGGCGGAGCATGGTCGCGGCGTTGATGCGGTTGCCGTCTCCGCCGCCGAAATAGTTATGCCGATCGATAGTCCCCACGCGCCAATCGGAGTGCAGGTTGTAATAGTGGCTGATGGCCCGGCCGGCCTGCCAGTTAGACGCGACAATTTCCCCGGCATATCCGGCCTTGCGGACGGCAGCGACGAAACGATCGTAGAATTCGTTCTGCACCTCGTAGAGAAATCGCATCGTATCCAGCAACCGCTGTCTGCGGAACGACTGCGATCCGTCGAGCTGTGCCGGATCGAAGTACCACGGATTGCCCAGTGGCAGGATGTTGTCCTTGTCAAGTTGTTCGCCGACTTTCGGGAACCCGTCGCCCTCGAATCCGTCGAAGGCCTTCTCGCCCCAGGCGGCGACGAGTTTTTCCTGCGAAGCGTATTTGGCCCGCAGCCAGTCGCAGAATCGTTTGGCCACCTGCGTCCGGAGCGTCGGGCTGGCCTTGAGCGGCGCCATCGAGGTATAGAACAGGATGCTTTGCTCGTTGATGATCTCGACAAACGCGATCGCGGGATCTTCGGCATAGGTCATCCCCGTGTGGGGATTTTTGTGCGTCAGGAGATTGACCATCTGTTGAATCTGTACCTGCTGCAGTTCGGGCGAATAGTGAATTGCGCTGTGCGGGGTAGTGATTCTTTTTTCGCCGTCGAAGCCGCCGAACTCTTCCATATAGGGAACCGTCGCGCGCTGGGCGGGGCCGAGCTTGAGGGCTCCAAAGTGGGCCGACAGGAGCAGATACAGCCCGGACTTCTTGAACTGGGCGACCTGGTAATCCATCCGGTCCAGCGCTGCAGGATCGAACTCGACGCAGCTTTCTTTCGACTGAATGCCCGCCCAGCCGGGTCCGTCGGCGAACTTGTGCAACCGCACGGCGTTGATGCCGTAGCGGGGATAGAAGCGGCTGCGGCGGTCGGCCAGAACTTTTTCGGGTGCCGTCGCGCCGTAACAAAGATTCAAGCCCCATAGTTTGATGGGCTTCCCATTGTAGAGGAGTTGGTCGATCTTGCGTTCGATACGGCCGAACTTGCCGGCCGGGGCATCGATCCAATCCTCCATCCCGATCTCCGAGGACCGGGCGTAGTCCGCATCCGGGTGGAACTCATACCAAGTCTCGAATCCCGGCTCAAATCCGATCTTTCCTCCACTGGGATAAAACTCCACATCCGCGGGCAGATCCAGCGTCAGCGTCAATCGCCGGGGCGAGGCGGCCTTGACGGAGCCCTCGGCCAGGATGATACGAGCCGCGCCGTCGGAGGTGATTTTCACCGCCGGTTCAAAGGAAAATGTCGTAGCGCGACCGTCGGTTTCCGTCACAATCAATGAACGCACCGCATCTCCGATGCCTTTTCGCTCCAGGGGCAGATCGGTCGCCTTCTTCGATTGATCGGCCATCGTCGCGCCGATCCGGCCCTTGCCGAACCCGGGAGCATCCAACCGAAGTTCGGCAACCACCAGTGTCACCTCGGTATCCTTGTCGCTCTTGAGTTCCAAATCCATCTTGAGTTGCCGCGGCCCGGTTTTAGCGGTCCGGGCCGACAAAGACAGTTTCGCTCCGCCCTGGTTAACCTTGCCGCCGACATTCATCACGGCAGCGCCAGAGTCTTCGGTTGCCTTGCCATCCAGACCCATCCAGCCCCAGTTGGGTCCCCAGGCGACAAACTGCAGGTCGATCCACGCCTGGCCGTCGGCCAGAAGGGACAACCGTGATTCGCTTTCGGGGAACGCTATGATCGCCGTCCCCCTGCCGGGGCGGGCTGAACTTCTGGGCTTTTCCTGCCCGGCATCGACAGACAACGATAGACAAAAACTCAACAGGATGACACTCCACGATCGAATCGAAAATCTCATTTCGGTTTCCTTTCCATGTGTTCGAATATCCTACTTTCGTTTTCGAATTCTGTCCAACTTCTCGAAAGGATTTCGATTCTTTTCCTCACGCTTGATCCGGGGGCCAATCCGGCTATGATGATCCTTAATACGATGCTTTTGTTGACGAGGGTAGCGATGAATCGAAAAGTGTTTCAAGGGCTGATCTTCTCGGCCGTGTTTTCAGCGACGGCTATGGCCGAGTTGCCGCGATGGGAGTTTGACGATCCGGCCGACGCCAAGGCATGGGTGGCCAATGGCCATCTGGCGGATGTGTCCTGCGCCGGGGGAATCCTGTCGGCACGGGCGACCGACTGGGACCCGTTCTTCCATTGCCGGGGATTGCAGATTCCAGTGACACCCTGGCAGATGGTCGTCCTCCGTATCAAGGCCTCGGCTCCCGGCACGGGAGAGTTGTTCTGGTCCGGAACAACCGAAGGCCAATACGGGGGTCTGTCGCAGGACAAATCGATCCGCTTCTCCGTCCGGGGCGGAGACTGGGAACCGATCACCCTGTTTCCGTTCTGGCACACCGAAGGCGTTATCCGCCAGCTTCGGTTGGATGTTTTCAACGGCGCCAAGTTCGAGATCGACTGGATACGGATTATCGATTGGGGAAAAGATCGTACTCCGTCGGCGGTCTGTCCCCCCGAGATGACCCATCTGGAGGCGATGTGGATCGGCGACGGAATCCCCGAGCGATTCGCCCCGCCGCTGGCCATCGATGTCACCGAGAAGGGCTGGGTGACGCTGGAACTATCCAGCGACACGTCTGGCAAAGCGGACCTCTTGTGGGCGGGCGAATCGATCGCCGGATTGCAGACCGAATCGTTCGATCTCATCGGCGACGGCAAGACGCATCCGTACAACCTACAGTTGGAAGGCGTGCCCGGCTGGAAAGGCAAGATCGTCGCGCTGGGACTTCGGTTCCCGGAAAAGGCCGACATCCAACTGGCCGCATTTCGGCTGGGCGCTGAACCGGGCGGTGTCGGCGAGATTACCGTTCGCTATTTCGGTTTCTCCGATGCCGTCAATCGGGCCGAGCGAAACTGCGACATCCTCCTGCAGATCGCCAATCGCGGCGGAGCCCTGCAGGGGATTCGTTCGATCGATCTGAATACCCCCCCGGGTCTGTCGGTCATCACTTCCCCGCCAGTTCTAAGCAACAGTGGTCTTGAATGTGGTCAGGTCGCCGACTATGTCTGGCAAGTTCGGGCCGATAAGGCCGGCCAATATCCGGTCACCGTTTCCTTCAGCGGCAAAGGATTGTTGCCGGAGCCGAAAACCGTCGTCTTGTCGTTTCCGCCTCCCGTTCCGATTCTCAAAAGCGACTATGTGCCCGCGCCGCGGCCGGTCAAAACCGATGTCGAGGTCCTGGCCTTCTATTTCCCCGGCTGGGACAACGACGGCAAGTGGGATTGTATCCGCAACACCGCCCCGATCCGCAAACCCCTGCTGGGCTATTACGACGAATCCAATCCCGAGTGCGTCGATTGGCAGATCAAATGGGCCCTCGAAAACGGCATCGGCGGTTTTCTCGTCGATTGGTACTGGGTTCAGGGTAACCAGCATCTGACGCACTGGTTTGCGGCTTATCGCAAGGCCCGCTATCGCGACTTGTTGAAGGTGGCGATCATGTGGGCCAACCACAATCCGCCGAACACCCATTCGACG
>JAAYVQ010000257.1 GCA_012517095.1 Phycisphaerae bacterium | reverse complement strand
GTCTGGGCTACGGTTGGGCTTCGGTTGCGCTTCGGTCAGCATCATAAGTCGTTTATTGACAGTCATATGTGCTTATGCCACAAGTACTTACAAACCATGATCTCGGACTGAAAATCCGTGTGTCGGCGGTTCAAATCCGCCCCTGCCCAGTTTGTTATAACTATTTATTCTATAAACCTTTACAACAACTTCACCCTTCTCATTTTGCTCTGTTTTGTCCTTCAAAACACCCCATTTGTGTCCCAAATGTGTACCTTTTATCTTGTCACTCAGTCCCAAACCAGTCCAATTTGAGTCATATTTTGAGCTTTTTTTAAGAATTTTCAAAAAATAATAGGAGAATTTTGAGGTCGGGAAAAGGAGATGAGAATTAGTTATAAACCCAGATACGGATTCGAATATGTTGGGTTAAATAAGTATTTTCCGCAGGTCTATAGAGCTCGATAGTATTGGATGTAAGATTCTTCCATAAAGCACCTCTTTGGTACATATCAACATAATTATCTACTCCAATTCCAGCATTGTGAATACCATGGAAAAATGGACCAGTTTCTTGTTTCATTTGCATATCGACCACATAGTGTTCAACATCTCCCCCAATATTGTGCGTTAGTGTCAAGTTATCACCAACTGGTACTACTATCCATCCGCTATCGTATGCTGGACGGGGGAACGGCGATCCATTATTGGGTCCCAGATTGACCCCCCGCATACCTCCCGATACGCGAAGGTCACCCTTGACCTCCAGATCCCCATCCGCCACAATTGCCGGACCGTTTCCATGATTGGTTCCATAGACTCCGGCATGATTGGGATTTTGACTTTGAGTGATACCATAAACCCCATATCGTGCCTGACTTTTTCCATAGACGCCATCCCCACTGCCCTTATTCTGACCGTAAATGGCAGAGACCCATTCATTCGAACTGGTCGTTTCGCCGGAAATGCCTTTTCCGATGGTACTTGAGCCATGAACTCCTGATCCGGTCTCGGCATTTGTTCTACCCGCAACCCCATATCCGGAATTACTTTCACCTTGAACGCCAGTACCATTAGTACCGGTAGCAATACCCTGTAAGCCGTATCCTTGGGATGCATCATTTTGCCCAAATACCCCAGCCCTTTGGTATGCATTGGCTTTGCCCACAATGGCATGATCGGTATTGCTCTGGCCGAAGATGGCCGTTGCGACAGCGTTGCCATAAATGCCATAACCCGTTCCCATATTGGTCGCTTCAAAAACCGCACTGGGAGGATCAAGCGTAAACGGAACGGAACCATACACCTCCAAGGGGACCGAAAACGGACCTGTTACCGTATCCGCCGTCTTGGCATACAGGGCATAGGGTGTTGGGGTAATCGGCCGTCGGGGATTGAGGACCACGAAATCACCCTCTCCAGTGCCGGGACGAACACCGATCTCCAACCAGCGTGGATTCCCATCGAAGACCTCCACGCCAAAGTCCAACAGGACCGTGAAATAGCCATCTACGACCTCTACATCTTCTATCGTCCTGAAGTCCAATTGGTCCTCCCAATTGGGCGATCCAAACAAGACGAACCGCAGGTCGTAGATACCCTCAGCCGGGGCATTGTCATCCATCAAACGCCCCTGATACGTAAAGGCTTTGTTCGTATCCACGGAAACCGTCATCAGGGCCTCGATCTCGGCGGGGCTTAACGCATGGTTATAGATGCGAAGATCGTCGATCAGACCATTATAAAACCACGATGTGACTTCCGAGCATCGACCAATATTCACATTAAAAGCACTGGTGGCTATAATACCACTGCCAACGGAGTTCGCCTTCAATTCTCCGTCAAGGTACAGCTTAACCCGGATTCCATCGTACGTAGCTGCCAGATGATGCCAAACGCCTTTGAACGAATTGTTTACAGGAAAGGTGGCCGTGTAGTAAGTTGTGGTATAGGCAGCAAATTCGATTTCATTGCTGGCGATATGTTTCAGCGCGTAGGAGGCGTCTCCCTTGGTCAGGAAGGGATTGAAATCTCCATTGCCACAATCATTTGTTTTAACCCATGCCGTTAGTGTTATCTGGGAGGTGATGTTGAACAGCGGACTATTACCGCAGTTCACATAGTCGTCGATCCCGTCGAAGCGGATGGCCTGACCGAATACACCGGGTACATAGGTTGGCCCACCGTAAGCGGTCCCATGCAGGTTATTGCCGGAACTGTCGTTGGCGTTGCCATCAAATTTGTAATGAGCCACCATAGCCGCAGAAGCATTTCCTGCCATGCCCACCCCCAGAGCCAGTACAATCATTACACTTGTCATCGGTTTCATTTTCTGATCCTTTCCATTGATTTGAATGGATGTGTGCGCAGACCGATTCTGCGATAGAGATTGATTGATTCCCCCGGGGGATTACAAACTCGATTCCACCTCTCCTCATGGTTCAATTCCTTGCGTTAGAGATCGCTTACTCGTGCAAAGGAATCAGGGTGTCAAGCGGATAAAATGAATGCTATGCCGATTCGGCCATGGTCTCAAGCAAAAAATTTTTTAATTTTTGTGTTGAAAGTGGATACGCTATATATACATAATTTCTATTTCAGCGGCCAGTCGGATAGACAGCGGTCAAACCGCCAATTCGACAGCTCCGCAAAATCGGCCATATCAACCCTGCGGCTTTCATCCAGATCGGCAAAGGTACTTGCACTGCCAGGCCGCGACGATTCTTTGCTCCTCAGCGATCCGGCGTGACTCCCCGCTCCACTCGGGCAAGTGCACAGGGAAAACGACAGAGTAAAAAGGGTTAATCTAAGTCCAAAACAACCCGAAAGCCGTAAAGGTAGGTCCGTTCGCCAGGCTCGCCTGCATCGCGCATCGGTACCCGGCAATTGAATGCACTGACGGCCCAGAGGCCGCCGCGACGAACACGCCAATTACCCGTTGCAGGGCCTGTGGGATTGATTTGCGGGCTGGTACTGTAACTTCCATACCAATCGTTGCACCACTCGGTGACATTGCCCGCCATGTCATACAAACCATAGCCGTTCGGGGTGAAGAAGCCCACGGGGGATGTATAGGGTTTAATCCCATCGTTCCATGTCGGATGGTAGCCCTTCGTCGGGCTGAGGTCATAGTATTCCTCCATACTGTAGTAATTAGCCTGGCTATGGGTGATCGTATTCCCCCAAGGAAACCGTTTACCGGAAAGTCCCCCTCGCGCCGCATATTCTCGCTGAGCCTCTGTAGGAAGGCGATAGCCATTCTTATTGAAATCACAGGTCCATGTGGACATGTTGTAGCACAACTGCCTGCCTTCGTGATGGCTTCGCCAGTTGCAGTAGGCCGCCGCCCCATACCAGCTTACACAGACCATGGGATCATTGCCCATGCTGCGCCCGCCCTTGGTCCGGACATTGAAGGCATTATTCGAAAAGGCAATCTGGCTGTCTTGGTTCGCCGTCGAAGTGTCGCAGTACAGGTAGGCATTGCCGGCATCATTAATCGCATACACGACACCACTTACCACCTTCAATTGCGAGGGATACGCTGCATTCAAAAAGGCACAATACTGGCTGTTGGTAATCGCATGTTGGCTCATATAGAAGGGAGACAAGGTAACCGTATGCACCGGGAATTCGACGGGAGCACCCTCATTGAAACTGTCGCCCATCTGGAAGGTGCCGCCGGGGATCGGAACCATGTCCTCCGGGATGGGAACAACTTGAGCCAGCCATTGACCGGAAAACATGACAAAGTCCTCCAGGTTCACCTGATAATCCTTATTCAGGTCCGCCCCTCCAAAAGAGTAAACAGACGCCTCATCGGTCACTATCTTGAATACCTCCGCCGCCGTCAAGGCACGATTGTAGAGGCGGACATCATCGATATACCCCTTCCATGGATTGCCCCCGTCGGCTTCACAGGCCCCCAGTGTCAGGGCCGAGGAGGGATCGGCACCGAACGAGAAGGCAGACGTACCGACCACCTGACCATCCCGGTACAAGGTCGAGGTGTTCCCATCGAAGGTGACCGCCACATGCACCCACTGCCGCTCCGGCAGGGTGAAGCCCTGAGAGGGATTGCCATTCTCGCGGGTGAAGTTGATATAGCCGGGCGGATCCGAGTTGGTGGTCAGTTCCACCTGCCACATCATCTCATCTGCGTTCCAGCTATCTCGTTTGCCCATCGTCCCCTGCCACTCGCCGCCCGAACCCGACCAGTACAACCAGTGGGCCACGGTCAACTGCCCGGTCCCTTCTGAGGGATCCCAGTTCCCCAGATCCACATAATCCCCGTAGTTGCCGCCCAGGGCCAGCGCCTTGCCGACCCGGCCCTGGGTCCATGTTACATTGCCCCGGAGTATCCCGTTACGACCGTTGCCCGAAGTGTCGTACACCATCCCCCCAACCCCTTCATCGCACATCCACCGCCCCACCAGATCCGCCGTCACCGGGGTGGCCGACAGGCGATCCGGTGGGATCACCTGCTTGGCCAGAGAACGATTCGACCACAAAAGACGACAGGAGGCATCGCCTTGGTTTTCATACCATTCCAGACGGATCCAGCACCGCTGCCCCGACAACAGCGGGATCGGCTCGCTGGCATACTCGGTTTGCCCCTGGTCCCACCATGCATTGATCAGCAGCTTGCCGTCCAGCCACAGCCTGGCGCCATCGTCACAGGCCACATAAAAGATATAGGTTTCTGTCGAGGGGATTTTTCCCTCCCCCGTCCAGCGGGCCGAACAGAGATCGGCCTGGCCCGGCAAAATCTCCCCCTGCCCCCAGCTAAAATCAACGACCGGGTCCAGACGGACACGGCTGGGACTGCTCGTGAGATTAGGGTTGTTGAAATACTCACCCTTGAGTCCATCCAGCGAGGACAGATACCGCCCCGCCAGGATTTGACGCTCCGGGATGCCGGAACCCTGCCAGGCCACGGCAAGGTTGTCACCCCCATTGCCCTCGACCTGGAGCACCTCCAGATAGTACTTCTTGCCCACCTCCAGGGGGATGGCAGCGGACCGCTGCTCGGGTCCGCCCTGACCGCCGCCCAGGTTGTCAAAATCCCGGGGCATTGTCCACACGTTGACCCGGGCGATTAACTCGGCATGGGCCGGATCGGTATCCCTGCTCAGCCACAGTTGACTCTGATCGTCGCTGGCGATCCAGAAGGTATATTCACCATCCGCCGGCGGATGCAGATATCCCCGAACCCGGCTGCCATAGGCATCCCGCCAATCAATCTTGCCCTCCAGGCTCGTGCGCCACTCCATTCGGTCCGGCCAATCCGGGTACGACTCCTGATTCAAGAGGGAATCCAGCACGGGTTGACCGTCGGTCCAGTAGTACTCGAACAGGAGGTTGCCCGCATCGTCGGCGTGAGTGGTAAAGACCAAACTAAGGCACACCAGAATCGAAAAACAAACGCGTTTCATCGCTTTCTCCTTCCCGTTTCAAATTGCACAGCCAATTCTGTCTACCCTCCTCCGTCCGTATAGGACTCCCTGTAAACACTTTATTCAAGTTTCGGTCCTCGCTGCGCTCGGATAAGTGCAATGAACAAAAGAACAGAGTGTCAAGGATTAATCCAAGTCCAGGACGACACGAAAGCCGACGTACTCGAGGCCTTTGGGCGGTGCGTAACTGCTGCGGGTGGTCACCGCGCAGTTCGAAGCAATGCTGCTCCAACCGCCGCCGCGGAGAACACGATCCGTACCCGTTGCAGGTCCTATTGGATTTAGTTGGGGGCCGTCAGCATAGTACATATTTGAGTACCAGTCGTTACACCACTCCCACACATTGCCTGCCATGTCAAAGCCGTATCCGTTCGGTGCAAAACTGCCTACGGGTGCGGTGAATGGCATTATGCCGTCATCCCACACCGGGTGATACCCCCCCTCATGGTAATTTGCACGGCTGTGGCTGATCTCGTTGCCCCACGGGAAGCGCCGGCCCGACAGGCCGCCGCGGGCGGCATATTCCCACTCGGCCTCCGTCGGTAGACGGTAACCCTTCCTGCTGAAATCACAGTTCCAAGCCATATAGCACACTTCTCGCCCCTCCTGCTGGCTTCTCCAATTGCAGTAGGCCGCAGCCCCATACCAACTCACGCACACCATCGGGTCATTGCCCATATCCCGCCCGCCCTTGGTTCGAACCCTGAACGTATTATTCAAAAAGGCAATCTGGCTACCGGTGTCTTTATCCGCCATGTCGCAGTACGGCGTCAGCGACGGGTAAGGCATCTCAAAGACTGTGTTATTGACGACCACGATAGCACCCCTGATGGCATTCAGGAAGTCACAGTACTGCTGATTTGTGACCTCGTACCTGCCCATGTAGAACGGGTCCACCAGGACCGTATGCACCGGCAACTGATCGGCATAGCCTTCGTTGAAACTGTTGCCCATCTCGAACGGCCCGCCGGGGATGAGGACAAGATCCGGACCCGGATGACCCGGCACCCAGCAGCTTGGGTGATTGGGTGTCTGGTAGCAGTCCACCAGCCAGTTGGCGGCCATTTCCGCAAAGTCCATCAGGTTCACCACGCAGTCCTTATTCACATCGCCCATCAGGCCCACCGGACATGTCCCCGAAACAAGCTGCAGGCCGTCCTTGTCATCCGTATGGAATCCAGCGCCGTGTTTGACCAGAAGGTGCCACACTGGATCCACATTCGCGCCGCTATATCCCCGTCCGAACAGCTCAAAGAAGGCCCCGCCACCCCGCTCGAACATGATGGCCTCGAATCCATGTTGCCCTTGCGTCAGATAGATCTTGCCCGCCGTGAAGCTCCAGCCCGTCAGCGAGTCGTTGCGCAACTCAGACCCGTTGATCTTGGCATTGCCTGTGCCGTCGGCCACCACCGAAGCCCATGTCTTTCCGGGAATGCGTAGGGACGCCCCATCGTCGCTGTTGAATCCAATCTGATACCACCCTGTTTGTGGAATCTCGATATCCCCTTCGACCCGTATGGCGAAGTCTTCCTCGTCAACCCCCGGCGTGTCATTCGTAAACGCCACATCTCCCCCAAAGGCGCCCGCCTCAAGGGCCGTATCGGGATCCGTGTGATTGACTGACTCGTACGGTGCCTGCACATTGGTGCCGTATAGCGCTCCCTGGGCTAAAGCATCTTGGGCATCCGTCAGTGTCTGAATCAAACCCCACTGCCCGGGCCGGGTCGCCGTCATCAGCACATCACCCAGAAAACCGGGGACGGGAATAGAGCCAACAGCCTTGTGCCCCACCAGCCGAAAATCGCCATCGAACACCGTCTTTCTTCCCGCGGCGGCCGAAAACTCAACCATCGCACCGCCTCCTCCTTCGTGATAAGTCAGAATAAACGGATGGCTGCCCACGGGCAGGCTGATGACCCCCAGCGTGTCCGCCGCGGCCCGTCCTCCCGGAAACCGAAGGGCATGGCCGTCGCTGAAGGGCGCGATCTCACCCAGATGGCCCCACACCTCCTTGAAGTCATAGCCAAAAAACTGCAGGGTAAACCCGTCATCGCTGTTGACACAGAAGGTGTAGTCACCCGCAGCCGGTATCCGGATCGTTCCCCGGGCACACAAGCACAGATTGTCAATCGTCCCGGGCGTACCCGGTGAAGAAAACGGATGGTCGTTGCTAAAGTGTCCGCCGCTGCCGCTATCGACGATGTTTAGCACGACATCCGTGTAGTCAGTGATCGTCCCGGCCCCCGAAGCCAGCGAACCGTAACAGGCCTCCTGGCTTTCTATGATCCCATTCTGGATCACCTCACGGACGGCCATATGGCCCAGTCCTCCTGTCGGCACGCCGCTTACCGAAGAAGTCAACGCCGGCAACGGCGGGAAGCTGGTCAATGGTCCTGCGGCATAGTCGATGTACTCCGCCATCACCTGTGTCCCGTTGGCATGGGATGTCGTGGCCAGTCCCAGGTATACCGACGCCGGCATCGACACCACCGTCAGGATCGGGTTGCTCCACGGTCCCGGGTTGCCGGCCGCATCGGGCGCCCACCAGGCCGCAAAGACATTGCCCTTGCGGGCCAGCTTCAGCCACACCGGGTCGTTGGCCCCGGTG
>JAAYVQ010000256.1 GCA_012517095.1 Phycisphaerae bacterium | reverse complement strand
CTATCGAAGGTCAATCGTGAGGCGTTCGGCGGGAAGGTCGTGGTCAGCGAGGAACTGTTTGGCTTGTTGCAGACCTCGGTCGAGTACAGCCGACTGAGCGAAGGGGGATTTGACATCACGATCGGGCCGTTGGTGGATCTGTGGCGCAAGGCCGGACGGACAAACACGACACCGACAGAGGAACAGCTCACGGGGGCGCGGGCGAAGGTGGGCTATGAGAAACTGATTCTCGATCCGGACGAGCGGTCGGTGCGGTTTGCGGTTGCGGGGATGCGGCTGGACCTGGGGGCGATCGGCAAGGGGTATGCGGTCGATCGGGCAATTGAATCGCTGCGAAACAGCGGGGCGGTCGGCGGGATGGTCAACCTCGGCGGCAACATTCGGACCTTCGGCCGGCCGGTGGGCAAAAGTGAATGGAAGATCGGGATGCGGGACCCGACGGACACCAATCACATTCAACTTAGTCTGCGGCTCAATGACTGGGCGGTGGCGACCAGCGGGGACTATGAACGATCGATCTTCGTCGAGGGGCAGAAGGTCAATCATATTCTCAATCCCACGACACGGCGGGGAGTGATGGGTTTATCGAGCGTGACGATTCTGGCCAGGACGGGATTAGAGGCCGATGCGCTTTCGACGACGGTGACGGTGATGGGAAAAGACAGAGGGTTGGAGTTGATCGAACGGTTGCCGAATACGGAAGCGATCCTGATCGAGACCGATAAACCGGACGAACCCATCTATTCTTCGGGGGTAAAGCCGTTTATTCTTCCGTAAGGGCCGACCCAATTCCCTGATCGAAAGTGGACGGTCGAAATGGCCGATAAGGAGGGTGGTTAACTTTCGGCAGGATTCCCATGGCAGAACGGATACCAATTTTGGTTGTGGATGACGACCCGGACTTTCTGGAGCTGGTGGAGTATTATCTGCGCCTGGCGGGATTCCGGGTATCGCTGGCCGACAACGGGCCGGAGGCGTTGGAAAAGGCGAAGAAATCGCCGCCGGCGGTGATTCTGCTGGATACGACGATGCCCGGAATGGATGGGTTGGAGGTTCTCAGCGAGTTGCGGCATGATCCTGTGACGGAGTTGATCCCGGTTTTCATGTTGACGGGGCGAACCAAGATCGGCGATATCGATCAGGCATTCGACATCGGGGCCAGCGATTACATCACCAAGCCGGTCGAATTGGCCAAGCTCGGAGCCATCGTGAAGGCCAAGCTCGAGAAGCTTAAAGTGTCGCCGAAATCGAAATAGCCGACAATTAGCCGATCGAGTTATTTCGCATCCAATTGCATGTCTGTAAGTCTTTGTAAATAAACGACTTACGAAAAATAAATCCCTTGCATTTGAATCCCCTTTTTGGTAGAATAACTCTTGATAAGTGGATTCGGTTTGGCTTCGGATCCGGGGGGTTTTTGGAAGGGAGCATGACATGAGTAAATTCTACTGGACTGTGTGGGCGCCGTTTGTGGCCACGAAAAAGCGGATTCTGTTTCTTGCCATCGCCAGCTACATCGCTCTGTGCTGAGGGTGGCCGAGGGGACCTGAAATAAAACTTGTTTGGTGGGACTTGAGAGACCGGCTTGTTTGGCCGGTCTTTTTTATGCGCGGCGGCAGAGGACGAGGGATGGTCCGATAACGAGAAAGCAAGGGGGATGTTCATTTCGGTTGACAGGGAGGTGGGTATTCCGTATGTTGATCGGCCGGATTGATGAAAATCACCCGGGTTTGATTTGGGAATGCCTATGATTCTTGTGACCGGCGGGGCGGGATTTATCGGATCTGCGATCGTGGCGGGGCTGAATGCCCGCGGGATCGACGACATCCTGATTGTGGATATCCTGGGGCGGGACGAGAAATGGAAAAACCTTCGGAATCTGCGGTATGCGGATTACCTGGAGGCGGAGGATTTTTATTCGCGGCTCCAGGCCGAGGGTGAGGGGCTGGGGCTGGAGGCGATCTTTCATCTGGGGGCGTGCTCTTCGACGACCGAGAGCGATTGCAGCTATCTGGCGAAGAACAACTTCGAGTGCAGCAAGCGGCTGGCGGAATTCGCAGTCGAGCGGCGGATCCGATTTATCTATGCGTCCAGCGCGGCGACCTACGGCGACGGGTCGCAGGGGTTCGTCGATGATCAGGAGCGGATCGATCAGTTGCGGCCGCTGAATATGTATGGCTATTCCAAGCAGATGTTCGATCAGTGGGCCAAGCGCAATCATCTGCTGGATCACATCGTGGGGCTGAAGTATTTCAATGTGTATGGGCCCAACGAATATCACAAAGGCCAGATGCGGAGCTTTATCCTCAAGGCCTTCGAGCAGATCCGCGACAAGGGACGGGTGGGGTTGTTTAAGTCGTACAGGTCCGAGTACACCGACGGCGGACAGGTGCGGGATTTTCTGTATGTCCGGGATGCGGTGGAGATGACGCTGTTTTTCCTGGAGCGGCGCGAACTGTGCGGGATTTTTAATGTCGGCACGGGGCAGGCACGGAGCTGGAACGACCTGGCGATGGCGGTGTTTGCGGCGATGGGACGTCCGGCGGCAATCGATTACATCGAGATGCCGGAGGTCCTCCGCGACCAGTATCAGTATTACACCTGCGCGGATATGACGCGACTCTGCGCGGCCGGATATGACCGGCCGATGATGGTGATGGAGGATGCGGTGAAGGAGTATGTGCAGAAGTATCTGATGTCCGGTTCTTATCTGGGAGGATGACATGCAGGTCAGCATTACTTGTTCAATGAATTGGCAGCAATACAAAAAATGGTATCAACTTTATACGCTACAGAAAAGAGGTAAGCTTCCATATTGGATCGCCTTCAAGCAAGTGTCGGTAATATGCCTGATTATCTTGAGCTGTATGATCGATCGAATGCTGTTGCCGTGCAGTATATTTGTAATTCTCATAATTCAAGGTGATATTATCTGGAATTATCACCTTTGGCCCTGGAGAGAATGGAACAAAAATAAAGAGTATCTTCAGAAGCAAGAGCACATTCAGGCCACAGAGAAGGGACTTCAGTATGCCATGCCAGACCATAAGCTCGAATATCAGTGGACTGGTTTTGTTGGTTTTCGGGTGACCCCCCATGCAATTTATTTGTTCCACCAATACATGCAACACACTGTGTTTCCAAAATTCTGGTTTTCAAATGAACAAGATTGGAATGATTTTATTGAGCTAATTTCCAAGTCGATCCAAGTTCGATCTACATCCAACTCGAACATAGATCCGAAATCGGAAGAAACTAACGGAAATAACCCCTGACCCTTTCAATTCGGAATTAACTCATCTATGCTGATAACACCATATCATTTTGGGCCGTCGGGGCTGTTGGGGTTGTTGTGTCACCGGTGGATCGACCCGGTGGTGTTTGTCGCGGCCAATGTCGTCGTGAATATGGAGGTATTGGCGGCGATGTTCGGGGTGCCGGCGGTATCGCCGCATCGGGCGTGGCATTTTCAGACCCTGTTGGCCGGCAGGATTGTGGGCAGAGGGTAATTGACTTTGACGAAAGGTGAATTGAATATGGTTAAGCGGATCATCGGGTATTTTCTCAAGGGGCTTCTGGTATTCGTTCCGGCGGCGCTGACGGTTTTCGTTGCGGTATGGGCGGTGACCAAGCTCGACGCGCTGCTGCGGGATCTGCTGAAGGTGGATGTACCCGGCCAGGGGATCGCGATCACGGTTCTGGGTATAATCGCGATCGGTTTTCTGGCGTCCCACTGGGTGGGGCGGTGGTTCTTTTCTCTGTTGGATTCGGTCTTTACTCGCGTACCCTTGCTAAAGCTGGTCTACGGCTCGGTCCGGGATTTCATTGCCGCGTTTGCGGGGGAGCGGAAAAGTTTTGACAAGCCGGTGGCGGCGGAACTTGCGGCAGGAGGGCCGAAGGTGATGGGGTTTGTCACGCGCGAGGACCTGGCGTGTCTGGGCCTGCCGGGGGAGGTTTCGGTGTATCTGCCGCAGTCGTACAACTTCGCCGGGCAGCTATTGATCTTTCCCTCGGAGCGCGTCCGGCCCTTGTCGGTGGATAGCTCGGCGGCGATGGCCTTCATCGTCTCCGGCGGTGTAGCGGGGCCGGCCTGAACGGTTGGGTCGAGAGCATGGAGATCCGGATTCTCGAAGAATCGCAGATCGACCCGATGACCGATGCGGCCGTTCGCGGGGTACTGGCGGAATGTTTTCCACACTATTCGCGCCTCTTTTCGACCAGTCGGCATTGGCGGGGAAATGTGCCCTTATTCACCGCGATCGCGGTGGACAAGAGTTCTGTGGTTGCCTGTTCCGTTGTGATTGACCGTACCATTCGTATCGGCGCCCGTCCGGTTCGCGTGGCGGGCGTCGGCAATGTGTGCGCGCTGCCGGCATATCGGGGCAAGGGGATTGTCGATCGGATTCTGCTGGCGGCGATGGAGGTGGCGGCGGAGCAGGGTTTCGAGTGGGGAATGCTCTTTTGTCGGCCCGAGATCCTGAAGGTATATGAACGAACGGGATGGCAACCGTGTATGGATCGGCGATTTGTTCGTACGGATTCCGTTACCGGGAAATCCGTCGAGATGCCCGCGGACCACGGCAAGATGTTCCTGCGGATCGGATACCGGCCGCTGCCCGCGGGCGATATCGACCTGCAGGGCGACAAGTGGTGAGATGGAATCAAGACAAATTCTAAATACTAAATCCTAAACAAGTTCGGAAAACACAAAAACAATAATTCCAAAATGGATTTCTCGGAAAACAAAAATGCCCGGATTGGATCGACCGGGCACAGAAGAAAGGGAACAATCGAAAATTCGAGGTGTCCTGTTTATCCGGCGCGGACGAGGCGATCGCTTTCGGCGTTGAGCAGGGTCAATCCCATTCGCCGGGCCATCTGTTCGCCGACGGAGAGCACTTCGTTTCGGAGGGGCTTACCGGCCAGGCCATAGCGAGCGGCCAGGGATTGGAACCGGTCCCGCATGGTGGAACTCATCAGCATGAAATACAGCTCTTCGGAAAATTGTTCGGATCGTGTCATTTGAATCTTCATGGTCCTATCCTCGTCCTGAGGTTTTTGGGTTTTCGGTCTTCACTTGTCTTCTCTGACCGGATTGTGATCGCTTCGCTCGGCCGGTAACAGAATTTTGTTCATTCGCAGAAATTGTTGAGTCACCGAGCGGCGAACCTCCGGGGGGTTGGCACCGTATAGAGGGTTTTGATATCCGATAATTCCCGGCTTGCATTGGGTATTTTCAAGATTACAATGGGGATCGGTCGATATCGGGCGGATCCCGGGATCGATCCAGACATGGGGATTGACGAAATGAGAGGAAAGAGGCAATTTGGTCGCGGAATTTATGTGCGAGCGATCTGTGTAATTCCGGCATTGATGATCGCGGGGTGCGGCCCATCTGATATGGTGTCATCGGCCGACCCGGCGGTAACGCTGCGAAGTTCGGTTTTGCGGAAAATTCAGGCAGCGGAAACACAGAGCGAACTGGATCCAAACTCGAGAGTTGTTACATCCGGTCCGTTAACGGTCGAACGGGCAGTTGAGGAGGCCCTGGTCGCCAGTCCGGAACTGGAACAGATTGCGGCCCGGATACAGGCGGCCCATGAACTGGTCAAACAGGCCGAATCGAATTTTTATCCCCGTCTGGTCCTGTCGGAAACCTACAACACAACCGACAACCCCGTTTACGGGATGATGAACATCATCAACCAGCGGCGGCTGACACCGACGACCAATTTCAATTTCCCCGGCACACAACAAAACTGGTCCACCCAGATCGGGGCCGAGTGGATGCTCCTGGATGCCGGCGGCCGGCAACACAATCGCAATGCCGCTGAACAAAACAAGCAGGCAACCTCATCGCAACTGGCGGCGGCGCGAAACGAGATGGTCGCTTCGGTGATCCAGACCTATTTCCAATGGATGCAGGCGATGAGTTTTATTGAGGTGGCTCAGAGCGCTCTGCACTCGGCTCGGACCGACGAGAAACTGGGACAATCGCGAATTGATGCGCAGGTTGCTCTCAAAAGCGAGTTATATCGGCTCCAGACGGCCACGGCCGAGGCCGAGGGCAAACTGGTTTCGGCCCGAATCAGCGTTTCGCGGTTGCAGGCGGCAATGGAGCGGTTGTTGGCGCGGCGGATCGGCGAATCGGAAACGCCGCAAGGCGTTTCGACATCGGAGGAAGCGAACCTCAAAAACCTGGATCTCGACCCGGACAATCTGGTTGAGAAATCTCTTCAACAACGGCCGGAAATTGCGGCCGCGGCGGCGATGATTCGCGCGGCCGAAGAGAGAGTGCAGGCGGCGCGGGGCGATCAGATTCCGAAGGTCTCGGCGCACGCATGGTACGCGATCGACTCCGAACACATGGACGCCTCGGAGGATAGCTGGATGGCGGGAATCGCGGCGACCTGGCCGCTCTTTGAGGGCGGGGCGAGCTCTTCGCGGATTCGCCAGGCGCAGGCCGATCTGCGGGACGCCAAACAGCGCGGCCGGCAGATTGCGCTGGATATCGCGCTGGAGGTTCAGCAGAGCGGACTGGCTGTGCAGGAGGCCGCCGAGAAGATCCGCATCGCGATGCGGCAACGCGAGTATGCACGGCAGGGTCTGGAGGAGCTGCGTAAACAATATGAAAGCCAGACGGCGACGGTCGATGCTTTGCTTGGCGCCGAGGTGGCGTGGAATCGGGCTCAAGTCGGTTACACGGCGGCGCTGTTTGAAGGTCGCATTGTCCAAGCCCAGCTTCGACGGGCGCTGGGCGAGTTCGCCGACGGTATGAAGAAAGGACAACCATGAAACGGATAATCGGTTCGATAATCATGGCCGTATGGGGCGGCCGAAAGCTGGCGGCACTGGTTGCCGTTCTGGTTTTTTTAATGTTGTGGCTCTCCGGAACCTTCGTCAAGAAGATCGAGGGCAAGGACCTGCTCGACAAGCCATCGCCTCCTCCAGCGCTCAAGACCTCGGCGGTGGAATTGAAACAATATCCGTTGACGCTTAAACAAGTCGGGACCGTTCAAACGCGGGTACAGGTGGAAGTGGCCGGACGAATCATGGCTCAGGTATTGGAAGTCCCCGTACAGGAAGGACAGGCCGTCGCGGGTCAGGATGGTCAAACGACGGTTCTGGCCCGGTTGGACGGGCGGGACATCGAGGCCAAACTTCGGCAGGCCCAGACGCAAACGATGGCGGCCGAAGAGGCCCTGACCGCAGCCAAGGCACAACTCGGCGCCGCGCAAGCGCAGCAACAAGCGGCCGAGGCACAGCTTGGCCAAACCGAGACGGATCTGAAACGGATTGAATCCTTATTTGCGGCCGAGGCCGCGACGGGTCAGCAGCGCGATCATGCCGTCTCTCAGCGGGATATTGCCCAGGCCAACTTGCTCGCCGCGCGGCAACAGGTCGTCGCGGCACAGAGCGACATTGCGAGGTTTTCCGCCCAGCGAGAACAGGCCGTGGCAGCGGTGAACGAGGCGCAGGTCATGCTGAGCTTTACGACGATCACCGCTCCGATGAATGGACGACTCGTCCGCAAGATGATCGATCCCGGCGACATGGTTACGCCGGGCCAGCATTTGTTCGTTATCGAAACAACCACGGAACCGGAACTGCACGCTGTGGTTGCCGAATCGCTTACGACCCATTTGTCGTCCGGGCAAAAGCTGGCCGTGAAGATCGACGCATTAAACACTTCGTTGGAAGGTATCGTGCGTGAGATTCTTCCGCAGGCCGATCCACGAAGTCGAACGATGATGGTCAAGGTCTCCTTGCCCGTACAACAAGGCCTGATCACCGGCCAGTTCGGCACGCTGGAAGTGCCGACGGGAAACTACTCGGCACTGACGGTACCCAGCCGCGCGGTCCGGCAGGTAGGCCAGCTTCATCTGGTTGATGTTGTGGATTCCGAAGACCGTCCGCATCGCCGGTTTGTGACTTTGGGACCGCCCCATGGCGAGGTTGTGGAAGTCCTTAGCGGACTGGTGAAAAACGAATCCGTCGTGATTCCCTAAAACGGACATCCGCGAGTTCAGCTATGAGTGAAGAAAACCAAAACCAGCATTCAGGAATGGTCGAAGGACAACATCGCGACTGGATGACACGGATCGTCGAGGCGTTTCTTGGCGGTAACTTGTCGCTGGTCCTGATCCTGATCAGTTTGATCGCGGGCGCTGCGGCCCTGATGATCACGCCGCGGGAAGAGGACCCGCAGATCGTTGTTCCGCTGGCCGATGTGATGGTCTCAATGCCCGGGGCGTCGGCCGCGGAGGTCGAACGGCAGGTCTCGACACGACTGGAAAAGCTGCTCTATCAGATTCCCGGCGTCGAGTATGTCTATTCAATGAGCTTGCCGGGTCAGGCCGTAATCACCGTTCGGTTTTATGTCGGCCAAGATCTGGAGCGGAGCTGGGTCAAGCTGCACAACAAGATCCAGTCGAATATCGATCAGGTTCCCCCCGGGGTGACGGGCTGGGTGGTCAAACCCGTCGAGATCGATGATGTACCGATTGTGAATCTGACGCTATTCAGTCCCCGGTATGGCGACTATGAATTGCGGCGGATCGCCGAGGAGCTGGAGATCCGGCTGCAGGCCGTCAAGAACGCCGGCCGGACTTATGTGGTCGGAGGCAGTCCGCGGCAGATCACGGTGAACCTTTGGCCGGAGCGGATGGCGGGACACTCGGTTGGACTGGCAGACATCCAGCGGGCTCTTCGTGCCGCGAATGTGTCGCTTCTGGGCGGCGATCTGACATCGGCTGACAAATCGATCCGCTTTCAGGCCGGCCAATTTCTTACGAACGCCGAGACCGCGGCGAATCTGATCGTCAGTGCCACAGACCAGCGGCCGGTGTACCTGCGGCAGGTGGCCGAAGTCTTGGACGGACCGGCCGAGGCGACCAGCTATTCGCGGATCGCACTGGGACCGTTGGCCTATACCGAAGTGGATCCACTGACGATCGAATCGGACCTGCCCGAAGATGTTTCCCGATCGGAGGATTATCCGGCCGTGACGGTGGCCGTGGCCAAACGCAAAGGGACCAACGCCGTTTGGGTGGCCGAGGAGGTTAAGAAGGCAGCCGAGGAATTCCAACGGGAGGTTTTGCCGGAAGGCGTGTATCTGCGGGTCACACGGGACTTCGGGCACACGGCCGACGAGAAGGTCAACGAGCTGGTCGAGGCGCTACTGGTGGCTATTGCGATCGTGGTAGCCCTGTTGGCCTACAGTCTGGGCTGGCGAGAAGGGCTGATCATCGCGCTGGCCGTGCCGATCACTTTCAGTATCACGCTGTTGATCAATCTGTTGCTGGGGTACTCGATCAACCGTGTTACGCTGTTTGCCCTGATTCTGTCGCTGGGGCTGGTGGTCGATGATCCGATCGTCGATGTCGAAAACATTCACCGGCACTTTGCGATGAAACTACTGGATCCTTATCGCGCGGTGGTACGGGCCGTCAATGAGGTGCGTCCGCCGATCATCCTGGCGACGCTGGCGGTGATCATCTCGTTTGTGCCGATGTTCTTCATCACCGGCATGATGGGTCCGTACATGGCGCCGATGGCGCTGAATGTTCCGATCGCGATGCTGATGAGTCTGGTTGTGGCGTTCACGATTACTCCATGGCTGAGCTATCATGTCCTTCGTCATGCGGCCGGGCATAAGCACGATTCCCAGTTTGTCCTCGAGGAGAGCGGGTTCTATCGTTTCTACCGCGGCATTATGATGCCGGTGTTCGAGCGGCGGTCCCTGCGGTGGGGGATTCTGGGTGTAATTGTCTTACTCTTGGGTTTTGCCGGATGGTTAGTCATGGCGCAGAAGGTTCCGCTGAAGATGCTCCCCTTTGATAATAAGAGCGAACTGCAACTGGTTCTCGATCTGCCTGAGGGCACAACGCTGGAGACGACCGAGGCGGCGGCGCATGCGTGCGCTGAGTATCTGGTCCGGGTGCCGGAGGTGACGGATGTCGTAACCATCGCCGGGACGGCCAGCCCCATCGACTTCAACGGGCTGGTACGGCATTACTATCTGCGGCAAGGGCCGAATGTTGCGGATGTGCGATTTAATCTGGCCGCTAAAAAACGCCGTGCCCAGCAAAGCCATGCTATTGCCCTGCGGCTTCGCAACGATTTGACGGCGATCGCGCGACAGCACGGAGCCAACCTCAAGATCGTCGAATCGCCCCCCGGTCCCCCAGTGATCAGTACGCTGGTGGCCGAGGTCTATGGCGCGACCGGCCAACCCTATAGCGAAATGGTCGATGCTGCGCGACGAGTACGGAAGATCATGGAGGACACGCCGAATGTCGTCGATGTGGACGATATGCTGGTTGCTCCGCAGACGCAATCGCAGTTTATCGTCGATCGCGTCAAGGCCGATCTTCACGGCATCAGCGCCGCCCAGATCGTCGAGATGCTCAATACGGCGGTGCAGGGTCAGCCGGTGACTTCGCTGCGACTGGATGATCAGGTCAATCCTGTTCAGGTGGTCCTGCAGCTTCCGCGATCGGAGCGAAGCCGAGCCGATCGGCTGAGCCAGTTCATCCTGCAAAGTCCCACAGGTTCGGCGGTGCCCCTGACGGAACTTGGACGCTTCGAAGAGACGACCATCGATCAGCCGATCTACCACAAGAACCTGCGGCCGGTGGTGTATGTCTTCGGCGACACGGCCGGACTGCCGCCGCCGATCGCCGTCTTTACGCTGAGCGATAAGGTCAAGCAGGACCCAGCCCTGGCCGGGTGGAACATTCGCTGGGCAGGGGAGGGTGAGTGGGAAATCACCCTCCGCGTCTTTCGCGATCTGGGGATCGCCTTCGGTGTGGCGGTGTTGGGCATTTACATCCTGCTGCTGTATCAGACGCAAAGCTACCTTTTGCCGCTGATTCAATTGGTGGCACTACCCCTGACGATCATCGGGATCATGCCGGGTTTCTGGCTGCTCAACGGACTTACCGCCAAGCTGGTGGATGGCTGGCTCGACCCGGTCTATTTTACGGCGACGGGGATGATCGGGATTATCGCCCTGTCGGGTATCGCCACTCGCAATGCGATTTTGCTGATCGAGTTTGTGGAGGAGCGCAAGCACGAGGGCAAGCCGCTGGTCCAGTCGCTGCTGGAGGCCGGGGCCTTGCGAATGCGGCCGATTTTTCTGACCTCGCTTGCGTCGATGCTGGGGGCCTGGCCGATCACACTGGACCCGATCTTCTCCGGTTTGGCGTGGTCGCTGATCTTCGGCCTATTGGTCTCGACGCTATTTACGCTGGTGGTCGTACCGATGATCTATTACATGGCTTACGCCCGAAAGTTTCAACCGCAGGCAACTCCATAGCGGCGAATCATTTCTTCGCCAGGTCCACGCAGACCAGTTCGCGGTCGTTGCGGGCATAGACGCGGCGATTGGCGAAGGCCGGATGCGACCAGCACACACCGCCGCGCTGGTCGAGCTGAACCATGGTCGGCTCGATGATCTTGGCGCGGCTGATTTCCTTGAAACCTTGCGGTGACAGGTTGGCAATGATCAGCTCGCCGCGTTCGTTGAACATCCAGGTTGTGGGGCCGTTCTGTGTGAAGTGAATGTTCGCCCATCGGGCGCCCGGCACGGCCGTCGAATCCTCCCAAATCCGGTCACCGGTTTTGCGATCGAGACAGCGGAACTGACCGTAGGTATCGACACCGTAGATATGCTCGCCGAGCATCAGCGGCGTGGAGATACAGCAATGCAGGGCATCGGTATCCTGTTCGCTCGGGCCGAATCGCCGCCATACGCAACGGACCGTCCGGTCGGGATTGAGCTTGAGTAACAGCGAGCCGTCGTAGAAACCGCTTACGAACAGGTAGTCATCCTTCACCACGGGTGTGGGCATGTTGATGACCATCCGAGAATGTTTGTACGGATACTCCCAGATCATTTTCCCGGTTTCAGGTTCCAGGCCCACCACGCGCGTACCCGTCCAGCAGACGATCAGCCGTTTGCCGCCATGATCGATCACAATCGGCGCTGAATATCCGATGGGGTCGTCAAGGGCCCGCCAGACCTCCTTGCCGGTCGCTTGATCGAACGCGATCACCGCGGCTCCATCCCGGCCGCCGGCCAGCACGATCAGTGTATGGCTCTCGATCATGGGCGAGGGGGCAATGCCCCAGGTGGGAATCCGAAGCCGGTATTCCGTCTGCAGATCTTTTTGCCACAGCACTTGGCCTGTGGCAGAATCCAGACAGAACAGATGTCCCATCGTCCCCAGCGAAAAGGCGCGGCCTTGATGGATCAGCATGGCCGCCCGCGGGCCCGCCAGATATTGGATGTTGCGATATTTACAGGGATACCGATAGGACCAGAGGGGCTTACCGCTATCGGCGTCGAAGCAATGGATCCGTTCCGATTCTTCGGGATCATAGACATGGTCGGCGACAAAGACCCGGCCATTGGCGACAACGGGGCCGCTGTATCCGGGGCCGATCGGGACGCGCCACAGCGGCGTCGGTTCCTTCGAAGCGAACGATTCGATCAGGCCGATTTCGTTCCATTGCCCGTCGCGCGAAGGTCCCCGCCATTGCGGCCAGTCGTCGGCTCTGACAGACGCAAACCATAGAGATACTGTCATTGCAGCAAAGATCAAACGTTGGATCATGGTCGGTTCCGGGAAAGACAGTCGTTAAAGATCAGATCCGCCACGGCGCCCGCATCGGGCGGGTGAGCATTTCCGAGGCCTCCGGGTCATCGGGGATCTGTTCGTTCGTCGGGTTCCAACGGATTTTGCGGCCCAGCCGCAGAGCGATGTTGGCCAAATGGCAGACCGACACCGAGCGATGGGCCTCCTCGATCGGCGCCGCCGGAGGAACCTTGGTTAAAATCGCATCGATGAAGTTGCGGTAGTGATCGTCGGATTTGTAAAGCTGGATTTCGTCGGGTCCGATTTGTTCTTTGAGGATCGACTCCGGCTTGGACCACATCTGGCCGCGATTGACAAACAGCGTGCCCTTGTCACCGGTGAAGGTAATGCCGTTGGGGTACTGGTGGCGGAATTCATCCTTGGCGAAGTTGATCACCGTTACACCGTTTTCGTAGCGAGCTTCGTAGCGCCAGTGCAGCGCGGTGTTAAACAGGCCTTTGGTCGGGAAGACGGCCTTGCCCTCGACCTCGATTGGACCGGTGAGCATGGTACCCATGGCCCACTGGGCGATGTCCATGTGGTGGGCGCCCCAGTCTGTAACGCAGCCGCCGGCATAGTCGAAGATCCATCGCCAACCGAAGGCATCCACCCGCTTGGGCGAATAGGGAGCCATCGGCGCCGGGCCCAGCCACATATCATAATCAATGCCCGGCGGGACCGGCTCGAGGTAGTCGCCGTCGATGGACATGCTGCCGGGGACTTCAACTTCGATGGTTTTGAGTTTGCCGACGCGGCCATTGCGGACCAGTTCGCAGGCGCGGCGAAAGTCCCGCTCGCTCCGCTGTTGTGTTCCGGTCTGGAAGACCGCGCCATAGCGCTTGACGGTCTCGACCATCTTGCGGCCGTGCTGGATCGTCAGTGACAGCGGTTTTTCACAATAGACGGCCTTACCGGCTTTGACCGCCTCGATGGCGGTGATGGCGTGCCAGTGGTCGGGCGTGGCGATCATCACCGCGTCGATGCTTTTGTCGGCCAAGAGATCGCGAAAATCGCCGAAAGATTTGCACCCGCTGTATTCCTTATCGGCGGAGTAAAATTTGTTGACGATCTGTTGCGCGTTGTCGCGGCCGCGGGTCTGGACATCGCAGACGGCGACGGCTTGGACGCGATTGTCATTCATCAGGCCCTGAAGGTTTCCCGTTCCACGGCCGCCGACGCCGATGGCGCCCAGCGTTACGCGGGCACTGGGTGCGGGTCGTCCTTCCTGGCCCAAAGCCGAGGCGGAAACGATATAGGGAAACGCTACCGTTGCGGCGGTTCCCGCCAGAAAACGGCGGCGACTACACGGAGATTCGGGTCGCATCGTGGGGGCTTTCCTTCTGTGGTTCATGCGGGTCTTTGGCGAACAATTCCTTCATGCGCACTCCGACGGCGGTCGTCAGGAGCATCAGGTAATCCAGATCCGTCAAGCTGTAATGGTTATCCTCGGCGGCGTTATCGATATAGATCACGCCGTGACAACCGGTCATGCTCAGGATCGGCGCGATCAGAGCCGAACGGATCCGCTCGTAAATTTTCTCCTTGGGCAGGATCGGGATCAAGATGTATTCCTGCCGGGACAGGGCCTCGTCGATCAGATCGCGGAAAAGAATTTCGTGCAGCTCGACCGACTGACCCGTGCGTCGCTTGCCGATCTTGTGCGTCAGTTCGCCGGTCGGGCTTTTACGAATGCCGACCCAGGTGTGCAGCATGTTGAAGTGTTTGAGGGCGACAGCCAGCAGGGTTTTGTTGAAGAGTTCCGGCGTGTCGGCCTTTTGAATCGCCGTCAGGGCCGTCTGAAAATCCTTGTGCCGCGCCGGAGGCATGCGGATATCCGGCGAATCTCCCTGGTCGTAGCGGCGGATAATGTTTTTCATCGCGCGGGTGGCGTGCTTGAGGACTTCCTCTTTGGCCTGTTCGGAGGGCAGAACCACGCCGCCGGAAACCATGTGAATCTCGATGGTGAAATCGCCCACGACCAGGACATCGCCGTCCTTGATCGGGGATTTGCGGATGGGCTGATTGTTGAGTTTGGTCCGCCCCTGTCGGTCCAGGTCCTGCGCGAACCACTGGTTCTGGGCGCCGCACAAGACGCAGTGTTCGTAATTCACCGACTCGTGGGCCAGACACACCTGACTTTCGACCTCACGGCCGATATAAATCGGTCCCTGGTCAAAGTGGAATTCCTTGACGAACTGATCGGCTTGTTTGATCACCAATTGCATCGTTCGGCTCCTGCCTCTTGTTGATTCGGACTTTTTTCCTTCGGTGCAAAGGGACTGGCGGCCGCCCTGACAAGGCCCGCCATGCCTGCGATCCACGATCTATCTATAGTATCCCACGATCCGGTCGCCAAGTCAAGCCGGGAAAGATGAAAATGGATTGGTTCTGCTCCTTTTACTCGTGACAGCTCTCTGAATTCCCTTGCAAAATAGAGTCCGGACGATACAATCCCCACACCCGGATGGATCCTCGAATTTCAAGGCAAAGGTGCGTTTTGTATCAACCGGACCACGACAATCGAATTCCGTTATCCCGAATTCAGCGTTTGATCGGGACACTGATGCACCGCGCCAAGCTCGAGGGGGCATTTTGTTACCTGGAATGCATGGCCGACATTACCGAGCTGACGGAGATGCGCAAGGCCTACAGCCGCAGCGTCGGCGTCCGCGTGACGACCAACGACTTTTTCTTCCGGGCGATGGCGCTGGCCGCGGCGGACTATCCCCTCATGGCCGCGCAGGTGATCGACGGAGACCCGGACCACTTACAAATCTCTCCATCCATCGGCGTGGGCTTTGCCGTGGCCGCGCCGCAGGGGCTTGTGGTGCCGGTGATTCAGGATATCCAGAGCAAGAGCTTGCCGCAGATCGCGCGGGAAAGCGACGCGCTGTTGCACAAGGCCCGCTCCAACACGCTGGCGCTCGACGATTTTGCCAACGCCAATGTCGTTCTGACGGGTTTGGGTATGTACGGAGTGCATTCGTTCTTCGCGATCGCCCAGCCGGGAACCTCGGGAATTCTATCCATCGGAAACATCGTCGATACGATCGTGCCGACCGGCGAGGGATTTGTTGTTCGCAAACAGATGTCCGTTTGCCTGGCCGCCGATTATCGTGTCGTGGATGAATTCTATGCGGCGGGATTCCTTCGCAAGGTTGTCGGACACCTGGAGCATCCGCGATTCCTGCTGGATGTCGAGGCGTGACATTGTGGAGTGTGATGAAAAATTTTCGTCGCAGCAAACAGATTTGAGTTGACAGCGATTGATTCGCTGTGATAATTTCAATAATCATAGCGAATAGAAGAGCATGAAATGCTTTTCGATAAAGGTTGCTTCTCCTCATCCACGAAGCAACCTTCTTTTTTCTCCGCGGTAATTATACTTGCGTGACCGAAATGTTTTCGGATTCACTCGGCTTGACCGGGACATTTTCCGAGATGGGTGTCGGTATGGATTCCACGGTTGAAACGGGAGTGACGGGGGTTGCGTGCGAAGGTGTCGGTGCGGAAAACTGCGGCGTATCGGGAACCATCGGTTTTTGAGGTTCAGTCGGGCGTTCGATCCCCGTTGCGACAGGTTCCGCCAAGGAGATTCCCGGCGATGGAATCTCGGCGGGCGAAGCGATCACTTCTGCAGGTTTGGATTCCGAACTCGATTGTGAACTCTGTTCGACGACCGCCGGAGCCGCCGGAATGGGTTTGCCGAGAGAATGATGGATGAACTCGGCGACGGAACGATAGTCGTTGGCGCCGTTGCAGGTATCATCGTATTCAAAGATGGTCTTGCCGTAACTGGGCGCCTCGGCGAGTTTGACATTCGGCCGGATGGCTGTTGGGATCACCTGGGCCTGCGACCAGGCACAATCGGTTCCACGGGCCGAGGACAGAAACTTTTCGATATCGTTGCGGACCTCGGTCGAGAGCGTTACGCGGCGGTCGAACATGCACAGCAGGATTCCACTGACGGATAACTTCGGATTGATTCGCTTTCGGACGATGGCAACCGTTTCCAAAAGTTTTCCCAGTCCCTGCAGCGCCAGAAAATGCGGCTGCAACGGGATGATGACCTCTTGCACGGCCGTCAGGGCGTTGAGGGTCAACAACCCCAACGACGGCGGGCAGTCGATCAGCAGATAATCAAACCGATCCGCGACTGGTTCCAGTGCCTCGCGCAAAATGATCTCCCGGCCGACGACGCTGACCAGTTCGGTTTCAGCGCCGACCAGATCCACGCTGGCGCCGAGCAAGCACAGGTTCTCGCGAACCTGTGCGGCCGCTTCTGCGATGGGAACCGATGCGGTGAGTACCTGATAGGATCCGCGCGCGATCTGCCGCGGGTCGGTTCCCAGGTGAATGGTCAGGTGGGCCTGCGGATCGAGGTCAATCACCAGAACGCGCTGTCCGCTTTTGGCCAGGGCCGCGGCGACATTGGCGACCGTGGTCGTTTTGCCGACGCCGCCTTTCTGATTCAGTACGGCCAGCGTTCTCACGGTTTGCTCCGGGACGAGTCGGAGGATAGACGCAGCGTCTTGTGAATCGCATCGAGCACGCCGTTGACGAAACGCGGTGACTGATCGCCGCTGAATTTTTTGGCCAACTCGATCGCCTCATTCAGGATGACTTTGCCGGGGATATCGGGACAGAATCGGAGCTGATACACCGCCAGTCTCAGGATGCTGCGATCCACACAGGACAGTCGTGACAGTTCCCAGCGAATGGCGGCTTTCTGGATTAGTTCGTCGCAGACGGCGAGATTTTTCCAAGTGCCGGTCGTCCAATCTTCGGCCAGTTGCCGCGTCATGTCGTCTTCGCCCGATTCAACAAAGAAACTCCGCAGGTTGGCCAGAACGACATCACCCTGGATATCGAGTTGGTAGAGGGCCTGCATTGCCAACTCGCGGGCGCGCGAACGGCGATCCATCGAGGGCTTTTGCCCGTCGGGGCGGTGGTCGGCGTGGTTAGAAAGAGCGGAGGAACTCAAAGGCGACTCCCGTATGAATCTTCCCTGATTCGCATGCGCGGATTATTCGAGTTGTTCGAGTAGGTTGGCCATTTCCATCGCCGACATTGCGGCCTGCGCTCCGGCGTTGCCCTGCTTGGTGCCGGCTCTTTCGATGGCCTGTTCGATCGTTTCACAGGTCAGCACGCCAAAGATCGTCGGAACGCCGGATTCGTAATTCACCTGTCCAATGCCGCGCGACACCTGCTGGCAGACATAGTCGTAATGGTCGGTTTGGCCGCGGATCACCGCACCCAGACAGATCACCGCGGCGTATTTGCCGCCGCCGGCCAGCTTCTTGGCCGCGACGGTGATCTCGATGGAGCCGGGAACCCACACGACGGCGATCTGGTCATCCTTGGCGCCGTGTCGCTGCAGACAGTCGATCGCGCCGGAGAGCAGTTTGCCGGTGATGAATTCGTTGAAACGGCTGACGACAATGGCATACCGGAACTTGCCGGCGACCAGTTGGCCTTTGAACTCCTTCATGATCGGACTCCCAAATCTTCGTGTCGCAAACGACACATACCATCCAAACTTATGGGACCTTTCCAGGGCGGATTGAAACCCGATTCAGCCCGACTGAATGCCTCGGAAATCCCTGTTCTCTAAGACGAGTTATTATAAGGGCTTAGGCCCAAAAAACCAGAAAAATCTTGACCAACCACCAAATTTGCCGCCGGATCAATTGAGCCGAAAGACCCCTTGAAAAAATGCCGATACGCAGGGTAAATCCGGCGGAAGGACCCGGCGGAGGGAGTATCCGTATGGATTTGGCTAAGCCCGAGACGACTTAACCGAAGGTACCCGATGTTTGACACGACTGATTTCAATCCGTGGGACGACGCGGATCGCATGGCCGGTATGGCCTTTGAAATGTACGAAAACGGGCAGATGGATATGGCTTTGACGCAGTTGGAAGAGGCCATTGAGATCAATCCGAACAACAGCGCCTGGCTGTTCAACAAAGGGCTGACCCTGGACGCCATGGAGCGGTATCTCGAAGCGATCGAATCCTTTGAACAGGCGCTGGAGTTGTCGCCGGACGATCCGGAAATCCTCAATTCGCTGGCGGTCGATTACACGCGGACCGGCCAATACGACCGGGCCCTGCGGACCTTCGAACACATTCAGACGGTCGATCCTTCGTTTGAACCGGCCTATTGCAACCGGATCATCGCCTACACTGAACTGGATCAGCACGACAAGGCCGAAGAGATGTTTTATCTGGCCCAGCAGATCAATCCAGATTGTCCAATCTGTTTTTATAATATCGGGAACTCCCTGTTTTCGCGACAACGCTACAAACGGGCGATCTGGTGCTGGCAACGGACAGCGCAATTGGAACCGACGCATCCGCAGATTCATTTCCGCATCGCGCAGGCGTATTGGGCCGACGGGGACGCCGAGAACGCGCAGAAGTATTTCCTGGCCGAACTTCGCGTAAATCCCGGCGACACGGACGCCATTCTGGAGTTCGGAATCTTTTTGCTCAAGTCAGATCGCATCGAACCGGCGAAAGAAAAATTCAATCGATGTCTGGAGCTGAGTCCGGACTTTGCGCCCGCGAAATTCTACCTTGGCGAGATCGCGATGAAGCAGGGGAATTGCGAGGCCGCACATCAGTGGTTTTCGGCGGCGCAGCAAAACGATCGGCGATTGCCGGGTCCGGCCTTTCGTCTGGCGCAGTTGGCCGTCGCGGCCGGCGACACCAAGCAGGCCGTCAAATATTTGAAAGATGAATATGCCCTGAGTATCAGCGATCCGGAAGTTTTGCTGACAATGGGGCAGATGTTTATGGAACTGGGAGAACTCGATCCGGCGACGGAATGTTTTTTGCGGGTCGTGGATGAAGACAATCAGAACGCGCAGGCCTTCGAATGTCTGGGTCGAACGCTGGCCCAGCGAAAGGATTATCTCGGGGCCCTGCAATTTTTTGAACACGCGCGGCGACTCGGCGACCATTCGGCCGAACTGGCCGCGGATTCGGCGAGGATAAACCTGAGCATGTACAGGATTTGCGCCGCCGCCCGGACACTCGAATTGGGCTTGGCCGATCATCCCGACAACGCCGCTCTCCGCCAACTCGCCCGTAAAGTTCATTGGATGCATTTGAGTCGTACGGCCTATCGCAAGTTTCGTTCTGTGCCGTTGTTCAAGAGAATCCTTCAGTTTATGGACGACTATCGATTCCGAATCAGGAGAGTTATTAACAGCAAACGGCCATCTCCTTCTTTTCCTGTGACACTGAATCCTCGAAAGATCCGGAAATAATCTGAAACCGAAGGTCTACATTTTCATTCTCCTGGAGACAGTGTATCGGTGGGTTGTTTTGTTCTGAATTTCACAATAATTCTTTTTCTTCTTCACAATAACAATCGCTCGAATGTTCTTGCATTGATGGGGCGCATTTCTATAATGTCAGCTTTGGCTTGGTTAAAGGGAGATTCCCTGAACCAAATGGGTTGTTGGGCGTGGTATGGACGGACTTGAATGGGTCCAGAGGATACCCGCCAGAGGATATCGGACTGAGTCGAAGATTGTTATCTCAGGCCGAGTGGCGGAATGGCAGACGCTGGGGATTTAAAATCCCCTGCCCGAAAGGGCGTGAGGGTTCGATTCCCTCCTCGGCTATACCGTGGATTGAAAAGATACCCTGCGGGGACGAATCAATCAGGAGAACTGCTGGAAAGGATAAGAGAATCGAATCGCCTGTCGCGATCACAACGGGAGAATGGACATGACAGAACAGTACAAAGTGCAGGACATTGAGCGGCCGAATCTGTATCGGGAAACCTATCCCTATACGGAGTTTCCCAAGGTTATCTTCGATGGCGTTGATGTTCCCGTCGAGAATCCGAAGGATATTTGGATTACCGACACGACCTTTCGTGATGGCCAGCAGGCCCGCCCGCCCTACACGCCTGAACAGGTTCTGCGGATCTACGATTTTCTCCACGAGATCGACGGAGGTACCGGCCTGATCCGGCAATGTGAGTTCTTCCTCTATTCCAAAAAAGATCAGAAGGCCGTCGAACTGTGCAAGGCCCGCGGATATAAATATCCGGAGGTGACCGGCTGGATCCGCGCGGTCGCGGCCGATTTTCGCTTTGTCAAGGATCTGGGTCTGGCCGAGACCGGCATTCTGACTTCTGCCAGCGATTACCATGTTTTCCTCAAGCTCAAGCGGACTCGAGCTCAGGCGTTTCAGGATTATCTGGACATTGTCAAGGCCGCCCTCGATAACGGCGTCAACCCGCGTTGCCACTTCGAAGACATCACACGGGCCGACTATGCCGGTTTCATTTTGCCCTTCGCGCAGGAACTGCTCAAGCTATCGCAGCAATACAAACGGCCGGTCAAGATGCGGCTTTGTGATACGCTCGGTTTCGGCGTTCCGTATCCCGGCGTGGCCCTGCCGCGAAGCGTCCCCAAACTGGTCCATGGTCTTCGCAAGATCGGCGTACCCGGCGAATGGCTCGAATGGCATGGTCATAACGATCTTCACAAGGTTCAAGTCAACGCCGCAACCGCTTGGATTTATGGTTGTTGCGCTGCCAACTGCGCCATCTTTGGTATGGGCGAACGGACGGGAAATCCGCCTCTGGAAGCGTTGGTCATCGAGCATGCCCAGCTCCGGGGAACCAACCCTAAAGTCAACTACGCCGCGATTACCGAGCTTTATCACTATGCTCAGAAGGAGCTGGGCTTCGGTATTCCGGCCAATTATCCGCTGGTCGGGCGCGATTTTAATGTGACCCGCGCCGGGATTCATGCTGACGGCCTGCTTAAGAACGAGGAAATCTACAATTGCTTCGATACCCTCAAGCTTCTCAAGCGGCCGGTCGGCGTAGCGATTACCGACAAGAGCGGCGCCGCGGGCATCAAGCACTATATCGAGCAGAAGTTCGTGATTGATATCCCCAAGCATGATCCGCGCGTCGGCTACATCAAGGACAAGATCGACGCTGAATATGCGGCCGAACGGGCCTCGGCGATTTCCGATGATGAAATGGATCGCTGGATCCGCGAGGCGTTCGGCAGCAATTTGCCACCGCTGAGGTAAACCATGCAGGCCGCGGACCACACCCTGAAAGAGGCCCGCCGGCCCGCAGTCGGTTTAACCGTGCGCGCCGTTTTGTTTGATCTGGGCGAGACCTTGTTGCGATTCGGCCGATTGCGTCCGAACGCCCTGTTCAATCAGGCCGCGAGGTTGTCTTACGATTATCTCAAGGGACTGGGCCAGCCCGTCGGCTCATTTTCGCGATATTGGCTGGTCAACTGGATCGGCCTGCGATGGAATTTGTTGCGCTCCTGGATATCCAAACACGACTTTGATTCCCTGGCGGTTCTTCGCCGCCATGGAGAAAAGAAGGGAATCCATCTGACCGAGCCGCAGTGGCTGGGCCTGGTGGAGACCTGGTACCGACCGCTGGCTCAGCAGTCGCATATCGAATCCGATCTGCGGCAGACTTTGCGGGCCCTGACCGATCGCGGCCTGAAACTGGGAATCCTTTCGAACTCCTTCATCCACGCTTCATCAATCGATCTACACCTTCAGCGCCTGGATCTTCTGGAGTTTTTCCCGGTTCGGATGTTTTCCTATGAATTCGGATTCCGCAAACCCGATGTGCGGTTGTTTCGCGAAGCGGCCCGCCGGCTTGGCGTACAACCGGCCGAGACGATCTTCGTCGGCGACCGGATCGATGCCGATGTTCGCGGATCCCACGCCGCCGGAATGATTCCGGTGCTGTTGTCGGCCCATACCAACTTTGGCAAACGATTCCCCAAAGGGACGCACCGCATCGACCGGATCGCCGAATTGCCGGATCTCCTTGATAACAGGATAAAATGCGGGTAGATTATGGGGCGGGACTATCGAGGAATGGAAGGAACCCCCGAACTTCATGGCGATTTTACTGTTTGTGGTAACAGTTCGGGTCGATGATGGATAGAGTGTAGGGCGGCCGTGAGAGTTCGGTTGCCCGGCGGTACAGAAACGAGAAAGCGATTCCTATGGCGGCCAGGCAGGACAGAGCGTTCCAAAAATGTATCAACCCCGATTGCGGGGTTCAATACGATTGCAGCCAGACGCTGGTCAAATGTCCCGCCTGCGGCGATCTGTTGGATATCGCCTATGATTGGAACCGGATCCCGTTACCGAGAAAGTTATCGGACTTCGGCGCCCGCTGGGCCACCCGCAACAACCCGCTGGACTTTTCCGGCGTGTGGCGGTTTCGCGAACTGCTGGATTTCTGCGACGACGCGCACAAGGTCACCATCGGCGAAGGCCAGACGATTCTGCAGCGCAACGACGACCTGGCCGCTCGGCTTGGAATTAAATCCGGTCGGCTCTTCCTTCAATATGAAGGTCTCAATCCGTCCGGATCGTTCAAGGACAATGGCATGGCCGCCGCCTTCAGCCATGCCCGTCGCGTCGGCGCCCAGTCCAGCGCCTGCGCCTCGACCGGCAACACCTCGGCCTCGATGGCCCTCTACGCCCACAGTTGCGGCCTGAAGTGTACCGTCTTCATCGGCTCGGGCCGCATCGCCTATGGCAAGCTCAGTCAATCCATGGATTTCGGCGGCAAGACGCTGCAGGTCCAGGGCGACTTCGACGACTGCATGAAGCAGGTCCAGGATGTCTGCCGCGAGCTGAATATCTACCTGGTCAACTCGCTGAATCCCTTCCGGCTCGAAGGCCAGAAGACCATCATGTACCGCATCCTCGAGCAGCTCGGCTGGGAATTGCCCGACTGGATCATTGTCCCCGGCGGAAATCTCGGCAACTCCAGTTCCTTTGGCAAGGCCTTCGCCGAACTCAAACAGCTTGGCCTGATCGACCGGGTACCGCGCCTGGCCGTCATCAATGCCGCCGGGGCCGACACACTGACCCACTTATTCAACCACAAGAAGTTGCGCTGGAATGGCGGGCATGTGGACGACAAAGTGATTCAGGATTTCTATGCCGAGCTGACCGCGAAGAAATTTTCGCCGCACACCTGCGCGTCGGCAATCGAGATCTCCCGGCCGGTAAACCTCAAAAAATGCCTGCGGGCCCTGGAGGTCTGTAACGGCGTAGTCCTCGCCGTTCCCGACGAGGAAATCATCGACGCCAAGGCCCAGGTCGGTCTCTATGGCTTCGGCTGCGAACCGGCTTCCGCCGCGACCATTGCGGGCCTCAAACACCTGCTCGCCGACGGGGTCATCAATCCCGACGAACGCATTGCCTGCGTCCTGACCGGCCATCCACTCAAGGACCCGACGATTACCGTCAACTACCACAAGGACAAAATGGGCCTGTACAGCAATCCGCCGATTGAGGTCCCCAACGACCTCCAGGAAATCATCCGCCGCATGACGGCGT
>JAAYVQ010000255.1 GCA_012517095.1 Phycisphaerae bacterium | reverse complement strand
TCGCCGTCATTTCCCTCTTGCTGAGCGTTCTCGTGCCCACCCTGGACCGCGCCAAGGAAGGTGGCAAGCGCGCGGTTTGCCTCCAGAACACCCGAACCCTGGCGATGGCCACCCTGAACTATTGTCAGGACAACGACGGATTCTTCCCCTCCTGCAATTCCGGCCAATTCACCCCCACCTGCAGGGGTTGGGTTTCCACCGTCGTGGAAAACGGAGTGGTCGTCTATCCGGTCCCGTCTTCTCCCATCGAAGTCCAGCTAAAATCCATCCGCCTCGGGGTGTTATATCCCTATATCGAAACCGAAGGATCCTACCGGTGTCCGGTCGCCCAGAAGACCGAGACTCGGACCTACTCGATGTTCGTGTCGATCAATGTGGGCAGTTCCTGGCTTGGACTGAATATCACCAAGCTCAGCGAGATTCGAAACTCCGGCTCCCGCGGCCTGTTCATCGACGACTACATGGACAACTGGGACGCCGACTGGACCATCTATTACGATCGTCCCCAGTGGTGGAATCCCATCCCCATGCGGCACGGAAAAGGAACGGTCCTGTCCTATGCCGACGGCCATTCCGAATGGTGGGACTGGAAGGATACTCGAACCCTCGAAATTGCCCGGCTCAGTTGGGCCGAGGCCGAGTCCAAGCGAACCACCCCCTTGTTCAACCAGCCCGACAATCCCGACCTCATCAAGTCCCAGATGACCACCTGGGGCCGGCTCGGATATAAATAATCCCGTAAACGCACATGGAAGCCCCCGGGTTTATCCCGGGGGTTATTCCCTCCGCCCGGGTGGCAGCCACCGAGTCCTGTTCTTGGACGAGGTGGATGTTGGTTAGGCGCGTGTGTTTCAAATCCGCTCTGTGCTTGTCCTCAGGAAAATACCCGCCATTCCAGACAGCCCCGCAGGGGCGACAGCTTTTAGCCGGGGGCGTAAGCCCCCGGAACTCAATCCCTCCTCCACCCAAGCCCCAACGGGGCGAAAGATTCCATTCGACCGCCTCCCGCCTGATTCTGGGTCATCCCGACCGAAGGCCCGAAGTGGAGGGATCTTCTTCCAATACACCCTTAAACGCACATGGAAGCCCCCGGGTTCATGCCGGGGGTTAATCCCTCCGCCCGGGTGGCAGCCACCGACCAACGGGAGGTGGATGATGTAGAAGTACCACAACCGTCTCGGTTGTGTCCGCATCCCGCTTTGAGGGATTCCTTGTTTTATATTTTTGATCTTTGTTCTTTGATATTTTCTCTTGATTAATACCCCATCACCATCACCGCTGCCTTCCGCGCCCGCTCGATGATCGCCGACCGATCTGCCTTGTCCGCTTTCCCCTCCGGCCGGGTCCACCCCTCGACCCCCTCCAATAGCGGCAGTACAAACGAACTCTTGACGGCATAATTGACACTCTGCGCCACCATCCCCGTATGCTCCAGCATCCCAAGATCGCTAAGCCGCTGGACCACCACCCCGATCACCTGCCCATTTTCCATAACTAACGGCCCGCCGGAATTCCCCGGCTGCACCTGGGCCGAAACCTGAAACAGCCGCGGATTGTTCATCGCCCCCGTCAAACTGTTCACCACGCCCTCGGTATATTTGGGCTCGGTCCCCTGGATCGATGATTATTCTTTTCCCTTCCGGATAAATCCCGTATACTCATTCGTGTATTCCTTGATAGGAACCGGTTATGCAAAAACCCAAAGGTCATTCTATTCTCGCGGTCCAATCTCTGTTAGTTTATGTTTCCATTCTGCCGATGCTTCATAGAAGTATGACCCAAGCCAAGCTGTTTCCAAGAAATTTATCCAATTTGCTCAATACTATGGATTCTGAGTGGCGGTGGGCATGACAGATTCAATTTTCATAACATCGACTTCACACACAGACGGTGATGACAACTGTTCATTGCCGCAAACCGAACGGGGATTAATTCGTGAGTTCATCCAGGCGTTGGCGGAAGAAATCGAAGCCATTAAGAAAGGAAGAGGCGGTTCAATTATCACGGTTTATGACGGGTCGTTTGTCCGCCGCGAGGGTCCCTTCTTTGTTTACATCTTCACGACCGAAAGTCCGCTCATCGTCATGGACGACGCACCTGCTGAGGTCGAAGTGGGCAAGCAGAAGTTTGCCGGCCAGATCATTTCCGTACAAGGAAGCGAAGTTGCAGTAGGGATTGAGCATGATTTTGGCAAGTCAATCGACGAAGCCCGGCTCATCACAAATCTTTGGTACCTCCTCGAAGCCCTCCGAAAGCGATACGAGGAAATTTTGAACGGTGAAAGAATTTTGGATACCCGGCTTGCTCAACGGCTCTTTGGATATATCCCAACAGTGTCAGATTCCTATAAGGGTGACTTGAATCTTCCCCCGTCGGATTGTGTATTGAATGACGATCAGATTGTGGCAATTCGCAAGGTTTGCGGTAGTGATGTGCATTTTATTTGGGGGCCGCCGGGTACTGGCAAGACGAGGACTATCGGTTTTCTTATTTCCGCCTTGCTCCGTTGTAATCTCAGGGTCCTCGTCGTTTCACACACGAATGTTGCCACTGATCACGCGATACAAAGTGCGGCGGAACTCCTGTTAGACACGGAGGATTACCAGAGTGGCAAGCTTGTCCGCTATGGTAATATCGTCCCTGATTCGCATCTGCCTGAGATGGTGATCCCCGATAAAATAGCGGAACGACTCGGTCAAAACCTGAAAAGGCAGAAAGACGAGCACCAAGCGAAATTGGGACCGATTCATTCTACACTGAGCAGCTTGCGAGAAGTTGAATCTCTTCTGACCCATCAGAAAGCGGCGATCGGGAGCTTGGGGGAATTGGAAAATAACCTGCGCCGATGTGTCCGAGATCATGAAAGCGCCAAGTCCCACGAGAACGATCTCACATCGCAATTGCAGGAGGCCAAAACCAGGCTGGTGGAGGCGCAAGCCGCGGGAAAGATAAAGCGTTTCTTTTTTGGCTTGGATCCGGCTAAACTTCAAACACAGGTCAGCAAAATCGAAACTAAAATTGCCGTGGTTCGTCGTAGTATTACCGCCGGAGCGGCAAAATTGGATGATATCCGTGTTGCCGTGGACAGGGCACAAGCAGAAGTGAACCGATACGCAAAAGAATCGTAGGAGATGCTTTTGCAACATCAATTGGATGCCGATGCCCTGTTATCCCGGATTGCGGAACTTACCAGGCAGGCTGAAGAATTGACTGCGGCGATTCGTGCAATTGATGCGGAACTTGAGGCCTTGTTGGCAAAGATTCTCCGTGAAGCAAAAGTTATCGCCACAAGTTTAACCAAGGCGACCATCTCCAAGCAGATGGATGACCAGAAGTTCGACGCCGTCTTGGTGGACGAGGCAAGTATGTCGCCGATGCCAAGTCTTTATTTTGCCGCAGGTCGCGCAACGCAGAAAGTAATCGTCGTGGGCGATTTCCGCCAACTGCCGCCGATCGTTATTGCCGACACAGAGATGGCTCAGAAATGGCTCGGGAGAGACATCTTCAACCAAGCGGGAATTCAACGAGCCGTGGATGAACGAAAGACAGAACCGCGTTTGACGATGCTGCGCCATCAATATCGAATGCACCCCGAGATTTCGAGTGTTTCCAATGGAATCATCTATGATGGAAGTCTCATTGACTCTCTTAGAACAGACATGCTCAGTAAAATCACGACGATTTTGGAGAAGTCTCCATTCGCAAACAATCCATTGGTGTTGTTTGATACATCGTCTACAAATCCCTGTAGCAGTAGACTGGAGGAACGCAGTGGTCGATACAATCTCTATAGTGCTGTGCTTTCGAAAAAACTGGCAGAAGATGCGGCAAGGGCGGGTATTAAAAACCTCGGTGTAATCGCTCCATATGCAATTCACGCACGGTTAATCAAAATAATGCTCGACGAATCGAGCGATCAATTCCGTCATATTAAGGTATCGACGGTTCATAGATTTCAAGGATTAGAACAGGATGTAATCATCTTCGATATTGCTGAAGGGCCGATACCCTCTTTTGGTCCATCAAGTTTAGTGAATGGAGTTGAGTTGGCAAGCCAGGCGGCCAAACTCATCAATGTCTCGATCACCCGACCAAAGGCACAAATTGTTATCGTCGCCAATTTGGATTATCTGGCATCCAAGTTATCTCGAAATTCAATTCTTCTTCGAGTCTTGGATGAATTTCAGAAACGAGGTACGGTTATTGACTCTCAGAAGGTACTGAATGACTATTTCTGTTCCGATTTTGAGAGATGGACCAGATTGCTCGATCCGCATGATGATGGCATTAATCCTGAGGATGGCACACTCTATACGGAGCGCAATTTCTATGCAGCTTTTTTCGCCGATCTGCGAAACAGCATCCGCGAAATCATCATAGTATCGCCATTCCTGACCGCCAGCCGGACACAACAATTCTTAAATCTCTTCAGTTCGAAGGTAACCGCAGGAATTGAAATCCGTGTCTTTACTCGATCGTTTCGGGAGCAACAAGGCGACTTGTTTAGTCAGTCCGAAATGGCATTCGAGGCGCTGAAGGGGATCGGAGTACAAGTTGTCGAACGCCGTGGCCTGCATCAAAAGTTTGCATTCATTGACAGAAAGATCGCTTGGGAGGGTAGTCTCAACATCCTATCGCAAAGCGAAGGTCGCAGTACAGAACACATGCGCCGCCTGCCTTTTGTAAGAACCTGCGAAGAGTTGATCGAGTTGCATAAGTTTGGAAGTGACTCAGAAGTTGCACCCGGGACTCGCCGCCCGATACAGACTGACCGGAAATGTGAAAATTGCGGTTCAATGATGATTCTGGTCCGAGGTCCGCACGGTTTCATTGTAGGTTGTTCGGAATATCCCAGATGCCATAACCGTTATCCGATTCGTCGCGGCGACCGTATTCTCACTGATGTGGAATGCCCGAAATGCGGCAAACCGATGGAGGCAACTTTAGGTAGGTTTGGTGTTTATCTTCGTTGCGCTGATCCGAACTGCAAAGAAACTCGAAATATTAAAGGTCGATAATTCTCTGCCTTAGTTCCAATTGAAATCCTGTTAATTCTGTTAATCCTGTACAATGAATTTGCCCATGAGGTCGTATCTTCTTCGTTTCCACGAAAATGATTCCGCCCGATTTTGCATTTTGATCTGTCATTTTGCGTTTTGATGTTTGATCTTTGATTTTCCTACCCATCCTGTCAATCTTGTCAATCGCGTCAAAAATATTTTCACTGCGTCTTCGACTGAGGATCATTCATAGAGGATGTCCCGATTGTCGTTGATCGATAGTTGAAAAAATCATGCGGTCCGGGTACGGATACTGAGTCGTGACAAACAGAACCCGTACCTGTTAGGAGACCGCATGATGAGCGCATCGTACAAACCGAGGACCGAACGGT
>JAAYVQ010000254.1 GCA_012517095.1 Phycisphaerae bacterium | reverse complement strand
GCCGCCGCAGGATGCCCCCATTCCTCCCGAAATCCTCAAAAGCGCCCTCAAGGCCTTCAAAAAACGCCTCAAGCTCACCGCCCTCGACGCCGACTCCAAGATCGGCCACGGCCCCTTCTCCACCGGCTCCGACGGCGTCGTCGCGATCCAGCCGCCGGATCAATTCCCGCGCCAGGTCTGGGTCGAGCTCTGCCGCCAAGGCAAACTCCGCGACGCCGGCCACGGCCTCTACGAACTCCCCAAAACTCAACTCTGACCGAACGGGAGTAGTCCGACCATCCCACTCATCTCGGGTTTTCCGTCCGTTGTACCGCCCCATCCAGTCGTCTGCAGACCAGATCGGGCTTGCCCGGCAAGTGAAATGTGCGGTCAAATCCCTTGCCATCGAATCGACACAACAGGATAATCAATCCCGGCAAGGAGAGATCGCTCCCCTTGGGTAGCCCTATCCGAAAGGTTGGACTCACACGGAAATGAAAAAAACTGCCGAACGCCGATTGAAGATTCTCTCCTACAACATCCACAAGGGTTTTACCGCCGGCAATTTCGCCTATGTGCTGGACCGAATGCGCGACACCTTGCGACGCATCCACCCCGACATCGTCTTTCTTCAGGAGGTTCTGGGGGACCACAAACGACATCGAAAAAAAATCCCCGGCTGGCCCGACGGCTCCCAGTTTGAATTTCTGGCCGACCAGGTCTGGCCGCATTATGCCTACGGAAAAAACGCCGTGTACTCCAGCGGCCACCACGGAAACGCCATCCTCAGCAAGTTTCCGTTCGCCGAATGGGAAAATCTCGATGTCTCGTCGAATCGGTTCGAAAAGCGAGGCATCCTGCACGCCATAATCCCGCTGCCCGGATTGCCCGACCCCCTGCATGTCTTCTGTCTCCATCTCAACCTGCTCCACTGGGGACGAAACAAGCAGGTCCGAACCTTGTGCAGCCGAATCCGCCAGCGCGTTCCCCCGGATTGCCCGATCCTCATCGCCGGCGATTTCAACGATTGGTACGGCAAGGCCACGACCATCCTGATGGACAGCATTCAAACCCGGGAGGTCTTTCAGTCCTCCACCGGCCGACCCGCGCGAACCTTCCCCGCGCGGGGGCCCGTCCTGCCGCTGGATCGCATCTATTGTCGCGGGCTTCAGGTGGCCTCGGCGAAATTGCTCAAAGGCAATCCGTGGCGAACCCTGTCGGACCATTTGGCGCTCTACTGCGAAGTCCTGTATTAGACTTCGAATTCTATTTATATGCGACCGTGATTATTGGATTTTGATTGTCCAGGGGTGAACCAAATGATCGTGTACCTGTTTCAGCATATCGAAACGATACTGGGCTTTTTCCTGGCGGCCTTTCTTCTGGCCCGCGTCTTGCGCGAACACGAACGACCCTCCACCTCCATCGCCTGGTTCTGGGTCATCGTAGTCGTCCCCTATCTCGGTGTGCCCGCCTACCTGTTGTTTGGCGGCCGCAAACTGAGACATCGCGCGAAACGAAAGAAAAAACTGTATGCCGCGGATCCCAATCACCAGGACCACCCCCGTCAAATCCGCAGCGAAACCGAGCGGATCCTCGTTTGGTCCGGCCTTCCGGCCGCGCAAGAGGGCAACGAAGTCCGATTGCTTCCCAACGGATTGTACGCCTACTCCACTCTCCTGGAGATGATCCAGAATGCCAAAGAGTCCATCCATGTGATGACCTTCATCCTCGGCCGCGATCCGGTCGGCCGGGAGATCATTGAACACCTCTGCAATAAAGCCCGCTCCGGCATCCGGGTCCGGCTGTTGCTGGACGCCCTGGGAAGCTATCGCGTCCGCGGCCGATTCCTCAAGCCGCTCCTCGACGCCGGAGGCCAGGTCGGCATCTTTATGCCGATGCTCCCTCTCCATCGAAAATGGTCCGCCAATCTGCGAAACCATCGAAAGATCACCATCGTCGATGGCCGCACCGCCATGCTGGGCGGGATGAACCTCGCCGGAGAATACATGGGTCCCGCGCCCGATCCAACCCGATGGATCGACGCCGATTTTCAGGTCAGGGGACCGGCGGTGGACGACCTGTCGGAAATCTTCAATCAGGACTGGCTCTTCGCCACCGGCCACCGGCTCGACCCCATCGATTACTCCCTGCATCCGGCCAATCAAGGTTCATCGAATGTCAGGGCCCAGGTCGTCGCCAGCGGCCCGGATGTGCAAGGCGATCCGTTTCACGATGCCGTGGTTTCCTCCCTCTATGACGCGAAAGAACGAATCTGGGTCGTCACCCCCTACTTCGTTCCCGATGAAGGCCTGTTCCACGCCCTGATGCTCCAGAGCCGCCTGGGATACGATGTTCGAATTGTCCTTCCCGCCCGTTCCAATCATCCGATTACCGATCTGGCGCGAGGCCGTTACCTCCGCCAACTTCAGCAATCGGGGGTTCGCGTATATTTCCACCCCAAATGTATGATTCATGCCAAGCTGATGGTCATCGATGGAGACATCGCTATTTCCGGTTCGGCCAACCTCGACATGCGGAGCTTTTATCTCAATTACGAAGTCGCGATGTTCGTCTATTCCTCGTCCGTCGTCGAACAGGTCGCCCAATGGATCGATACTCTCATCCGCGAATGCCGTCCGGCCCCGGCCTCCGCGCCAAGCTACCTGCACCAGTGGGGCGAAGATCTGGCCTGGCTTGCCTCGCCCCTCCTGTGAAACGGAAACCATGGCCCCCTCTCCTTACACTTCCAACCGGGGGGCCACCACCGATCGTCCGCAAAGGGGTTGAATCCGTCACTGCGTTTTAAACCAGAACGAATAGGGGGTCGGGGCCGTCAACTCGTCCCATCCCGCCGAATGCGTCGAGCTCCACTCGGTCACTCGTTGCCGCCCATCCAGTTCAAATCGCGCACGCACGGTCCACGCATAACGGAGATTGGGTTTCAACTCGATTTCCACCTGGTGTTTGCACTCCGGCAAGCCGTCGCGCCGATACACAACCTCGTTGACGCCGGAATCGCGCAGAAGGGCAATCATCAGATCGTATCGAACATTGCTTACGCGCCCCATCTCCTCCGGGGATTTCTGGAAGTCCGTTTCCCGCGGAAACCTTTGCCATTGCAGGATTGGTTCCCGTCCAACAACATTGCCGAGCAAAGCCACTTCTCGCGAAAAGAAGTTCACTTTCGGCTCTTTCAGAACCGGCCGAATCGGCGCAAGGCCGAAGACATCCCAGGCCTGACCCTTCGCCCGATGCGACTTCCGGTCCGGAAACGGATAGAGCTTAAACACATGGTCATAAATGTGGGCCCCGAGCCGTTTATATCCCACCGCCAGGGAATGCACGGTCTGTTCTGCCCGATTGTTCGTCCACTGGGACAACAGGAGCTGCTTGCCGAGATAGGTATAATGGCGTGTAAATATTTCTGAATTATCGTTTGTTCGAATGACTCGGACCTGAACTTCCATATAAATCTGCTGCAACTTGTCAATACCTTCGCCTTGGGTCCCGACCCGGACAATCGACGATTCTACCACCGTGTCCACCCCCGACTCTCCAAAGGAGCGGTAATCCCCCGTCTCCGCGGCCCTCTGCGCCTGCTCCGGGGAAATGGACACGATCCGGGCTCCTTCGGCGGTTGCGGCCGAAACGATCTGGTCCCGCAACGATCCCTGAAGAGTCGCGATTGCGGCCGGTGGGAACATCTTCTGCTCGGCCAGTCGCATCTCTTTGTCCCCGGGGGCCTTGATCACCCCCACGACACTCCCCACGATGCCCCCGATTCCAATCAGACCCAGTTCAACGAGTACGACAGCCCCGCACAATTCCCCGCTGCAACCGCCGCCCCCGAGCCCGGATGCCACCGTCCCCATCCCCCCGACAAATCCTTGCAGTGCCCCCTCGCCCTTGTTCTGGGCAAATCCCTTGAACCGGATTTCCGGAGACTCAACGCCCGCGACGATCGCCACCGTTCCCATCCGGGCCTGATAGTCCGTCTCGGGGATTCGGGCCTGGCCCATCCCGCAGCCGTTCAGGAATCCCGACAGAAAAACGCACAACAATCCCAGCCCGCGCATCCTCATGCGCCGGAACCGGTTCGACCGATACAAGCTGCACATCGAATAATCCCTCGCGTCACTCCAAAACCGATTCCGTCCCTGCTGGTTTGAGTTTGTTTCGGAGTTCCTGGATCATCTTTTCATCCACTCGATAGTTCAGGTCCCGGGCCTTCAAATAATCGTCCAGGGCCTTCTGATACTCGTTGAGTTCCAGCCAGGTGGTGCCCCGCAGGGCATACAATGCCCCTTTGTTCGAGCTCAACTCAATGGCCTGGGTACAATCTTCAATGGACTCGCGTATTCGCTTGCTCCTGTAATGCGCCAACCCCCGGTTCAAAAAGTATTCGGCCTTCTTCGAGTCCAGTTCGATGGCCTTTGTGAAATCGGCGATGGCCTTGTCGTATTCCTGGTTTCTCGTCAAACAGATGCCGCGATTGTTGTAAGCGTGAGCAATCGTCGGATCGATCTCGATGGCTTTGGTGCAATCCGCCAGTGCAAGATCATGCTGGTTCAGATTGAGATAGACCTGGCTTCGATTGGCATACGCCATGGCGAATTTCGGATCCAATTCAATCGCCCGGTTAAAATCGGAACCGGCCGGGTTGTACTGCTCCAGCATCGCATACGATGTCCCGCGCAGGTTATACAGAACCGGATTGTTCGGTTCCTGCAGGATACTCGGACTCAGGTAGCGCACCGTCAAGGTCGGATCCATCTCCGCCAGTTGCTCCTGTAGTTTCGCGCGAAGGGTCTGGTTCCAGATCCCCATCAGCAGCGGCTCCAGCGATGGCCGCCATTCGGGATTTGGATGGTCTTTCAACCATTGGATCCCGGCCTTGAATCCCTCGGCCGCCTCCGGCAGGAGAATCGCCTCCGCCGACCGGATCTCGTTGGGCCCGAGGTCCCCCAGTCTGCCCAGCGAACAACGCACGATCTCGGCCAATCGCGACTTGCCCTCCACCAGCGGAATCCAATCCGCGCCGAATCGTTCCGCCGGCAGCGACTGCCAGGATCGTTCCAGAAACGAACGGTACGCCAGATGCCCCATCTTTTGAAACACCCGCGAGATCAGATAGTATCCCACCGGGCCGATCTGGTCCGATGCGTACAACCCCTGAATCTCCTTCGTCACGCTGTCGCATTCGCCGTGACCCGTGGCGATCAACACCGTGATATGCGACAAAATCCACAACCAGTGGTCTTGCGGCAGATTCTCATGGCATAAACTGAAAACGACTCCCGCAAGGTATCGCGTCATATTCTCGTCGGACCCGGCCAGATCGTAATGCGGCAGTGGGAACCGCTCTTTGTCCATAGCCGATGCGGGCGTATCGGGTATGCACCCCCCGATATCGTGAAAGAAGATGTGGTTCCAGACCTTCAGCGCCGCCCGCTTCTGATCCAGCGATATCGACGGATTCGAGTGGCTCAGATAAATCGGTAGCACCGAAGAGAGGATCACCCTCGAACTGCGAGTCTGAACCGGTTCAACGCCCGTCGCGGCCATCCGGGTCCGTAAATCCTCAAACCGTTCCTCCAGGGCGCCTTTCTCAAACCGGCACCAGACCGAACCCAGGGAAAAAGTAATTTTGAATTCGACAATCTTCCCCGTGCTTCGATTGAAGATCAGGTCCATCGAAGTCTCCGGGCCCTGGCGCGAAATCCTAACAAGGTCCTGATCCTTCGAACGAATCGAATATTCCTTCTGATGAGCGACATGAATCCAATAGGCCGGCGGAACCTCCATTTGAATATCATACGCCAGCCCCGTGCGCTCCGGCTTTCTCGAACCTCCGGCAAAGCCCAGTCCTGCATTTACGATCCAGCCGTCTTTCTTGTCCGGCGCAATCTGAAACTGCATGACCACCTTCAAAGTCGGATCGGATGCCAACGCGAAATGACCCAGCGCCGGGCAGGCATATAAAAACTCCTCCTTTCGAATCCCCAGCGTGTTGCCCGCTTCGCTGCCGGTTTCCGTCAGGATCACCCCGCGTTGCGGCGACACGACCCCTTCAAACCGGGCGTGGATCACCTGATCGATCGACCCTTCCAGCCGCACATCCTCCTGCCAGTTGGAATAATCGTTGAGAAATTTCCCGACCCGCAGCATCAGCTCTTCCGATTCGCTCAGCGGCGCATTCAGCGGTGACACGCCGGGATTTTCCTCCAGGATCAGCTTCAAAGTCGATTGATCCGGCCGCTTCTCATCGATCGTCTTGGCGACCGTGCACCGCCGGAATCGCCCCGATTCCCGAAGCCGGGAGTTGATCTGTGCGATCCGTATGCTGTTGATCGGCTGGCCTTTCTCCAATCCCAGGTAAGTGGCCACCTGTTCAGCGGAATGCGCCTTGTTTCCGGTGATGTCCAGATTCCCGATCCGCGCCTGTACCCCCTCGCTGCCGAAATCCAGACACAGATCCGCCGTGTGGTTGTCGGGATTCGGAACGACCTTCAGGTCGAACCGGGCATGGTAAACCCCCAGCACATTCAGTAGCGAATCCACATACTGCTTCGACGGCTCCGCGAACCCCTCGTCAAAACACACCCACTCGGTTTCATTCCAGGAAAATGGATACAGAAATTCGCCTTCCAGAAACTTTTCGACGAGCTTTTCGTCAACGGCGGGTTGCTGCCCCAGGATAAAGGTCGGGGCCTTCTTCACCCGTTGCTTCCAGTCCTTGAGCAGTCCGGCCAGGTCTTCCGCCAGCGCCTCCCCGATGCCGGTGATAAGAATCTTCCCTTCCCGATACCGCGGACCTTCGACAATGTTGACCCGAATCTTCTGCTGTTGGCCGTCGAAGGTAACGCTCACCTCGGGCCGGAAAAACCCGTTATTCCGATACCCCCGTTCCACCACCTCCCGCAGAAAATCCAGATACTGCCGAAACGGCGCCCCCGGCGACATCGCGACAATCACCTTCGGTTCCGTGTACAGACTCCGGCAGATCTCTTCTTTGGAAAAGGTATCATTCCCCGCAAAGACCAGCGCCTCCTTGGCCGCCAGCCCGCCGACCACCCTCGGCAGATCCTCCGTCTCCCCCCACACCACACCCCCCGCCAGGAAAATAAAACCTGCACAAACCGCCCATTGCTTCTTCATGTTTGATCCTCCACCCCTATACCAAAGGTGGTTGTTTTCTCCCCGGGCTGCTCAAAGGTGCGCATTCAGGTGCAAGTGCGCTCGGGTATTTTCCGGCCGGACGATCCTCCAAAAACATCCCGCTGTTATATGCCGATGTTCCTCCACGCACCGGATCAACCGACTCCGTCACATATTCCGAATCAGACCTTCCTCTATGTCATCCATTTCCGTCCCCCCTGTCAATCCGGAAAAATACCGATTTTTCACAAACCACGCCAAATTCCCCCCGTTACGGCTTTCTTCCGACCGCTCATTTCTCGCTTCTGCTTCCAGGGGGTCGGGATCCTGCGATGCATTTATGGTTCTGCCCCACATCGTAAATCGCACATTGAAAATATGATTTCTTTCACACGTTTTGAGTTTCCTGCGCCTGTCGAAGGGTACACCGCTCTCACTTTTTGGGATTCGGCCGTAATGTCAAGGTCAACTCATGCTTCATCACAATTTCCCGATCATCAAAAATATCCAGGCCGACGCCAAACACCTCTTTTGTGTCTTCATCCTGATACAACAAGTCTCGCAGATCCGCATGGGTTCGCCGTATTTGCGAACCCAAGTGGATCGTTGAAAGTCCGCTGAGATGGAACCCTTTCCCCCCTTTCACACTTTATGAACCTTGCTCACATTACCATGTCACTCGTCACACTCTTTTATCTCCTTCCCGCAATGCAATCATTTCATTCGCAGCTGTGGCGACAAGATTTATGTATTTTTCAAGCCCTCCCCCCATATTTCCACCTGAGGCAAGGAATTCTTTGGCCGTCCTTACAAGCATCCGCCACAACACTGCGGAACCGAGAGGATAATTGTCAATAAGCGTTCGATAGAACATCTTTTCCCCTGTATGAACCACTTGAATGTATCGATTAGATTCATCCGAATTTGCCGGATCCGAAAGGAAACTTTTCTGAACCTTCGCGATCTCCGAATACACCTCTGCGTAGGGAAGCCGAAACACAGCCCCTAATCCGGAATCGTAAAATCGCTTCCGAACCGGCATTCCGATACAATGATCCAACTTATAAATTTCATCCGTGATGGAAGTAAACTGTTTGATAAGTTCAACGCCCGTCTTGACTGCGATACTTCCCTTCAAGATCCCCAAATACCATGTACCCGACACCGGCAATGCAGATTCGGATTTGCCGATCGGCAACTCAAACGGTTCCAGGGTCCGGAAATAATTCCGATACTCTTTCTTCCCAATCTCTTTCAAACAACCCAGAGTGCTCATCCATTGCCGACAGAACAATGCACGGGGTTCCTCTTCAAAGGTTCGAAATCTTCCCTGGGATAACAACGCAATATCATCCTTTCCCAATAGTTCAAAAATTCGTCGAATCCCTCTGGCAATCTTCCTCCCGATCACAAATCTTCTCTGCTGTTTTACAGAGTCCGGCCTTTTCAGGATATCTAAGATATACCGAATATCTCGACGGGGTTTGACTGTTCCCAGAATGGTTTCAATTAAAAAACAAACGCAAGATTCGATTTGATCCATGCAAAAAGTAAAGAAAACCTCGGGATAATCCTCTCCCACGGGTTTACACTCTAAAATCCGTTGATACTCCTTTTTAAGTTTCAAAAGGTCATCCCAGGATATGGATCGCGCCTGAGAATCCTTCACCAATCGCTTGACGATACTCTCACAGGAGGATCCGGCAAAGACCTGTTTGACCAGCGTCGGTTGGAAACACAATATTCCGCAGTTGTTTCTTGCCGGAACGGCAAACCGTTGGCTAAACCATGCCTTCCATTCCTTGGTGTTTTCTGGCTTATTTTGATAGAGGGCAATATCGTGTGCGGCCGACACATATTGTGTCCAATCCCATTCAGGATCATCTTTGGGAAAATAGGTAGAAAGGTCCTCAAGTCTCTTTTCCTTGATTAGTCTGTGCAGCCAGAACTCATCCAGGGCGACAATCTGACAATCTACGAATTGAGGAGCGCCGGGCAAAGTCAAAAGACTTTGAACCTTCGCATGGGCCTCCGCTCCGTACAATTCAATTTTGACATTTTGGCCAAAATGTTGTCGGAGTAAATCCTTCCGCGTCGTCAGATACTGGTCAAACGGAGAACCCTTCTCGTCTTGATAGAGCGTAATCCGAATGTTGATCGGCTCCGGTTTTCCGGATAGGACATTCTTGCATAAAGCGAAAGTGTCCCGTGCCACAAGTTTCGTTATGCCTTTCCCGTCTTTTTCAATTTCCTCATCCAGATCCCACAGAGTATCCGGTGTTCCCCCACCCACCAGCTTCAGAACCGAGAATACCCGGTGCGGGCGGGATCGAAATTCCACATGTCGTAACAGAAACACATTGTCCGCAAGTCCTGCCACAAACGATTGCTCCAGCGGATTTCTCGACTCCCCCGCTTCCACTGTATCCACCACCAGTGCTGTAACCCGGCGAATCCGGAACAGTTCAAACAACGCCGCCAGAAAATGCCTCACATCGCCAAGCATTGGATACTTGCATTGCAACTCAAACACATTATCCAATACAACTGCGTACTGGGACAAAATACGTTTGCCGTCGCTGGTTTTCCTCATTTCACTTCGATTCGCCTTAATCAGTTCGTCGATATCCCGCAGCAATTTGTGTTCACTGATATGCTCAGGGGGTAAATAGCACAATTTAATCTTTGGTTGACCATTGGGAAGTTCTGCCTCAAGTCTCTCAGCAATGTCACCGTAAAATCGCTCTGCAGTCTCTATTAAGTCCTCCTCTTTGTGCATCAGCGATAGATAGAGCGCACCACAAGGTGCACCCATCGCAAAATGAAGGCCGATTTCCGTCGCCTTGATGTCGAGATCTGAAACCAATACGCTATTCGTCCCGTATCTGATATATCCCTGGTCTTTCACCGATTGAATTTCTTGTTGGATCTTTGTATCCAGGTCGGAAATCCCAAGTGTAAATCCGATTTTGTCTTCTAAGGAATATTTTTCCTTATCTCTGGCCAACTTTGAAAGCTGCGTCGCAACCGAGGGATAGATGACGATTCCGCGTTCTTTCTCGCCAAGTCGTCCACCGGTCCCACCCATTTTCCCGGTTTGTCCAACAATCGAAAAATGATGTTGTCCCCGGTAATAATATTGGTTTTTCGCCTTGATGATCTCCAGAACCCGTTCCCGGTACTGAATCGGATAATTCCGAATCCCCAACTGAATGACGATGTCCGCCGCATATACATCCGCACGGGTACTGATCAGAGCGTTCCCCCCGCCCTTTTCTTCAAGTACAAGGAATGTATGAACCCGTCTTCGTGCAATATTGTCATGCAAACGAAGGAAAAAGTCCGCGTTGTAAGCGTCCAGTAATCGATCACGGGAGAGTAAATCGACTTGTGGTGTCTCTTCTTTTTGAGAATAGAAAACCTTTGCCATCGCCGCTTCGCGAATAATGTTCGCGCTGTCGATACAGACCAATACATCCGGTCCACTTTTGCCTGCGGTGATTTGTCGGGCACGGTCAAATATGTTCCGCAGGAGTCCCTCTTGGTCTTCATAACCGTACCCCAAGTGGGCGATAAATACCCCCCCCGGTTTCAACAGGCCGATTTCTTCGACGAGGTCTGGTTTCTTGTCGGTCTCGGAATGAAAATAATTGAATCCATTGATGATCTTTTTGCTCACAACCTGAAAAGGTTCCCGGGACAAATAGATTGCACATCTCTTTTGCGAATTCCCGGCATTATCTGGTTTCTTGCTATTCTCCTCGGCAAACCGACAGCACATTTCCAATGCCAAAATCGACTTTCCCGTACCCGCCGAACCGAGAATCAATCCAAGAAATCCGTCATTCTCTGGACATGCGATCCCTTCTTGGTTCAGTAAGTCGTCTAACCCCTGAATCCCCGTAGGAATGTACTCCATTTCAACGGGTTGATTTCCATCCGTTTGCATGATTGTCTTGCTGTTGTCTCCGGGATTTTTATTATTCACATGATCGGTAGTATCCATTAATGGATCTCCTCCACAGAAAGGGGGTGGCTCTTCACGAATCCCAACAATCCCTTATCAAAATAAGTCACGCGTTTTCTGTTGATGGCTGTCCTTCCAAAAAGAGTGGCCAATTTATCCTGCATCGCCTCCTCCTTCTGAATATCCCACACCTCGACTACGGGTAACTCCGCCATCTCCAGTCCCCGGGCCATCAAGTAACGAAAATACAAATCCGTCTCCGGCATCGAGTACCCGATGACCACGATCTTCTCTGCCAACCGTAAATGCCGGATGGCCATATCCGCCATATGCGGGAAGATATCATCATCACGAGATTCCCGTCTCCAGGTCGGAAAGATCATCGGTAGCGTATCCCCCGTTTCCGCCGCGAATATCAGCGTTTTGTCTTGATTTTCCCACCCGTCAATAATCGAAACGAGGGGTTTTGAGGTCTTGTTGTTTTCAGGTCTTCCGGAATTTAGGGGATTTGTCGGGGCTGCCCCATCTCCGTTCTTTTTCCAGTGAATGGATCCGTGGAGCTTTAATAACAGAATCGTCTTGACCAACTCTTCATGCTTGGCGGGAACTTTGTTGATGATGCATTGGCAATCCGTATTGAGAATCCCGTCGCCGTAGAAAATCTTGATGTTCTTGAATCGATCATAGATCATCCTCTCGATAAGCAAATCCCAGTTCAAAGTTATAACTGTATCCAGGTCGTCCACGCTCTGGATTGTCCGTTTCGGTTTGTTCTGGTCCGACAGAATCTTACATATAAATGCTTCATAAACACAGGCGCCCCAGGCAAAGTTGTGACTACATTTTTTTTCGTCCCCTGTTAAAAACTCGGACAACACATGGTGATGAGGTACGACACATTCACCAAACTCTGACCCCCCTCCATCCTCTTTACAGCGACGCTGAAACGATTCCAGGATCGCCGAAAGTATGGCTCGGATCAATCCGCGCCGAATTCCGAGGCTGACTCCTTGTTCATCTCCAGGCATATCCACAAGGGAAAACAATTGTTCGATATTGTAAACATTGAGTCCGAGTAACTCACAGATGGCTCGATGATCGTTGATGATTCGTGCAAATGCCCTTCCTGCCTCCTTGTAGTTTTCCTTTAAATATCGGAAGGCCTCCATCCCGAAGGTACTCATGATCAATCCACCCCCCGGCCGCGAAAATCCTGCTCCTAAAATATAGACCGTCTTCCCCGTATTGCGAAGAAGCAAAGGTTCAGTGGGATTTCCCATGATGTTTACCTCCCAATCTTTCGGACGACTCCTTCCGTCTTATGATCCTCTCAACCTGTTGGCCTCCATTTTTCTCCAGCCATTTGGGGACAGCGTAGGTATCTAACTCGATATTGTCAAGATAAATCTCATCCGTATCCTTTTTGAACTTAATGACCTGCTTGCCATATTGGTTTCAATCTATAATCTATAGACTATATCAATGATCCGCTGAGGCGGATTCACGATTCAATTCGGAGTCCTACAATTTCCCCAACACACACCAAAATATATTTTTGTTTTTCATTGAATT
>JAAYVQ010000253.1 GCA_012517095.1 Phycisphaerae bacterium | reverse complement strand
CTGGGGATCAACGGCGGAGCCGACGCATTGGCGGCGGTTCGCGGCGCGACCAAGGATGCCGATCAGGATGTTCAGACCGCGGCGATCCAGGTGCTGGGCAACTGGAAGGGCGTCGAGGCGGCCGACGATCTGCTGGACCTGGCCAAGAACGCGCCCAGGCCGGCGCTGAAAGTGGTTTCGCTCCGGAGCTACATCAACCTGATCCGAGCCGAAGGGGTGGCGGTCGATCAGAAGCTGGCCATGTGCAAGGAAGCCGCCGCACTGGTCGAACGCAACGAGGACAAGAAACTGCTGCTGTCGGTGCTGGATACGGCGCCGTCGCCGGAGACCCTGGCGATGGCGATGAGCCATCTGGACAATACGGCCATCCAGAACGAGGCGGGACTGGCCGCGGTGTCAATCGCGGAAAAGATCGCCGGACAACATCCCGCCGAGGTTTCGGAGGCGATGCAAAAAGCGGTGAAGGCCACGCGGAGCCGGCAGATTACCAGCCGGGCCCAGAAGGTTCTGGATACGCTCAAGAAATAACCCCGCGTCCGATCAGCCGGCGACCGGCTCGGTCGGAGGCGCCAGTTGTCGAATGCAATCTTCGGCGAATTCGGCCAGGGCCGGGTTCGCCGATTCTTTTGCCTCGCGAAGCAGCAAGAGGGTGTGTTGGGTCAGATGCCGATCCTCGATCGCCCGCAGCAGGCGGACCAGCGTATCTGCCCCGCGGCGCTGAACGGATTGGATGTTACAGCCCAGGATGTTGATCAGTCCCGAAATCGTCTGCGGAACGGACAGTCCATAACGAAGGATCACATCGCCCATCTCGGAATCCTCCACGCTTGCAGTCTCCTCGATGATTCGCAGAGTGTCCAGATGATCCGGCAGCCGGGTACCGAGGACATGGGTGTACATCGCGATATAATCCCGCAGGGGACGGATCCAGCGGTGATCGCGGCAGAAGGCGTTGAAGACCAGCTCGTCGTAGTCCATTTTTTTCGGACGGCCGTGACTGTCGCGATAGTTTCGCCGCTGGCCGGAATAATAGATTTCCACCGCGTCCAGAAGGGCTTCGAGGAGGGCCTTCCCCGTAAACCCGCTGAACTTGACCCCGTTCGGCGGGAAATCGCGATCGCCGAAGTCGGCGTCGGAGACGGTGTATTGCAGGCCGTCCTGATGGTGGGCGACGACGGGAGTGCCACCGGCGTGGGCCTCCTGCTGGCTGATGCCGCAGGGTTCGCCGACCTCGCCGCCGGAGGGCATAACGAAGTACTGGGCGCCGACATAGACATTGCGGTACAGGGCCGGATTGAGATTGCCTTCCGGGTAATAGGCGAATCGTCCCCGAAGATCCTGTCGGCCGGCGATCCGCCGAAGGTGCATGTCGAATCGCCGTCCGTCGGGGCTGTCCTCGACGCGGCCGCAGATGACGAACTGGATCCGCGGATCGCTCTGCAGGAAAAATTCCAACACCGTCAGGCCGCCCATATTCCATTCCTCGTGGCGAACATCGTGCTGGGGACCGTTGGTGTAAACCTTCCAATCGACCAGCAGCTCAAAGCCCTTTTGCTTGCTGATCCGATGCAACATCGTGAAGATCACATGGTCATTGCCGTCGCCGTCGGGCGTCAAACGGATATTGGGTTCCTTCTGCAATTCCAGTTTGGCGGCCTTTTTCGCCGTGTAGTATTTGTAGAACAGCCGTCTTCGGGCCGCGGGCGACCAGGTCTCGACCATGCTCTTGCGCGTGCCGAACCAGAATCGCTGACGGGCGGCCATGTTGAATCCGTTTCGCCGCGCGAAGAACAGGCCGGCGCGATCCTTCTCGTAGAAGTCGTGGGCATGGCCGAACAGCCAGGTCTCGCGCATCATCCGTTCCTTCATCGCCTTGCTGACGGTGCCGATGAAGTGGCTGGTTTTGAGCATGGTGTGCATCATCTGGATCGGGTGTCCGTCGGGGCTGGAACGGTTGACCGCCAGGTCGTAGTCGTGGTTGGGGTCCAGGCCCAGGACCCAGCAATAGTAATGTCGCTTGACGGGATTTTGTTCGTTCAGGACGATCCCGTACGACGGATGCGGGTTGTGCATCATGCTTCCGGCTTTTGTGCCGGCGAAGTGCACATCCTCACGAAATTCCTTCCAGGTCGTCAGGTACGCAGCCGTCAGCCAGCAGGGCCACTCGTTGGACTGGATGATCGAGGGGTAGTAATTGTAGCTTCGCAGGGCCTCCAGCGCCCCCTGCGAGAGGATCCGCGCCCGGCGGATCTTGTCTTCGGCGGTGGAGCCGCTGTAGGGGCGGTCAAGGTATTTCGAATTTTCCAGGTAGAGAATATCAATTCGTGACCGCTTGCCGTATTTGGTGCGGACCAGATGCGCCCGCAGGATGTTGACGATATCGACGGTGGAGCCGGGCAGCATGGACTGGGTCTGGTCGTTGAAGTCGGGGAATCGCACGGTGAACTGATAGCCGTCGAACTGAGGCGCAAAATGCGTGTGGATGTAGTCGCGATTGCTTTCATACAGGGGCGTGACCAGCACGACATGAAAGCCCAGCTCGCTGAGGGTGTCGGCGATGTCGGTGGTGTAGAGCCCGACACCACCGGAGGCGCCGCTGAACTTGGATTCGGGCGAAACCAGTACGATCGTACCGATGTTGATGGATTGCAGGATATCCACCGCGGCCCGACAGACGCCGGCGTCGAACCGGTCGGCCTCGTTGACGGCGATCCGCATGAGAAACTGAATCACGATGTCCCGCATGGGCGGGTTTTTATCGCTGATCTCAGCCAGCAGCATCCCCAGCGAAGCGGCGCCGAACTGCGAGTCGCTCTGGATCCAGTGGGCCAGCAGGGCGAACCGTTCGCCGAAGCGGTTAAAGTCCGGATGTTCGGGTCGGCAGTTGTCCGCGAAGACCTTGGCCACATAACAGTGCCGGGGGCGGTCGTTTCTACCGTAGCGGAAATAGCGACGGAAGGAATCGAACAACACCTGCTTTTCCGGCACGGAGTGTTCCTTATCGAGGATCTCAAAGACCCGCGTCGAGACCGGGGGCAGCACGCCACCAAAACCCAGATGGGCCAGTTCGTGGCCGGACCAGAATTCCTTCTGGCCGAACTTCATCTTGCCTTCGGTGTTGTTGTACCGCTCGCGAAGTTCATAGACCTGGTCGGGATCGATGCCGCCGATGAGCTGGCCGGTGGACGCATCCCGGAACAGAAGACTGAACGGCCGTGCGACGGCCTGCTGACCTTCCGGATACGGATTGGGGAAATTGAACACGCACAGCATCTTGCGGTCCCGCAGGCACCGCAGAAACGCGGCGATCCGGCCGTTGTGCGTGGCCAGCGGAACCAGCGCCCCCTTGGTCAGGACCGGATACTCATCGACGAACGAAAACAACCGGCGCAGATAGGTGCCGAACCCGCGCAGGTAGGGATAGTTGCGCAGGATTTTTTCGCGGGCCTGATTTTCCTCCTGCCAGGGGTGGCTGAACCGGTTGTTGACCCAGTGCTTCCAGCATTCGGTGTAGGCGGCGTCGAAGCGTTTGGAGAACGAGCCGAACTCCGGTCCGGGCAGCCGGCTGATGTGATACATGATCGGCCCGTAACTGCCCAGGGCCAGCAGCGCCGCCGCCGGCCAGATCATATTCTGGTAGTTGCTGGCCGGCGATTCCTCGTCGTGGGTGTTGAACAACGACAGGGTCTGGCCGCCGTATCGCCGGTAGATGCCGCCCAGGTACATCAGGTTGTTGTTGAGTCCCATCGAGGCCTCGACGGCTTGGCCACTGTGGATATTTTCGAGGTTTTTAATCAGGGAATTGTAGGGGATCGTGCAGGACTTGAGCATGCGGACTTCGTTGCCGTGCCACTGTTCGCTGTAGGCGATCAGGGCGTTGGGAACCGCCTTTTGAATCCGGTAACACATATAGAGCAGCGGAATGTTCGGCTCGTTGGTTCCGCGCAGATCGACCGGCTCGAATCCCTTGACGGTGACCTGGCCGAACAGCCGCGTGGTGTCGGGAAGGTCCTGGCGGATCGGAAAGACGGTGTCAAAGCCGTGGCCGACATCCACGCGAAGCCCGAATCCCAGTTCGGTCAGTTCCCGGCCGATGGCGACCAGGTATTCGATGTTGTCCAGGTCGCGCATGTTGACCATGAAGCTGTCGAGCCATTCGTCCCAGAAACCGTCCCACCCGGCGCGACGGGTGAGCTTGCCGTCGGGACCGACGATATAGACCGGCAGCTCGTAGGGCCAGCTATGAAACGCCCGCGAAAAATGCGACAGCGTACATAACAGGATTTTCATGCCCAGTTCATCTGCTTTTTCTTTCAGCCGCAGCAGGCCCTCGATGCCTCCCAGGTCGCGGCGAACCGTGCGGCCGTCGTAGATCGAAAAGACCGACGGGTCCGGCCCGGCCTCGCCCGCCCAGCCCAGTTCCAGGGCGCCGAGCGGATACAGCCGCGTGTAGCCCTCCTTTCGGATTTCGGGCAGTTGGGCGGCCAGTTCGTCGAACGAGCCATAGACATACGCTCCGGTCGGGTCCTGGACCGGCCGCAACATGGCGTCGAGCTTGAGGTTGAAGGCGTCGGCATAGAGACTCAGGACGCGCTGTCCGCGTTCGTCGGCCATGCGTTTCAGGAGGCCGTGCGAGTTCTCGTCGAACTTTTCGTAATCCCACGAATGGCCTGCGTCCAGCGAGATCTGGACGGAATAATGAATCCATCCGCTCTTGGAGGGAAGATGCGTTTCAAAGTAGAGCGTATCCGACGGATCCATTTCGGCCACGCGAACCATCTGGACCGAGTGCTTGAGTTCTCCGTTGACGGCCCACTGGACCCGCGCCCGCATATCCGAGACCGCAACGCCGGCCGGTCGGCGCACCCGAACGCGAATGACCGGCGGTTCGCCGCGGAAGTAACACCGATTGACCCGGCTGGGGGGAAACTTGTCGGGTCGTTCGGTCAGGATGTCTTCCAGCAGATAACTGACTCGAAAACAGATCGCCCGGCTGATCCCCTTGTTGGAATGGAACCAGTAGTACAGCGCCGCATAGAGCAGGCGCAGCGACTCGGGGCGATTCTGGTTTCGGGCGATTCGCAGGCCCAATTCGTCGAGTGCGGCGTGAACGGTATGGATATGACCGCTGATGAGCATCCGGGCCAGTTCGCCCAGGGCCGGGTCCTGCTCGTACGCGGCAAGCCGATCCAGCCAGCCCCGCAGGAAGGGCCCGGTGTCGTGAAAGATTTCCGTGCGAAGATTTTTGAAGCCCACCCGGGTGCACGCCTCGGGACAGGCGTAACAATCCAGCCAGTTGTCCGGAGCGATCCGGATCACCTGGACGACCTGCGGCTGCAATTCGTAAGCGATGACCAGCGATCCGGCGTCGATAAAGACCCGCGTTGGTTGCGTCAACAGGCGGGTCATTTGCGGAGACAGGGAGGCAAAATAATTGGATTCATGGATCCACTTTTCAAGAATCGAGGGCAATCGGGAGCTCGCCTGTTCAAAGGATTGATGCACCAGGCCGAACGCCTCGACGAGGATTTCACATCGGCCGAGTTTGTTCCAGAATAGCTCGATTCCCAGCAGGTCTTCGGCTCGTTCAATCGCCGCCGCCCAGGGAGCGATATCGGGATCGGCGACGAAGGACCGCAGTTGATCGACCGTGGCCTTCTGGATGTCCGGATGGGCCAGGTAGAATCGCAGGCCGTACCGCAACAGCCGGGTGATGTGCCAGTCGGCGTTCATGCGATGAACGAACGCGACACAGAGCAGGCCGATGACCGCGGCTTCGCGGGCGGCACGATCCTCGGGGGCAAAATCCAGCAGATTCGTCTGGAGGTGAATCTCGTGCGGCATCAATTCCACCAGCCGCCGCACCTTCGGGCAGCATCGCAGACGGAACACCGGCCCGATGACTTTGGCGGCGATTGCCGGTTCCGAGCGTTTCAGTTCCGCCAGCGTCAGTTCCAGACAGCGATGCAGAAACAACGCGCGGGTTTCGCCCAATCCCTCCCATGCGACCACGCCGTTGATGAGATCACAGTCATCCTGGCCGGTGAATCGGAACGCCATCACGACATCCGTCGGAATCGGCTGCGGTTTTTCAGGGGCCATAGCGTTCCTCATAGAACTTCGTTCACCGGCGGGGCAATCCCGACGGATGATTTCAGCGGATAGTATGGTCGAAAGACGCCCGGTTGTCAAGGTTGCCGCGGGTAACCGGAGGATCTTGTGTGGCAAGAAAGAAGAAGATCAGTGACTGTCCGATAATAACGCATCCGACCGGCCTGATTGTTCATGATCCTTGTGTCACGCACCTTCGGGAATGATGAGGCGGCAGGAATGCACGGAGGACAGGATTGCAGAATTCAATTGGATCGCCGGATATTCCGGTTATGCCCGAGCGTTGAACGCCTCATGGTGGATCAGGTTTCCGTTGGGCACGCGCTTGCCGAAGGGAAGGATCTGGACCACTTTCTGCGGCACGCCGTCCATCGTGCATCGCGGATCGGAACGAAAACCGAATCGCCTGTAATAGGCCGGATCGCCCACCAGCGCACATCCTTTGGCCTTCAGGCCTCGAATCCTGTCCAGCCCGGCGTGGATCAGGGCCGAACCGATTCCTTTCCTTTGCAGGTCCGGAACAACGGAAATCGGGCCGAGCATGTACCAGTTTTGCGATCCATCCGAGATCGTCGCCGGCGAAAAAGCGATATGTCCGACGACCCGCCCGTCCAGCTCCGCGACCAGCGAAATCGACAGAGCCCCGCTGCGGCGCAGATCGCGAATGATGAATGGCTCGGTGTGGCGGCTGATCGCCAGGGTACGAAACGCCAGTTCGGTGATTTGTGCGATGGCCTCGATATCGCCCGGTTGTTCATCGCGGATGAAGGGTTTGAGCGTCATGGTTTCCTTCGAACCGATAACCCAATCAGGCCTTGCAGCAGGGATAAGTATCGTACGGTGACTCGGGATCGAAGGGCGAGCGGCTGGTCATTCCCATCGCGACGCGCTTTTCCTCGTCCTCAAAGAGCGGCTTGATGCCCTCGGCCATCTTTCGGAGCGTGGCGACATCGTCGTCGGTGGCGGGTTTGTAGTGGTGTCCGCCCAGATACGATTTGTCGGCCAGTTCCGTGAACGACGGCGCGATCCCCATGACGATGGGCTTGAGGGACAGGGTGAAGCGGAACGCCCGGTCGATGTCCTCCTGCGTTTCCAGCGTGCGATACCACCACTGGCGATATCGCGGCTCGTCCTTTTTCCAGACGCCGCCGCTCATGATCTTGATCGCCAGGACCGCCGCGCCCTGTTTGTCGGCCAACTCCAGCACGGGCTTGCCGAAGCCCATGTTGAAATAGTCCACATAGCTGATCGGGAACATTACGGTATCGAACTGGAAGGCCTCCATCATCAGCAGCGCCCCTTTGGTCGTGTGGGCGGAAAAACCGATGTGGCGGATCTTGCCTTCCTTTTTGGCCTGCTGGAAGGTCTCCATCGCGCCGTCGGGGCCGAAGATCTTCTGGACCTCGTCGGGGAAGCGGATGTGGTGGAACTGGTAAAGGTCGAAGTGGTCGGTCTTGAGCCGCGAAAGCGATCGTTCGAGTTCCTCGCGAGCGCCTTTCTTGTCGCGCATCTTGGTCTTGCAGCCCAGCAGGTACTGATCGCGGTTGAGGCCCTCCATGGCGATGCCCATGCGG
>JAAYVQ010000252.1 GCA_012517095.1 Phycisphaerae bacterium | reverse complement strand
GCTGCGACTTTGGGATCCAGCTTTTCCGCGTCGGTCATGAAATACCAAAAGTCATCGATTTCGATGGTCTGCTGCGTCGTGGGAATTCGGATGATTTCCGATATCGGTGCCGGCCAGGTCCATTTCAAACCGGAATCCAGAACCAGTTTCCCCTCGGCTCCGTACGGCCGAATCTTGCCAAACCGCAAAATCAGGGCCTTTTCATTTTCCTGAACGCTGAAAATGCCGCTGGTCACAAACCAGAGAACCAGCAGGACCATGATTCCCTTCAGGATGAAAAAAGTCTTTCGCAACGCGTCCTGGAGGGATTGAGTGGCGGTGTCACTTTCCATCAGGGCCGGAATCTGCGTCGGTTCGGATGGCTTGGTTCCGTGGTCGTGGTTGCATCCCGGACCGTGTTGATGATCGTTATGGCTCATGGATCTTCCTTCGTCGATTACCCAAAATCGTTACTTTCCGGCCGGGGCCGCCGCGGAAGGCGCCGGCTTGAGGTCGGGCGCTTCTTTGAGCAGGTGGATCGGATCGGCGTCGGCTCCCAAGACAAGGGTAGTTCTTTCCTTGAGAACCTTCTTTAATGCGTCAATATCCCTCAGAAACATCGCCAACTGCGGATCGGCCTCAAGCATCTGGTAGTAGCGGGCCGCCTCGGCATCTCCCTGTCCGCGAATGGACTTGGCCTGAGCTTCGACGACGGCCATTAATTCCGTCTTTTTGGCCTCTGCGTCACTTCGGATTTTTCGGGCCATGGCCTCGCCTTCCGAGAGGATCGCATCGGCCTTCTGCTGCCGTTCGGCCTTCATCCGGTTAAAGACCTGTTCAGTCGTTTTTTCGCTGATCTCCAGTCGTTTGATTCCGACAGTCTGAATCTCGATTCCATATTCTCTGGCTTTGGGCTGGATACCGGCCAACATGTCGGCTTCGATTTTTTCAAATCGATTCTGCGTGGGGTCTGCGTTCACGAAGTCGCTGAAATAGTATTTCCCAACCGTGGTATTCTGAGTATTGCCCAAGAGACTCTTTAGTTGGAGTTCCGCCCCTTTCTGGTCGATGACCGAGTTGTAAAACTTCAAAGGATCGCCCACTCGCCACACGATATAACTATACACAATGATGGGTTCGCCGCCGGCGGTTGTCGTTTCCTCCATTTTCCGCTCGAACAGGTGGGACCGTGAATCCAGTTTGTAAACCACCTGAATTGGGACCGGCCATTTGAAATGCCAGCCCGGCTCCTCGATGGTACGGACATGTTTGCCAAACCGAAGTACCAGGGCCTTTTCGGTTTCCCGGACCTGAAAGGAAAAAAAAGTCAATCCAAGAATCGCGACGATCACAACCACCAAAATTAAAACGGAGACATTCTTCATATTTGAATCCCTTGTGAATACAAGTTATTTGATTTCTTCTTTCGGAACCGTGAGATTATAAATGCTGTCGGAAAGGACTTCCTGCAGGTCTAACTGATAAATCTGCATATCCGAAGGATCGCACAGAATGATGTATTTTCTCAGGGAAGGCAGCGTTTCTTCAAGCATACCGAGCCGCTCAAAATGCCGATACAAAACCGGGGCGGCCTGATAGGCCTGCAATTGACCCTGAAACCGTTGTCCGATCGCCTTAGCGATCGTTTCACGCTCGAAACGGTATCCTTCCGCCTGGCTGAGCGTTTGGAAGATACCCCCCTGGGATTCCAGAAAAGCCGTGCGTAGTTCGGCCTGTAACTGACGGGCCTTTTCAGGGTCCGTTTCGGCTGACTTCAAATAGGTTTGAGCCATCGCATACAGTTTTTCGGCCTGATCTGTTGAACCACAGAGTTCCGTGAGCGTCTTGTTCCATTCGGCCTTGGCCTTCAGGATTGTGGCCTGTTTTTGTTGAGAAGCGGCAATCACGCTCTGGTACGCCTCTGCCACCTCTACCGGTGGGTGGATCCCCTGGAGGTTCACCAGAACAATTTCCACCCCAAGATTCACTTGATCTGCGGCCTTCTGGATTTGCTCTCTCAAATACACGGAAGCCGGTTCTCGTCCCGGGCCAAGCAAGCTGGCTTGGATACCCTGGCGGGCGACGGTCTCATCGGTTTCAATACGAGCGCTGGCGGCGAATCGAACTAATTCACGATAACAGATCGCTTCCAACATGGCTCGGGCGCCATTTGCGCTGGACTGGGAGTCCTGGTAAAAACCATAAAGGTATGCATATAAATCCTTGACGCGGTAATGAACAGGAACGGCCGCATTGACTACGCTTACGGGTGGAGGCCCTCCCTTTGTTCGCGGACCCCGTTCTTGCGTGGCAACCAGCAGATTATACTCTTCTTTGTAATGTTTTTTCCCCCACAAGAGAGGTTCGTTGACGGAATTTTCATTTTCGATAAATCCGATATCGATTTGTTCAATAATATCTGTCGGATAACTATAGACCTTGTCGAAGGGCCATGGATTTTTCATGTAAAACCCCGGTCCAACCTGACGGCCGCCGTATTTGGGATTGGGGGAACCAAAATGCTCAATGATGGCCTCGTGACCTTCCTGAACCACCACGAAGCAACTGAGAAGATACAGAACCGCCACCGCAAATAGAAAAAGCGGAAGAATAGCTTTTTCCAGGAGCTTATAAAACCAGGTCTGGGAGACTTGGAATCCGAACTGATAGTCGATGGCGCTGGCGACAGTGTGAAACAGGCCCCCGGGTTCATTAAACAAACCCAAGAGACGGCTGTCAAAGCAGCTTCTGCTGTATTGTCCGGCAATTCGAGGGCGATAGAAATCCAGCAAGGCATTGAGCAGAATCTCGCAACCCAGAATTACCATC